>NZ_JBBUKT010000009.1 GCF_038066715.1 Luteolibacter sp. Y139 | reverse complement strand
CGCCGTTCGCTTCCGACCAAAGTCGGATGCGGCGCGCGCGGCCCCCGCTTCCGATTGCACCGAAAGTCCCATTCACGGATTCCCATTCGTTGAATAGAAAAAGGACGAAGCAAAGGTTCCTCCCTCATTCATCAAACCCCTCGATCGCCAAGGGTCATGAAATCGAAGCAAAAGAATTTCGCCGGCATCAGCATCGATCACGTGTTGATCGCCCTGCTCGTTGCCCTGCTCATCTCGATGATTGTGCGAGCACATTCACAGGCTAACGCCGAACAAGAAACCGGTCTGCACGTGTTCGACAGCTACGCGAAGGCTGCGCTCTGATAGGGCCCTAAGGAGCGTGGGCGTTCCGTCCACGAATCACAAGGACCGCGGCCTCGTCATCTCGAACAAATCCGCTGTGTGGCAGTACCAGTCCGGCACCGCCATCCGGCCAATGGGATGATACACCTCCTGCCGAATCCGGAGCTTCTCCGCATCGATCAGCTCGTTCCTCACGTGAACCCGATGGACAATTCCAAGCACCAACCGGTTCGAGCCGATCTCCTGAATCGAGTGAACCTTGCACTCCAGTGAAGCCGGAGCCGCAGCAATGCGCGGCACAGCCACTACCGAGGAAGCCACCAGCGTCAGCCCCTCATGCTCCGCTTCACTCACACCGGCAGGATGCGGCGCGGACGTGCGGTTCATCACCTCGGCAAGGCTTTCATCCACCAGGTGCACCACGAACTCCCCCGTCCGCTTCGCATTCCGGGCGCTGTCCTTCGGCGTGCCATCCTCTCGATCACCCGGCGCGAAAATCACCAGCGGCGGATCATCGCCGAAGACGTTGAAGAACGAAAACGGCGCCACATTGACGGTCCCGTTCTCATGCAGCGTCGTAACCCAAGCAATCGGCCGCGGCACCACCAGCCCGGCGAGAATCGGATAAGCGCGGTCTGCGTGGGTGCCTAGCAAGTCTAGTTCCATGGCTTCCGATGTCGTCCATTCGCGGCAGTGTGCAAGCCGATAGTGAGGATCATCCATCGAGCTGCCCACCCGAGGCCAGCAAATCGAGTTCTCTGGAGATGTTTTCGCGCGCTTTTTCCTCGCGAGGAATAAAGTGAGGCGTGCGGTAGATGGGCTTCTCCAAAAAGGACGCCATTACCTTCGCACGTCCGGCGCGAAACGCCTCGTCCGGCACATGCGCGTACTCACGTCGCACGGCCCTACGATAGGCATCGTAGACCACCCAGTCCGCCGAAAGGATGGCGAGGTCGATGTCCGCCATCAGCGCCTCACCTTCATTATCTGAACGCGGCAAACGGAAGTCGGTGGCGGAGATCAATCGGAAAATGGGGCTCCTTTCCTCTGATGCCAGCCACTCCGCAGTGGCCTCGTCGAACCAGACGATACTGGCTTCCTCGTTGTCCGATCGCGTCGGGTCATAGATCACGTCGTGAAACCAAATCGCGCCTTCCAGCGCGGAAGCCCCCTCTTCCGTGGCATCGAGTTCCGCCAGCGACGCGGCGATGTGGGTCAGGTTGTGATAGTGGCGGTGAGGCTCCTGATAGAGCGCTGAAAGAGCCGACCAAAGCTCTTCCGCTTCAGACTCCGATGCACCGCCTTTGCGACACCATCGAATGAAGCGGCCGGCGAGATCAGACTGGTCGAGTTCCATGAAGCCAGACGATGGGAGCGATTGAAATGCGTGTGATCAAGTGGAGATCCTCCACGACCTCAATCCAGCACCACCACCCGGTAGAACTGCTTGGCCCCCGACGCTCCCGTATGGGTCACCTGGAGCATGCCCCCTGTTCCCGGAACATTCGCGCCCACCGCTTGCCACGCACTGAGATCACCGCTCCGTTCCACGCGGTAATTGTGGCCGCTCACGCTTGGGAATGAGACACGGATGTCGCCGCCCACGCGCGTCACGGTCACTGGCAAGGTCACCTCGACCTTCACCGCGTCATAAGCCGGGGTGTGAACGCCATCCTTCGCGCTCAGCATGAGCGTGTAGGTGCCGGGCACGGGAAAGGTCGCTGTCGTGATCGCCTGGCTCGCGTTTCCAAAGGTGACCGTGGCAGGCCCGGAGTAGAGCTTCCACTGCACCGTCGACACCAAGGTGCTGGTGACTACGCCACTAAGGTTGGCATTGCTCCCCGTTGTCACGCTGACGTCGGGACCGGCATTCGCGGTAAGCGTCCCGGCCGAGCGAGGACCTTCGGTGGCACCGGTCGTCTGGATCACCTCGAAGTTGGTGACCAAGAGAGTCTTCAAATGGTTGAAGCAGCCCGAGGGATAGCGATCGTCCGGCGTGATCGAGATCGAAAAGAAACCGCCATTGTCCGCCACAAAGGCACCGTATTTCTTCAGCCCGAGCGCCACTGCTTTCTCTTGGATCGTCCAGCTCGTGGGGATCACGAAGTCCGCCTTCAAACGCAGCCGCTGGCCCATCGCGGGTGTGTTGGCGTCGGTCGTGTCTGGTTTGGAAGCGTGATGGGTCGCAGGATAAATATAGGCACGCCGGGTGTGCGCCACCACGATCCGCATGGCGTGCTCGACCATCCCGCGCTGGCACTCGTCGTAGCGCACCAGCGCCGGAAACATCGGCAAGCCCGCCGCATCACCAGAGGTCCAACCGGCGGGTCGAAGGGCATTCGAATTCAGGGAAAATTTCGCGCCGTTCGCCGCTTCCCATGAAGTCCCGATCCGCTTGGTCATCCACGTCTCCCAGATGAACCCGGAGCCCGGCTTCACGGTGATGGAATGGCGGTCGCTATCATCATCATCCGCCTGCCAATCCTCCAGCGTCATGCTGCCGGTCCCCGTCGGCCAGGTTTCCACCGGCAGGTTCGTGGGAATCGGATAGAGCCCGACCGGAATAGTGCCGCCGTCGAGATCCGACTCATCGTCATACTCGAAAAAGGAAATCGGGATCTTCGGCTGCGACTCGGGAACCAGCACGTAGTTCATCTCCTCGAACAGGCGCAAATTCTGCCGGTCCGAGGCCAACTCGCTGCCGATCTTCGTGATCATCTGCGGACTATTCGAAAGCACCGGCCGAGTGGAGATATCCTCATTCCAAGGATTGTCCCGCGGCATGATCTGCATCGCGGACACCACGGCGTCCGCCTGCGGGGTATTGAAGAGCACGGATTGAGTCACCGTGGGGACGTCGCCAAGGATGCGCCCCTCCTGATTGATCCGCTCCGCGCAGACCAATCCCGGTATCAGCAGCAGTCCCAATACTCGGCGCATGCTGACATTTTGCCCCACGGAAGAATCGGAGGCAAACCCTCGTTCCGGCCCCCTTGTGGCGGCCGTCTGCGACACGAAAAAAGCGCGCTCCCCGCGAGGAGAGCGCGCTTTGATCAAAAACAGGCCGGATTACAGCGCCTTCGCCGCGGCGACGACGTGGTCCTTGGTCATGCCAAGTTCCTTCATCACCGTATTGCCCGGGGCGCTGATGCCGAAGCGGTCGATGCCGAGCACCTTGCCGCCGAGGCCGACATACTTCCACCACAGGTCGGAGACACCGGCTTCGATGGCGATGCGCTTGGTGACCGCGGCGGGAAGCACGCTTTCCTTGTAGTCGGCACCCTGGCGGTCGAAGCGCTCGAAGCACGGGACGGAAACGACGCGGACGCCGTCCCCGAGTTCAGCCGCGGCAGCGATCGCGTGCTGCAGCTCGGAGCCGGAGCCCATGAGGATGAGCTTCAGGTCGCCGGTTTCCTTCTTCGCGATGTAGGCACCCTTGAGCACGCCTTCGCGACGCTCTTCGACGGACAGCTCGTTCATGAGCGGCACCGCTTGGCGGGTCAGGCTGAGCATCGTAGGGCCATCGTTGCGGAGCTGCGAGGCGACGAACGCACCGGCGGTCTCCTCGGCATCGGCCGGGCGGATCACGTCGAGATTCGGGATCACGCGCAGGCCGCTGACGGTTTCCACCGGCTGGTGGGTCGGGCCGTCTTCGCCGACACCCACGGAGTCGTGGGTGAAGATGTAGGTCACCGGCAGCTTCGAAAGCGCGGCAAGGCGGATCGACGGGCGGACGTAGTCGGCGAAGACCATGAAGGTCGCGCCGGACGCACGGAAGAGGCCGTCATAAGCGATGCCATTGCAGATGGCGCCCATCGCGTGCTCGCGGATGCCGAACCAAATATTGCGGCCGCCGGGGTTCTCAGCGGAGAAGTCGCCGCCATCCTTGATGTAGTTCTTGGTCGAGCCGTAAAGGTCAGCCGAACCGGTGATGAACTGCGGCACGGCCTTGGCCAGCGCCTGCACCACCACGCCACCCGCGCCGCGGGTCGCGTCCTTGTAGTCGGCGGCGAAGGCCGGGATCTTCGAGGAAAGATCGCTCGGCACGGAGCCATTCAGCTCGGCGGCGAGTTCCGGGTTCGCGGCAGTCCACGCGTCGAAGGTAGCCTTCCACGCATCGTAACCCTTCTTCGACTCGGCCTTCACGGCGGCGAAGTGGGCGTAGACTTCGTAGGAGACGTAGAAGTGCTGGTCAGCTGGCAGGCCGAGGGTCGCGCGGGCTTCATCGATGAACTTCGCGCCGCCTTCACCGTGCGCCGCGGCAGTGCCGGCGACCTGCGGGATGCCCTTTCCGATCAGGGTCTTGGCGATGATGACCTTCGGGCGGCCGTTCTTGTCGATCTTCGCCTTCTCGATCGCGGCGGCGATGGAGGCGAAGTCGTGGCCGTCGATGGTCACGGCATCCCACTGCTGGGACTTGAAATAAGCCTCCGCATCCTCGCCCTGGGTCTTCACGGCCATGGCGTCGAGGGTGACGTCATTGGAATCGTAAATGAGGATCAGGTTATCGAGGCCCACGTGGCCGGCGAAGGCGATCGCTTCCTTCGCGACGCCTTCCTGAAGGCAGCCGTCGCCGTGCAGGGCGAAGACGTGCTGGTCGAAGATGACGTGGTCGGCGGTGTTGAACTTCGCCGCGGCGCGCTTGCCGGAAAGGGCGAAGCCGACCGCATTGCCGATGCCCTGGCCGAGCGGGCCCGTGGTTGCTTCAACACCGACGGTTTCGAAGGACTCCGGGTGACCCGGGGTGTGGGAGCCGAGCTGGCGGAAGCGCTTCAGCTCATCCAGCGGTAGTGCGTAGCCGGAGAGGTGGAGCCACGTGTAGAGGAACATCGAGCCGTGGCCGGCGGAGAGGATGAAACGGTCGCGGTTGAGCCATTTCGGAGCGTCCGGATTCTGGCGGAGTGCGCCGCTGTAAAGGACGGCACCGATCTCCGCGCAGCCGAGCGGCAGGCCCAGGTGGCCGGAGTTGCAAGCATGGACGGCGTCCATGGCGAGGCCGCGGGCTTGGGTCGCGGCTTGGGAGAGGATGGCGGTATTCATTGGCGTTCTAGGATGTCGGACAGGGGGCGCAGGGTAGGGCGCGAAACCCCTCTGGCAAGCCGCAAGCGGGGCAGTATCCCGTGACAAATTCATGGTAGAAATGCGACACGCGCATTTCTGACCACCTCACGGGACAAACCTGTTCCAGCGGCTTCCAGATAGACCTCCAGACACAAAGAGGCCGGGATCCATCGACCCCGGCCTGAGGATTCAAAGCATTCTCCTGCCTTGGCTCAGAGCTTCTTCAACTTCGTCACCCGGCCACTGACATTCCAATCCTGCACGTAGAGATTGCCGTCCTTGTCGAACGTCAGGCCGTGCGGGGCGCTGAAAATGCCCGGCTTCAGTTGGTCGAACGGGACTTGGTTGGTCGCCCACTGCTTCTTGTCCGGATTGTCACCGAGGAAGGCGACCGGCGTGCCGGTCTTGTCGAGAATGGTCACCCGCGCTTCCAGCTCGGCCACCGCGCAGAAGTCACCGAGGATGGAAACAGTGCACGGCCGTCGCAGGTTCGTCGCGTAGACGCCGATCCATTTCCCATCGAGGTCGAAATGGACAATCCGGCGGTTTTCACGGTCGCAGACCAGCAACCGCGGTTCACCGAAGCGGGTGTCGATCGCCATCCCGTGGCTGCAGCTCGTCTGCCCGTCGCCATTCCCCTTCCCGCCGAAGGTTTTGATGCGCTTCCCCTTGGCATCGAACTTGTGGATGAACTGCGCGCCGTAGCCCATCGAGCAGAAGATATCGCCGTCTGGCGCCACGGTCACCGCGGTCAGACCATTCCAACCGCCCTGCACGTCACCGGCGGTCTCCTTGGAAATCTCGAGCAGGATCTTGCCCTCGGTATCGATCTTGCACACGCGCAGCGGCTTCGGACCGGTAAGCTGGGCACCGTAGATCACGGTCTTGCCACCTTCCTCACGCACCGCCATCGCATGGAAACCCGAGCACTCCGGTGCTATGGTCTTCTCCAGCTTCCCGTCCGGCTGATACACGAGAATGCCGTGCGGGGCATCGGTGGAAACGTAAATGAGCCCGGTCTTCGGATCGATCACTACGCCGCCATGAAGCGGCCCCAGGTTCTTGCCATCCGGCAGCTCGCCCCAATGCGGAATGGCCTCATACGACCACGCGCCATTGCCAGTGTGCACGGGAGCATCGACCTCCTTGCCCGGCTCAGTGCCATGATCAGGATGGGCGAAGGCCAGAGCAGGGAGAAGAAAAAGAAGAGCGACGGGTTTCATCGGATGCGAGTGAAGCGAATGGAGATTTTTTGGCAATGCCGCGATGGGGTGATGGCTTGCACCCATGACAGCGGGATGCATTTTACTCATCGGGATGGAGAATCTTGCGGGCAAAGCGAGGTTTTCGGCTATGGATTTGCATAGGGACTCGACTGACGATGAAAGAAGGTACGAACAACGGATGCAGCATTCAGAAACAGGCGATTGTGAGCGTCTTGATTGTCTGCGTCATCGCGGTATCGGCTATCGTCTTCGTGGCATCAAGGATACCTCGAATCGATCCTACCCTCACCGATCTCCCAGTTCTCGCTCAGGCGATCGAACGCTTCGAAAGCGAATATGGAAGACTCCCCAAGGCCTCCGCGTTGGATTTCGAAATGGAAGGCCCGGAAGCCGTCAAATTGATCACTGTCCTCTTGGGCAAAGAGCAAGGGGCACAGAGTGATATGCAAAACCCGCGCCAGATCGTTTTCCTTACCGGGCGAAATACCAAACACAAGGAGCAAGGGGGGATCGTTTACTCCTCCGGGAACAAAGCCGAGGGAATTTATGATGCCTGGGGCAATCCAGTGCGAGTCATCCTCCGACCACCTGGAAAGACAGCGATCACACTCTCATTTCGCGGGAAGCAGGTGGACTTCGATAGATCGGCCATCGCCTTATCCAGGGGCCCTGACCAGAAATGGGGAACTGAGGACGACTTGATGTCCGACAATGAGGCTCAGTGACGAATTCGCCGAGACAGGCCTGTTCGTTTATTGGGATTTCCCAAGAAGCTTCGACAGAAGCTCCGGCTCTCTGCCGAACTTGCTACGATACTCCTCGTAGGTCGGCAGCAGCCTCACCTTCACTTTCGCCTCATGATTGAGCGCGATGGCCGAGAGCTTGTGTTCCAGGAAGGGATTGCGGAAGCGATCCAGCGTCGCGCGCCCGAAGCCGATCGGATCATCCACCCGCCCCTCCAAAACCGGGACGATCTCTTCCACGAGCAATCGCTCCAACCACGGCCCCACCTCTGGATGCTCCACCGCCTCGCGAACCGTCTCGATGCCCATCGGCATCGCATGGCAGACCAGCGCGGAGTGCAGCCCATTCAGGATGCGGACCTTTCTCAAGTAATACGGCGTGATGTCCGGCGCGGTGACGATCGCCGGGTGCTTCAACGGAAACTCCCCCGCCGTCTCAATCGCCCAGAACGCAAACGGCTCGGCGGACAACAGCAGCGGATCCTTTCCTAACAACGGATGCTCCTTCGGCGCCCCCGGCACGATGCGATCGACGAGATTGTTCACCCACGAGCATCCATCCTTCAACCACGCCACGGCCTCCTGTGACACCTGCCAGCGAGCCGCCTGTTCTAGCACCAGTTCACGCAGCCGGTCGCCATTGTGCTCGATGAGTTCGCACGGCAGCACCATCACCCCGGGCAAACCAGCCGCATGCCGTGAAAGCAATACCGCCAAGAGCTTGGCCGGAAACGACCGCGGCACGCTCTCATTCGCCAAATCCGAATCATCCAGGGCGAAGCCTGCCTCGGTCGTATTGGAGACAATCCAGCGCAACTCCGGATCGCGCGCCGCATCAAGAACATGGTCCCACTGCGTGCCAGCATGGAGCGCCTCGCGGATCGAAATGACCTCCTCGGTCTCATCAATCACCCGGCCGCCAGCGAATCCTTGGATCGCCACGTGATACTTCCCATCCGCGCGATTCAACGCCTCGGCCCGCTCAATGCCGGTGGATTGAACGACGACGATGCGATCAAAGCCCGTCTGCGAAACGAACAGATCGACAAACGCGCGGAGAAAATTGCCGGCACCGAATTGGAGAATCATGGAGGAGAGACAGAAGATCGGGATTTCACAGCGTCACCCCTTGTTTCCAAATGGTGATCTCGCGGAAGCCATTGCGTTCATTCTTCGCCTCCTTGCCGGAAGCGACATCAAGGATGAGCGCCATCAAATCATCGGAAACCTGATCGGCCGAAGCGTCCGGCTCCAACAAACGCCCCGCATCAAAGTCGATCCACCCCGGCTTGCGCTCCGCAAGCGAATGATTCGAAGCAATCTTGAGCGTCGGCACCGGCACCCCCAGCGGCGTCCCCCGGCCAGTCGTGAAGAGAATCGCATGCGCTCCCGCGGCAGCCAAAGCGGTGCAGGAAACACCGTCATTGCCGGGCGCTTCCACGAGACACAACCCACCCAGCCCCTGCTTCGCCGCTTCGCCATAGCCCACCACCTGCTTTACCGGAGCGCGGCCGCCCTTCTGGATGCAACCCAGCGACTTCTCCTCCAGCGTGGTAATACCACCTTCTTTGTTCCCGGGCGAAGGATTCTCATGCACCGCCTCCCCATGCCGGCGGAAGTATTCCTTGAACTCATTCACCATCCCGAGCGCATCGTTGAAGGTCGCCTCGCTATCGCAGCGGCTGAAAAGCGGAGCCTCGGCGCCGAACATCTCCGGCACCTCTGTTAGAATGGCCGTGCCACCCCATGCCGAGATCCTCTCCGAAATCCGCCCTACCAATGGATTCGCCGTGATCCCGCTGAATCCATCGCTACCTCCACACTTCATCCCCAGCACCAGCTCACTCGCGGAAATCGGCTCACGCTTGAACTGCGAGGCGTAAGCAACCAACTCACGCACCGCAGTCAGCCCGTGCTCGATTTCATCCTGCACCTCCTGTGCATTGAAAAACTTCACCCGCTGCGGATCAAGCGTGCCAGCTTCAGCCAGGAAGGACTTCAGCGTGTTGTTCTCACACCCGAGGCCAAGAATCAGCACCGCCGCGGCATTCGGATGTCTCACCAATCCCGCGAGGATCTTGCGTGTGTGGCCCAAGTCGTCGCCGAGCTGCGAACAACCATAGGGATGGGTGAAGGCATGAATCCCATCAATCGCACCTCCGGCCGTCACAAACTCACGCGCGGCCAGATCAGCGATACGCTGGCTCGGCACATTCACGCAAGCCACCGTATTGACGATCCAGATCTCATTGCGCGTGGCAGCCCTGCCATCAGGCCGTCGATACCCCATGAAAGTCGGCACGTTGCCCGCTGAGGAAATCGAACTACTGGAACTCTCGTATCTCAGCTCCGTATCCTCCGCGAGCCCGGTGCGGACGTTGTGGACATGGACATGCTCACCCGCCGCAATCTCCTCGGTCGCCAGACCAATCGGAAACCCATACTTGATCACCGGCTCACCCGCATGAATCGCCCGCAGCGCCGCCTTGTGTCCCGCGGGAATGTCGGCGAACTCAAGCTGGCCATCGCACGTTCCCGCCGCGATCGCTTGTGGTGCCACCGCGACATTGTCGTCCGGATGAATGTGAACCAGAAGTTTCATGGATTCTTAAAGAGCACCGCCCGGCACGGCGAACCGGAAAACCCCGGCAACAACAGCGGCAGCGACATGAAGCTAGCCCCATCGGCAAACTCCTGCCACCCCTCGCGAAAGCACAGCTCCTCGATCACCCACACGCCATTCCCGAGAAGGATCTCATGCGTCGGCGTATTGTACGGCCCGGTGCCACCGATGGAGAAGTGATCGATACCCACCGCCGGAATCCCGCGATCCACAATCCACTGCGCCCCATCCGGCGCAAGGTAAGGCGAACCATGGATCCACTCATCCGTCTTCGCCCGCTTGTGACCCCAGCCGGTATTCAGCAGCAGGATCTTCCCCGCCTCTGCCCCGCGCAAATCATCCGGCCCGATCGGATGCCCGGCTGAAAGATGCGTGAGATCAAGAATGCAGCATTCGCCACAAAACGCCTCCAGCGGAAGCGCATCAATCGACGCTCCACCCGCGATCTTATGCAGCGGCGCATCCAGATGCGTGCCGGTATGCGACGCCATGTGAAACTCCTCCATCCGCCATCCATCAGCCGGATGATCCGCCGTCACGGGCAAGCTCACCGGCGGATGCACATGACAATTCGGGCATCCATCGAAGAGCGGTTGAGAGAGATCGAAGAAGCGCATGGGACTCTTTCCTGAAAACTAGCAAACTTATCCGAGAATCACATCCCGATGCTGCGGCAGCCCGCGGGTCCAATTGAAATTGTGGATCGGCTCAAGGATCTCCATCACCTCCGCCAGCAGCTGCGGATCACGCGGTGCTTCCAGATGCTCGATGTTCGCCCGGATGTTCTCCGGATTCGCAGATCCCACCAGCGTGCACGCGATCCGCTCGTCATCACAAGCGAACTGGATCGCTAGCCGCACAATATCCACGCCCTTCGCCCGGCAATGCTCCATCGCCTTCCGGCAACCTTCTTGGATCGCCGGTGTCGACGGATGCCATGAAGGCGCGCCGCGCTGCGTCAGCAGACCCATGCCCGTCGGCGAGGCATTGATGACCCCCACGCCCTTCTCCTGCAAATACGGAATCAAGTCGCCGAGCGAGGTATCGTTCAGCTCATAGTGACAGAAGGAGAGAATGGTCTCCACCACCCCCGGCTCCACCCGATCGAGGATAGGCGCGAAGATCTTCAGCGGCAGCCCGGTGATCCCGATGTGCCGCACGTATCCCTGCTTCTTCAGCTCCAGCAGCGTCGGTAGCGTCTCGTTCACGATCACATCGTGGTCCGCGAATTCGATGTCGTGGCACTGGATCAAATCCACATAATCCACACCCAGCCGCTTCAGGCTGTGCTCCACACTCCGCTCCGTGCTCGCCTTTGAGAAATCATAGTCACCGCGCGGCTCGGAGTAGCTGCCGATCTTCGTTGCCAGCAGATACGACTCCCTCGGCACCCCTTCCAGCGCCCGGCCCAGCCGCAGCTCCGCCAGAGTCTCGCCATACGACGGCGAGACATCGATGAAATTCATCCCGCCCTCCAGCGCCGCCTGAACCGTGGCCACACAATCAGCCAGCGAGACTTCACGGAAGACAGACCCCAGCGACGACGCGCCGAAGCCGAGGACGGGAACTTGGAGGCCGGTGGAACCGAGCGGACGGGTTTTCATCGATAAAGGGTCAGACGCACAGCATGGGTCCGCCCGCGGCGGCGTGGCCATGGCGGATCTTGATCAATCCATGACGATCCTTGACCCGAAAATCAGGCAAAGCATCTTGAAAATCGTGAATCGGACTGCCGCTGAACCACCATCCTTTGTCTCCCGGCAAGTCACGGAAGCACGCCGCTTCTACCTGAATCTCAATCCGCCCCCCGGGCCGAAGCTCACCGTCGTCTGCGGCGGCTGGGAAGCATGCGCCCCGGATTTCCGCGTCGAGCGCACCGACTTTCCCTTCTTTTGCCTCGAGTTCGTCACCGGTGGCACGGGAACGCTGACACTTGCCGGAAAGCAATGGCCGCTGGCCCGCGGCGCTGTCTTCTCCTACGGCCCCGGCCGCGCCCACCGCATCGAAAGCAATCCCGCCGATCCCCTGCGGAAGTACTTCCTCGACTTCACCGGCCGTGAAGGCATCGGCCTGCTGCGTGCCGCCAGCCTCGCGCCCGGCGCTTGCCGCCTCGCGGGAAATCCCGAGGAGGTCGAACAAGCCTTCGAGTCGCTTCTCGAAACCGGCCGCCGCGCCGGTCCGCAGGCCGCACGCATCGCCGCCCTGCAAGCGGAAGTCCTGCTACTGACTCTGGGCGAATCCGTCGTCACAGACAGTAGCCACGAGCAATCCTTCCAGACCTACCTGAAATGCCGCGCCTGCATTGAAGAACGCTTCCTGGAATTCACCACCGCCGCCCAAGTCGCCGCCGCCTGCCATCTCTCGCCTGCTTACCTCTCCCGACTCTTCGCCCGCCACGGTCACGAATCGCCCTACCACGCCCTGCTCCGCTGCCGCATGCGCCACGCCGCCGCCCTGCTCGATGCCGGACAGATGATCGTCCGCGAAGTCGCCGAAGCCCTCGGCCTCGATCCCTTCCACTTCTCTCGCGTCTTCAAGCGCGTCCACGGCGTGTCGCCTGCGGAGTTTCTGAAGCGGAGAGCATGAATAAAAAAGCACCGGCCCTCGCGGACCGGTGCCCTTTCTCCAGGACGAAAGAACCCACTAAACGTCTTGCTGAAATCAGACCTCAATCCTCCACCGCGCTGACCCGCACGAACTTCCGCGGCCCGGCGATCGGCACCGTGGCTTCCATGCGATCATAGCTGGACGGGACACCGCTTTGATCGCCGGCGACCGCGGGAACGACCCCGCTCACCGTCCATGGATTCACCATCGTGGTGCTCTCCTGCAGCTGATAGACACCGCCGCTTTCCAGCTGGTTCCACCGCACGATGAGATTCGATCCCACCACCGTGCTGTGCACCAACGCGCCATCACCGGTGATCGGCGAGGTGCCGAAGAGATATTCCAGGTCATTGGTAAAACCGTCGCCATCCGGATCATCCGCACGGTCTCGGTCAGCCGGATTCGCAATCTGGCTGGCCCAAGTATCATAAGGATCGGCACCTCCAGGTCCGGTCAGCACATTGAGACGACCCGTCCCCGTGATCCGCGGACTGGTATTCGGTGCTCCGGACCCCACCGAGCCCCACACACCGATGGAAGCGGGCACTCCACCGAGAGTGAGAGCGGCCACCGTGTCCGTCGCACCATGGACCAGATTCAGCGTGGCACCCGCGGCGATGCTCACCCCGGAGCCATCCGGCAAGCTGGCAGCACCGAGCATCAGCTCACCTTCGAGAATCGTAGTACTACCGGTATAGGAGTGGGTGGCATCCAGGAACAGGGTTCCCGCGCCCCTCTTGGTCAAGCCGCCGTCGACCGCAGGCTCGGTAGCCGTGTGCGCCACCGTCGCGGCGGCACCCGTGCCACCGCCACCGCTGAAGACAAGCGTCGGCGCGCTGTTGTAGTTCTGCACGCCGCCCAGGGTCACGCCAGTCACCGCCCCGCCGGAAATCGTGGCGACGGCATTTGCGCCGAAGCCTCCACCACCCACGACCGTGACCGTGGGCGCGGTGGTGTAGCCGGTGCCGCCATTGGTCAAGGTGACCGCGAGCGTTCCATTGGTCGAGTGAACGAGAGGCTGGCCGGAGGTGATGCCGTGGCCATTGGTATCGATGGTGACCCCTCCGCTGCGGATCTCCGCGCGACTGAGGCTTTCGATCCATTGTCCGCTGTCAGCCCCGGCTTTCATCGTGGTGCCATCGAAGCTGAGGATGCTCAGGTTCGCAGCGTTCGCGGTATCTCCCGCGATCCCCCGGCCGGTGGTGGTGATGGTCAAGGTGCCGCCACCCAGGTTGAGGCAGGCAGAGGCTTTGGTCGTGCCGCTGGCACCGCCGCTTGCCATCAGCACCGCGGTGCCATTGTCCGTGCTGGTGATCGTGCTGCTACCCGCATTGCCGATCGTCACGAACCCGTAAGCTTGACCGCTGGTATTTCCCGCATAGCGGGAGATCACCACCGGTGTGCCCGCGCCCTCGATGTCGAGATGATTGGACGAGCTGGTCCCCAGGGTCAGCGTGCCGAACACGGAGGTGGAAGCGCTGCTCGCATTGATGTCGCCCACGATCAGGCTGCTCAGCGCACCGGTGAAAGTTCCCGGCGCGAAGTTTGCGGTGCCGCTCCAGCTGCCACTGCCGCCTGCAACGGGGGTGTTCCCCACCTGCATCGCCGTGCGCCCGCCGTCCGGCCCCGCGAGATCGATGGTGGAACCTGCCCCCGCCGTCAGGAAGCCGCGGCCCTTGCCGTGACCCACTTGGAGCACCGGCGTGCGCACCGTGGCCGTGCCACCCGCACCTGTGGTAATCGTCGAGTTGACGTTATTGAAGGTGTTGTTGCTGTCCGCGATGACAATGTCCGTGTGTGCGAGGATCGAGGAATTCGCCGGCAGCGAGAGGTTTCCTCCAGCAGTGCCAGCACCAATGGTGGTGCCCAAACGCAAGGTGGACACCTCCATCGCGAAACTGTCCGCCGCCGAGGCATCAAACGTGCCGAGCGAATTCGTCGCGCCGGTGCAGACCCCGAGATTCACCGCGCCAAGGCCATTCAAATCGGACAGCGACAGGCTGAAATCCTTGCCCGCGCCGATCACCAGCGTGCCGCCGCTGTTGTTGAGACCCACATCGAGTGAACCTTTCAAGTCCACGTCGTTCCCCAGCGTCAGCTTGTTCGCCCCGCGTTTCGCGAAGGCACCCATCTGCGTCAGCGAACTCGTATAGGTCTGATCCGCGCCGGCATTCGCGGTATCGAGAATGAGCGGATGATAGGTCCCCAGAAACGTGCCATTCGTGCGATACGTCTCAAGCTGGGCCAGCGTAAACTCACCCGCGCCGCCGACATTCATGCCAAGCCCGCCGAACTCACCCACCGAAAGCCGCCCCGGTGTCGCGAAGCCCGGCAGCGACGCCGTCTTGCTGAAGAAAATCGTGCCGCCGAGAACCTTCGTGTTCCCCGTATAGCTATTCGTGGAAGTCAGCGTCAGGATGCCGGGATAGTCCTTCGTCAGGCCACCATCAGTAGCCGCACCGGCAGGATCATGGGTCAGGCCTTGGGGGACGGTGATGTTGGAATTGTTGCCCGTCGCGATGGTTAGCCCGCCATCGGAGATCCGCGCATTCGTGAGGTTCTGGATGAAGCCCGCGCTCGATGCACCTGAGATCAGCGTCGTGCCATTGAACTTCACCGTGCTGCTATTGAGCGGGTTCGGCGAGAGGTCGCCCGAGATCCCGGCGCCGGTGGTATTCAGCGTGAGGCTGCCCGGACCCAGGTTCAGGGTGCCCACTGCCCGCTGCGCGGTGATCGCGGAGCCGACGCTGGTGCCGATCAGGATCGCCGCGCTGTTGTTCGTCGAAGTGATCGAGCTGGAGAAGCCGAGATGACCGATCGTCAACGTGCCGGTGCCCACCCCAGTCGTACCTGCATCATACCGGCCGACTACCAGCGGGCTGCCCGAGGCGCTGAGATTGAAATCATTCTGGTCGCTATTGCCAAAGGTCACCGCACCAGTGGCATTGCCGCTGGAGTTTGCAGCCTTGCGACCGATCGACATCGCGGTGAGGTAGCCGTGGAAAGTGCCGCTGCCGAAGTCCGCCGTGCTGCTCCACGCGCCCGAGCCGGTCTGGTCATTGTGACCCACCCAGAATTCCGCACGCCCTCCGCTGACACCCGCCAGGTCGAAGGTCGAGCCGTTGCCCACCGTGAATGAGGCATTCGCCTTTCCCTGGCCGATGTGCATCAGCGGTGTATTGATCGCGGTGGTGCTGTTCGCAGGGATCGTGGCCGTCGCGATCGGCGTGTTAAAATTCCCCGCGCTGCGACCTACGGCAAACGTCGTAGTTGCCGTGATCGTGTTGCTTGCGGAGAGGTTCAGCGTGCCATCCCCCGAACTCGCGGAGCCGCCGTAGTTCACGCCCACGAAGAACTCGGTCACGTTGGCATTGAAACTCGATGCCGCGGAAAGATCGACCGCACCCACCGCGGTCGGACCGAGAACCGAACTATTGATCGATCCGATTCGGACCGCGCCGGTGCCGGTCCCCACGCTCAGGAAACTCCCTGCCTCGCCGGTGATCTTTCCACCCGCACCACCGCTTCCGGCGCTGCCATTGTTGAAGCCGACCAAAAGCGACTCCAGCGAAGTCGATCCCCCGATCGACATCTGGCTGGCACCCGTCTTCGTCAGCGTTCGGCCCGCGCCATTCACGCCGCCGGAAAACTTGAACGCGGCCGTGCCCGCGCCAGTGAAGGTCGCATCACTAGCCAGCGTGAGGATGGGATTCACCTGATAGGTCAGGCTCGATCCTCCCGAAAGCGCATTGAGATTCACGATCGGCGTCGCAACATCCGTCGCCAGCGTGAGCCCCGTCGCAGATCCCCCGGCATTCACCGTGATCGTGCCACCGCCCGTGGCCGGCCCGGTGCCTTGCAGATCCAGGATGTTCAGCAGGAACTCGCCGGAAACATCATCCGTGTTCGCATTCACCAGCGAATTGCCGAGCACGGTCGTATTGTCGCCGACAAAGGTCAGCCGCGTGGTCGCAGCACTGGCTGGCGCAACATCCCAATGAGTCCCAGCCGACCAAAGGTCAGCGGTTCCAGAAGCAGGCGTGTAAATGGAGGTCGCAGCAAAAGCCGGTGCAATCGTCGCGAACGTGGCAAGAGCCGCAAGCTGGAGAGCAAGACGGCGGGAAGAGCTAGAGCTCGGGTATTGGGTCGGGTACGACATGGGTTTTGGAGGGCTGAGTTGGCTTCTTCGGGAGCGAGCAGCCGGACTTGCGACGGGCACTTCGCAAGAGGGTATCCGGCAGGAAGACGGGCTTACCCGCATCAGTCCCAAGCCAATTCCATCCGCAGGATTTCCACTATCCCTCCCCGGAGGGATTATTCGCCTCGTCTCTTCGTAGGCGCGGTGGTGAGAACGCGAGAAGCAAGGGTAACGTCCGCCTCTCCGGTAGCTTCACGCGGTGTCACCACCGCGCCCACGAAGACATCACCTCCCCTTCTCCACCGTGATAATCCCCATCTCGTACGCCCGCGAAACCGCCTCTGCCTGACCCGCCACACCGAGCTTCTGGAAGATCGCCTTCAGGTGACTCTTCACCGTGTGCTTGCTGATCCCCAGCACCACACCCAGCTCTTCCGCCGAAAGACTCCGCCCCAGCTGCCGCAACACCTCCAGCTCCCGCGCGGACAAGGTCACATCCCCCTCATCCGGCACCGCATCATCTTCGAAATACAAGCCGCCCCGAATCACCGTATCGATCGCCTTCAGCAGCGCATCCCGCTTCGCCGTCTTGCAAATGTACCCGCGCGCTCCGGTCCGCCGCGCCAAATAGATCTCCGGCCCCGTCGCCCCTGCCGATAGAATCAAGACCCGCATCTCCGGCCAACGCGCCAGCACTGTATCCAGCACATTGAAGCCATCAAACCCCGGCATCCGCAGGTCTAACAAAATCAAATGCGGCCGCGACTCCTCCAGCACCTGCATCGTCTCATCCCGCGACGCCGCTGTTAGAATGCTTTCGAAACGCGGGTCCACCGAGAGCATCGCCTCGAGGCCCTCCCTCACCATCGCGTGATCATCCACGATCAGCAGCCGGATCTTTCCGTCCATGCCAAGGCCTGACCTCCCGCGCCCGGGACGTCCATCCCTCCCGCGGGTAGTTTTTCGCTCGTTTTCGTCCCCTGCCATATCGCTCGCCCCCTTCGCTCAAGCTCCCGTTTCCCCCGCCCCAGGATGCCCGCCCTTCCCCGTATTCGTCAGCAGCGCCTCCGCCGCCGTCCGGCTCACCTGGCAAACAATGAGAGTCCCATTCCCCGGATGGCTCGTCACCTTCAGCTGACCGCCCAGCCACTTCATCCTGAGCCGCATCGATTCCAGCCCGTGGTGCCCCTGCCGCGTCCCCGGTGCCTGCTCCGGATCGAAGCCCCGCCCGTTGTCGCGGATCGCCATCTCGAATCGCTCCGGGAAATAGTGCAGCGTCACCTTCACCGCAGACGCCTTCCCGTGCTTGCACGCATTCCCCACCGCCTCCTGCATCAGCATGAGGAGACTCCCCATCACCTGCCGCGAGAGACTGTAAGGCTCGCCCTCCACCTCCACCGTCACCAGCCCCTTCGGCCAATGCTCCACCGTGCCCGCCGCATGCCTTAGCAAGGCCGCGAAGTCATCCTCCTCCGCATCGTCCACCTGCTTCAGCCCCCAGATGCACTCGCGCAATCCCGATTGCGCCCGCGTCAGCGCCCCGTGCGCCGCCGTCAATTGATCCTTCGCGCTCGCCGGCCCCTCGCCCATCCGCGCCGCCGCCGCTTCCATCCGATACGCCGCACTCACCAGCAGCTGCTGAAGGCCATCGTGCATGTCCGCCGCCAGCCGATGCCGCTCTTCCCGCGCCGCATGAAACTCCAGCTCGGAATCCCGGTGCAGCCGCATCACCTCCTCCAACCGCCGCGTCCTCCGTTTCAAGACACGCCGCAGCGCGATGTTCGACGCCACCGCTAGCGCAAGTACGAGACCCACCGTAATTAAGACCGCCTGCAATCGCCCCGCCGTCCACCACGGCGGCGACTTCAGCACCACCATGTCCTCCGGCGAACGCAGCCACAGCCGGAATCCCGTGATCCCGATCAAATCCAGCTTCGGCGTCTTCTCCGCGAAGGTCAGGTCGCACAAGCCCGTGAAACGCACCTCCGCCCCCGGCACCAGCTTCTCCCGGAGCGCCGTCGGCACCGCCGCGCCGCTCGATGCCAGCACCGCCGCGAACGCCTGCCCGTCCGACTCCGCGATCACCCCCAGCCCGCCCTTTTCATCCAACGCCTCCACCCGCCTCACGTGCGTCACCAGGCTCACCAGCCGCCCATCGTAATCCGCCAACGCCACCCGCCGCGAGGAATCGCGGAACTGCGGCTGCAGGATCCCCGTCGCCTCGATCGTCTCCGGCGGCGGCACCTCCGCCCGGCCCGTCTTCTTCACCACCGCGCCATTCAGCGCCGCCAGCGTCCGCGTCGTATCCACGAAGGCCGCCACCTCCACCACATCCCCCACGGCCACCTCCGCCTCCAGCGAATTCACCCGCACCCCCGTCGCCCCGTCCTGCAGGAAAAAGAACTCCCCCGGCATCGCGAACGTCACCACCCCGCCCGTCACCACCCGGTGATACGGATTCGCATCCGGTGAGAACTTCCGCAGGTTCCCCAGCGGCACCCGCGTCGATTGGAAGGGATCCGCAGGCGCCGGCCGCATCACCTGGAAATCGTCCCGCCCGTTCGTGCTCAGCTTCAGCGCCGTCAATTGCGACCGCAGGTTGAAGAGCGGCGTCAACGCCCCGCGCACCCGCACCCGCGCATCGATCAGCTGCTCGCGATCCAGCTCCGTCCCCCGCTCCACATCCACCCGGCACACATGCCCTCCCGTCACCATCATCGCCGAGGCCACCCCCGCGCCATCCGGCTTCGTCACCTCCTGCACCACCCCCTCCACCTCCACCGGCTGCGCATCCCTGCTCCCCGAAAGCAACTCCTCCACCGGCAATCTCAACGGCTCCGGCAACGGCGCCGTCCCCAATGGCTCCAACGCCTCCGCTACCACCACCGGCGCATACCCGCCCGGCCCCGTCTTCCCCTTCACCCTCACCAAGGTCCCCGGCTCACACACCGGCGGCTCCGGCGCCAAACCCCGCTCCCACAGCGAACTCATCCCCAGCAACGTCACCCAAACCGCCGTCTCCCCATCATGAACGATGATCGCATGATTCCGCCGCGCACTCCGCCAAGTCACCACCCCCTTCAAGTCCACCGCCCGGCCCTCCGCTGCTTTCTCCGAGGGCAAAGAACGAATCGCTGCCGCCCTCGTCAGGACTACGGGTTCAGAGTTAGCACCCGCCGGCTGCGCACCAACATCCTGCGCCACACCCATCCGAGCCGCCGCCAGCAATACCATCGCTGCGAAGAACAAACGCATCGCTATGGTCATTTCACTGCTACCTCTCGGTGCGATCAATCGGCAAATTCAGTTCCCTTTGCAAGGGTCAACCTTTTGCGGCCTCATCTTATCAACGCTCCAATTTAGAAGCATACCTCCAATTAGATTTTCTCGGGGGAAAGACAATCTCCGAAGGGCTAGAAGCCACGATGCCCTGAAGCAAGTTTCAATGACAGCGTGAATCGATTGGCCTCGCTAGCGGCAACGCCCTAAGATAGACGTAGTCCATGGCTTCGTTTTCCCGCCTTACATTAGACGAGATGATTGCTCGGGTGTGTCGTGTCTTACGCGAAAAGAATGCACCGACGACTCCTCCTTACAGTCTCATTCTCGGCGCTGGAGCTAGTGCTGGCGTAGCACCAATGACAAGAGAGCTGGTTAACGAATGTATCCCCGATTGGCTTCTCCACCTAGATGCAGATGATTTACCCGAGCAATTTCATTCTGAACTGTATCCCACCGAGGATAAATCACTGCTGAAAGCTCGCGCGAAGCATTTTTGGAACGATTTTTATTTCAGAAACAAAGATCGCAAAGATTCACTCAAGGAACCGCTCATCAACTTCATATTGAATCAAGAGGGGCTACCCGATGACTGTGGCTCGGCGTACCGAGCGGTGTTTAATCGCGAAGCGCTCGGCGGTTTCGAAGACATCGCTAGAATGCGCCGATTTTTCCGTGAGCTGACAATGGGAACCGATGGAAAAGTAAAACTGAATGGAACGCACTTTTATTTAGCTTCGCTTTTGGCGCTTCAACCTCGGGGCAACACGAATCCCGAACCAACCGCACGCTACAGAGCGAGACGACCATTCGCCCGAACAATTTTAACAACCAATTTCGACCCCTTGCTACAAGTCAGCTTACAACTCGTCAGCATGCTATACTACGCAATCGATCAGCCCGATCTTCTTCAGTTAGATCTCACAGGAGAATCCGATCATACAGCAATTCAACTTGTTCATGTTCATGGCAGCATACATCGGCCCTTTCTCGCAAATACCAAGGCCGAACTTGATTCCATGCGCGAACGACATTCGGCAAGCCTAGCAGGTTATTTAGGTCAGCATGGTGTCATAGTTCTCGGTTCTGGCGGATGGGAGGATTGCCTTACCGACGCTCTAAGACGATGCCAACACTTTCCTCATGGTCTTTATTGGCTCGGGCGCAATGAATCATCGCTCCCACCGGAAATCGCTAACTTTCTTGAGCAGCATGCTGGGGACGCCTTCTTTGTAAAAATAGACGATGCAAGCGATTTCATGGCCCGTCTCTATACAGCACTTGCTCCTAGCCTGCATCTTCCTGAGCTCTTGGTGGAACCTCTGATGCTTTTGAGCCGAGAAATGGAAAAAATAGACCTGAGCAGTGCCCTTCCCTTGCCTAGGCTGAGCGATGAAGTGGACCCACCAAATGCCTTTTCTGGTGCCGAAATCACCCCAGCAGAAGTCTTGCTAAAAAACCTTAATTTACTCAAGGAGGCGCATGAGCGCTATTTCGCTCGCAAAAGCGATCCTGATTTGCGAGCGCAATCTTCGGCTGCAGAGGCCGCAGCGTCTACCGAAGGAGGTGTGGATTCTGAGGCTACAGCCCAACTCCTGCGTCAAGCCGATCTTCGCTATTGGGAAAGCAACTATGCATTAGCATTGGGCGTTTACGATACGCTTATTGAGAACCATGCTCTGCACGGAGCCGACTTAGCCCTCGGTCGTTTTCGCCGAGGAGTCTGTTTTTGGAGAACTGGAAATCCGGAAAAAGCACTTGCCGATTATAGTGCTGTTATCGAGTCAACTTTTTCTCCGCCGGATCTCCGGGCCAAAACCCATTTCAATCGGGCTCTAATATACTCCAGCAAAAATGAAGTAGCGAACTCAATCAACGACTACACTGCCGCAGTTAGTATTCCCGACGCTTCCAATGCAATCCGAGCCAACGCTTTCATTAATCGAGCGCTGTGCCATGCGAAAGCAGGAGAACCAGAGAAGGCAATTGTTGATCACACATCGGCCATCGAAATATCCCAAGACCGACCTGATGCGGTCTCAAAAGCCTACTACAATCGAGCTCAAATCCATCAAAAAAGGAAGAACTACAACAAAGCCATTTCAGATTACACCTCGATCATAAACATGCCCGACGCGCCTAACCAAAGGAAAACAAATGCTCTTTGGGGCCGAGCTTACTGCTATGGAGAAAAACGAAACCGCCAGAAGTCGATAATAGACTATACAACTGTGATTGAAACACCCACGGCTTCAACCGACCGCAGAATATTAGCCTTATTTAACCGTGGCATAATGTTTCAGAATGAAGGCCAACTAGAACTTGCTCACAATGATTTTGCAACTGTAATTGCATCACCAGACGCGAGGAAAGAGATCATTAAAAAATCTCGGATACAGTTGGGTACGACACGTAGACTCAAAGAGTCTTCTCCGAGCCCAGAAAGCGGCACCGAAACCAAGGCGAGTGCCCAAAATGAGCGGAGCTCGAATGATGGAAAGCCTCGAAGAATAGCCAGGAAAAAAAGCTCAAATCCCAACAAAGGCGACGGCCCATGAGCCAATTGCCTTTCTATCTGCTAATGTTGTAGATAGGTGATAGGAATGTAGTATCCCCTCCTTGGCTGTAGCCCAAAAGCACCGATTACTTTAGAAAGCCATGTGCAACCTCACCGCATGCCGGAACGCCCGGCCCACGGGAATCTCCTCCGGATGCCCTTGCAGCTTCAACGTCCACCGCGGTCCCCGGTCGAGCCGCTCGATCCGCGCGCCATTCACCAGGTAGCTCTGGTGCACCCGCAGGAACCGCTCGCGCGGAAGTTGCCCGATCCAGTTCTTCAGGCTCCGCCGCTCGAAGTAGCTGCCGCCATCGGTGAGGTGGACGCGGCTGTAGTCGCCATCGGCCCGGATGAAGAGCACGGCATCGCTGGACAGCGCCTTCATCCCGCTGTGCTCGGTGACGAAGATCGACCGCTGCGGCGGCGGAGGCAGGTCGGCGGGCAGCGCGAGATACAAGTGGCGGTGCAACAGCCGCGCGAGGTAGCTGCCAAGCGCGGGCAGCCGGTCGATGTCCGCCTTGCTCCAGTTCGCCAGTTCCCACACGTGATCGAAGCCGTAGAAGCCGGTCAGCTTCCCCTCCCGCACCAGCGGGAAGGCCACGGTCGAGCGCACGCTTTCCCGGCGCAGCTCCGCCTGCAGGCCGCGGAGTTGGCGGGGCATCCGCTCGACATCGGGAATGATCACCGGCTCATGGCGGAGGAACTTCCGGTGCGCCTCGCCGATGAGATCCACCGGCACGCCTTGGATCTCGTGCATGTGCGAGGCGATGTCGGGCCCGAGCCATTCGCTGCAGCCCCAGAAGTGGGTGAGCGCGTCATTGTAGCGCCCGGCCCAGGCGCGGTCCGCCTTGTAAAACGGCCCCAGCACCGCCAGCGCCCGCTCCAGCGGAGCCTCCGCCCCGGCAGCGATCTGCGCGAGCGACTGCCACAGGTCGGCCTCGGTTAGAGGAGAGGAAGGAGGGCCATCCGGCTGGTCGCGCTTCGCCGGTTTCTTCTCCGGCGGTGAAACTTGCCTGGGCTTCCGTGGTGCGCTTCGGGGGGATGCTTCCTTCATCGATAGGTAAGACGCGTGCAGCTTATCGAACGCTACCGGCGGATTGTCGATTTCTCCTTCCGCCGTGCGTGGACGCTTCACCAGAACATCGTCGATCTGACAGCGCCATGTCCTGCGCCAGCACGGCGGATGCCGGACTGACGCCCCTCACTCCTCGCCGCAGGTGAGGATTTTTCCACCCCAAACAGCGACCCCCTCCCATGAAAAGTTCCGATGCCCCGCGACCCCGGACCCTCTCTAACACCCGTCACCAAGGTTCCGGCCTGTGGATCCTGCTAGGAGCCCTGACGCTTTCGTCACCGACGGCGATGGCCGTGCACGATGCCTTCCTGCTGCGCACCGACGGCGCGACCGCGGAGGACATGAGCGCGGTGACCGGAGCGATCTACGCCCGCTTCGGCGCGAATACCGCCATCCATTTCATTTCCGGCAGCGGCATCCAGAACATCAACAACGCCACCATCCACAATCTCGGCACGGTGACCCTGGACCGCTTCGACACGGCCTCGGCACCCGCGCCGGTGGCCGAGCGGTTCTTCGTCTCCGCGGACCAATTCACGCTGACCGCGAACCAGAGCATCTGGTCCGCCGGCTCGCACCTGGTGGTGCTGGAATTCGGCGGCGATGTCACCTTCGAGTCCGGCTCCTACGTCGGCGTCTCGGCGATCGGCGCGCTGGGCATGGCCGGTGGCGGTGATGGCGGCGTGCCCACCCCGCGGCCGATCGAGACGCTGAATTTCCGCGATACCAAGCAGGACCCGCCGGGCTATCTGGTCGGGCAAGGTGGCACCCAGAACGGTGCCGCGACCAAGGGCGAGGACGGCCAGCGGATGGCGATCTACAATGTGCAGGTCGGCTCGGTCCAGATCACGCCGGAGAATACCTACGCCTCCTCCACCGCCGGCGGCTCGGGCGGCGTCGGGCAGGGCGACCAGTGGTTCCTCGGCATCGGGCAGGGCTACTCGGGTCTCGCGACCGGCGGCCCCGTGGTGCTCTTCAATGGAGCGATCCCCGCGGGCGGCACCGGCGGACAGCCGGGCATCCAGGGCAGCTCCACACCCTTCGGCGGCGGCAATGGCGGACCGGGAAACCCCGGCATCATCGGCGCCGACGGCACCACCGGCGTGAACGGCCCGAATGGCCTGATCGATACCCTGGCGGGCACCGGGATTCACCTGCGCGCGGGCTGCGGCGGTGGCGCTGGAGCCACCGGCGGCTTCGGCCTCGGTGCCGGGGTCGGCGGCTGTGGTGGTGGCGGCGGCGCGAATGGTTCGGGCGGTATCGCCGTCCCCGTCGTGGCCGGCGGCAACGGCGGAAAAGGCGGTGCCGGGGGCGCGGGTGGCAAGGGCGGCGTGGGTGGCCGCGGTGGTGCCGGTGGCGGCGGCATCCAGGTGCTGGTACGCGGGGTTTTCTTCAATGCCGCCACTTGGGAGGCCAAGGGCACCGCGGGCGTGGCCGGTGAGGACGGCACCGCTGGGACGAACGGAGTGGCGGGCAGCCCCGGCTCTCCTGGCAATCCCAGCTTGAGCCTGCAATCCGGTGCCGGTGGTCCCGGCGGCCCGGGAGGAAAGGGCGGCACCGGCGGCAAGGGCGGTACCGGCTCGGGTGGCTCCGGCGGCAATATCCAGATCGTCGCCTCGGAGTACTACCCCCAAGGCGCTCAATTCAACGTCTCCGGCGGCGGCAGCGCCCCGGCAGGCCTTGTGCAGATCCACTCCTTCAGCGGGACCTCCCAGAACGCGCCCTTCGGCACCTTCGCCGCGGCGCAGAATCCCTACGTCTCGAACGTTTCCCCGCTCGGCAATCCCTTCCCGCCCCTGCCCAACCTGAAGCCCGGCGTGACCCCGCGCTTCGCCAAGATGATCGGCGGCCCGGCCTCCTATGGCGTCAGCAACCCGCTACCCGATACCTTCACGCAGCTCGCCACCAAGCTCGCGCCGCCTTCGAACTGCGATGCCGTGGTCTTCCGCATGGATCCGCTGGACCTGATCAACTTCTACCCGAACCACGACCTGCTGGCCTTCGTCAACGTCCGCTCTGGCACCACGCTCCCCTCGCCGAAGATCGCCGCAGTCGATCCCGCCGATAGCGCCCAACAAGGCACCAACGGCAATGTGGCCTACCTGCCGACACCCCAGCCGCTGATGATGAACGCGGGCTATCTCTATGATCCCGCGATCACCGCCGGTGGCACCGGCCCGGTGCAGACAAACAATCCCCAGGGCAAGCTGTGGCTGACCACAATGGACAAGAGCAAGCCCTTCGAGGTGAGCGCACAGTGGTCACCCTACGGAGCCGTCCGCACCATCAAGGGCACGCCGGTCCGCGGCACGCTCTACAACGGCGCGGCTCCGCAGGGTGTCCTTTACCTGAATGACAACGGGAACCCGTCCCTGGTGCTGGAGGAGACGACCTCCGAGTATCCGGTGAATACTCCCGAGTACCTGATGGAGACGCCCGCCGACCGGAACATCGTCCGCTACTATCGCCAGGGCAGCTCGCCGACCTTCTCCTTCAAGGTCTCCAACCAGTACGGCAATCCGCATTCGAAGGGCAGCGGCCTCGCGATCTCCAGTGGCTACTTGCCTAACAACGGTTTCCTCCCCGGCGAATCGAAGAGCTACAGCAACCGCGCCAAAACGGACGCTCCCGTCTCCGTCTCGGTCTCCGTGCCGACAAAGGACCAGCCCTATAAATCGGAAGTGCTGCTCGCCTCTGGCAACTTCCTGCCTGCCATTGATTCCATCCCGCGGCCCAGCAACGTGTATGTCTACGGCCGCATTGTGGGACCCAATCCCTTCGTCTTCGGCCTGACGGGAGGCACCCTCACCAGCCCGGTGACGAATCCCGGCCAAACCTCGCAAGCGAGCTTCGACATTCTCAATGGCGACTCGCTGCCGATCGAATGGGACCTGGCCGTTTACGACCAACCGAAGCTGGCTCGCTTGAGCGTGCTCAGTGCGCAGATCTTGAACGATACCGCAGGGGCCTTCTCACTGGCCACGGCACTACCATCGACGATCGATCTCGGCTGGTCCAAGAGCTACACGGTGAATTTCACCCCGCCGACGGCAGGCAAGTTTACCGCCACCCTGCGCCTGAGGACCGACAACCTCGCCCCGCTTGGCCAGAACGGCCAGATCATCGATATCCCGCTGCAAGGCAGCACCGAGGATTTCACCACCTGGGTCTCTTCGTTACCGGAAGGCCAGCGCGGCGCGAATGACGATCCCAATCACAACGGCATCCCCAACCTCATCGAATACGGCCTGAACGGTGGCAGCCAAGGCGACCTGCCAAAGGTGCTTCCCGGTTCGCCCTCTGCCCAAGCCCGCTTCAATCTCCCGCAGACGCTGCGCCCGGACGTGCAGTGGTCGGTGGAAGGCTCGACCAACCTCGGATCGTGGCAACGTGTCGGCAGCCGCAATCCCGCCACCAACACATGGGCCACGGCAGCCCCGCTGGGTTCCATCGTGGAGCAACTGACCGGCGGCGTGCGGCGAACCTCGGTGACGTTGCCGAGTGCCCCGCAGAAGTACTTCATCCGCCTCGTCGGCACACAAGTCGCGAATGATTACAGCAATGACTTCAGCACCGCGACCGGAGCCACCTTGCGAGGCACTGCGGTGATGACGGAAGGGACCATCCAGCTCTCGAATGGCAATCCGGGCCAAGCTGGCTCGGCAGTGCTTGACGGCGTCACCGCATGGACGGGCCAAACCGGTTTCAACGCGACCTTCAATCTCCAGATGCTCACCGGCGTGCTCATCGCCGGCAATGGCATGACCTTCTCCGTCGGCGATCTCGGCACCGGCGTCTGGGGACTGAATGGCCCCGCCACGCCGCATAATCTGACCATCGCCTTTGAGACCTTCTATCCCTTCGCCGATCCTCCGCTGCCGAATGGCTATCGCGTGATGGTGAATGGCACCATGGTCGCCTCGCTGCCGGTGTATGCCTTCAATTCGGAATCTCCCGTTCCGATCAACATCAGCTACACCCCTGCCACGGGCCTGTCGCTCATCTCTAACGGAAACACCATCTTCACGAACGTCCCCGTCCCCGGCTTCAGTCTCCAAGCCGGCGATCAATTCGGCTTCGGCACCTATGGCGGCAATCCTCCACCCGCGACACGCGTCGACAACGTGGTGATCTTGCCGCGGTGAAGATCACGTCCAGGCCATCGTCACTCACACGCCTCGCGGGAACCACGACATGTTATAGAACAAGGGCTCGGCCTTTTTCGCCAAGGGGTAAGCCTTCATGGTCCACTTGGAGTTATTGCCACTGCTATTCGACTCGCGAGTGTCCACCAGCAGCATCGGCTTTCCCTTGCGGGTCTCATCGACATGCACGGTGATCCGCTGGCCGCTGTAGATCCAGCCACCGTAGAGCTTACCCTTGTGACCCAGGCGGATCAGGCGCGGAAAGGGTTGGTCGTTGTAGATGGTAATGTCGCCTGCGCTGGCGGCCCCTGCCAGCAGGGCCGTGGCGACCAATGGGAGGCACGTTTTCATGGGAGGTTCCGCCACCTTACCTCATCGCCCGTTAAAGTGCCCGGAAAATTAGAGAACGAAGGAGCTCTCAGCTCTCCCCAAATCCACACACGATCCACTCATTGCGAGTCGAGTTCAGCGGCGAGCCGCAGTACTGACAGTTGACGTCGATGGAGTCGCCGACGCGCCCGCCGCAGTTGGCGCACTGGTGCTGATACAGCGATCCCTTCTCCGGCACCGCGTGGATGTCCCGCTCCATGGACAGGACGAAATTGGTGCGCTGCTCCTCGGAATCGACCAAGGCAAGACGTCCTCCGGACAGAAGCTCCACGCGCTGCATGCTGGCGGACAGGCCGACGGCGAGCCGATGCTTTGATTCCCCCTCATCGCGCGTCACGTCGAGCAGCACGGATTCGTTCAGGTAGATCCGGTTGAAGATGATGGTGCGGTCCGGGGAAATATTCGCCGAGATGCTGCCGAAGAGCTCATCGGTCACGAAGCGGCGGACGGATGCCGGCTTCTTCGTAGCATAGGCGGTCATGATCTGCATGAACGCATTGCTGGCCTTGTCCTCGGCGAGCTGCTGCGAGAAGTCCGGTGCCTCCGGAGCCACCGCAGCGATGGCATCCGGCAACTCCGGGGAAACGCGCGAGCCCATGCGCGAGTATCGACCGTAGTCGCCCTCCTGGGTGATCTCCGCGAGTACCCAATCGAACTCGCCGCTATTCACCAGCACCTGGCAGTGCGAGCAACGGCACAGCTCGCCCATGTCCCGCGGAAGCTCCGCACCACACGAGGGACAGTTCTGGGCCGCGAAGAGATTGAAGCCGGAGTCCGCCGCCCCGCGCTTGCGGATGAAGGACCAGTATTCGACGAAGGGATCGCCACCCTGCGAATTCATCGAAGGGTCCAGCTCGCAGGTGAAGGAGTCGGTCATGTCGGCGCCCACCCACACGTCGATCGCATCGAACGCGCCATCGGTACGGAAGAAGACCGGGTGCACGCCGAAGATCCGGACGTTCTCGATGACGTTGCGTTGTTTCAGCAGCCCCATCATACGGAACTGCGTGGCGAAGCGCTGGTACATGCCATCCGAGATGAAGGGGCGGATCTGCGAGATGTCCTGCGCCGCCCACGCCTCCTGGATCTTCAGGAACGCGCTGCGGACCTTGCCCTTGAACAACGCCGGATCGAAATCCGGATTCGCCGCCAGGAAAGCCTCCTCGCCAACCGGTGCAGGCGGACTCGGCAGCAGGGGCATCTCCTCCTCGTTGGCCTCCATCGCACGGCGGATGATGATCACCAGGACCACCACACCCACTCCCAGGAACAGCCACTTGAACCAACCGGCATCGGAACCCGAGACCCGATAAAACCCACCACCGCCACTGCTGCGATAGCTACCACCGCTACTGCGCGAACTGCCACCACTGCTGCGGCTGCTGCTCCTGCTGCCGGAACTACGCCCCCCCGCTCCCCCGGCCCGCGCGCCCGCCTCCTCGCAAACCCCGAGCCCCAGCCACATCAGCGTGCCGAGAACCACACTGAGGCGAAGGAAAGCAGGCCGGATATTCATAAGGGCGGGCGAACACTAATGGAATCAGGCCCCGCACGGCAATTCCGATGCCTGCCGCCAAATATACCCGCTGAATGCCGTCCCCCTTGGACCTACGGAGCCGTCACCTCATGCCGCCAGAACATCCGCCGCTCGCCGGGCGCGATTTGATAGACCCGCACCCCATCGGCTCCCGGCGCCGAGCTATCGGAAATGAGACTGACACCGCAGCCCGGCGTGCCGGCATTGACCCATGTCCCGAGCGTGCGGCTGGTCTTGAGCACATCGGTGAAGCCGGCGGCACGTGCCAAGCCCGAGAGCGGCACCTGGATCTGGTTTCCCTGGATCAAGGGCAACACGGTGCGCGAACGCGGATCGCCACGCAGCAGGAACTCGACCGCATTCACCACTCCATCCCGATCGTCGTCCGCCTGTGGATCGGCAGTGACGCCATGATGAAGTGACCAGGCGAGGAAGGCATTGCCACCCTCCTTCAGGCGGAGGTCATCGTAGAGAATGCTACCGCCCTGATCGTTGATCGTGGAGCGGATTTCCAGCGTGAGACTACCACTGGCCGAGGCGAGCACCGGGACCTCCGCGAGCCCGTAGCCATCGTCCCACCCTTGATTGATCGTGCGGACCAGCGAGGCGACCTTGCGACCGTTCGCCCATACCTCACCGGTCATCGGCGCGGTGCCCCAGTAGATGTGCCGCGCATGGAGCAGGGAAAACGTGTAGACCGCACCGGGCGACAAGCCGGTGATGGTCTGCGCGATGCCGCCGGGGCCGTGGCCATTCGTATCGAGTGCATTCGCACCGTCGGGCGCCAGCGCATTGTCGTATTGAATGACATCCACATTCCCCCGCGTCACCCGCCAGCCGGGCAAGGCGAGGCCGCTCAAGTGATCATTGCCCGCCGGGCCGCAATTGTCCGGACTCGAAGCCGGACTGACGATGGCGCTCTCAAAGCTGCCATTCACCAGCCGCCGACCGCCCCGCGAATCCGCCACCGTCGTCAGGCTCGACCACGCGGCAGCAGGCGGAGCCGGAGCGGGTCCGGCATCGATGCGCACCGCATCGATCATGAGCCCTGCACTGCCGGATTGCAGCGAGCGGATCCGCAGCGTCACGCTTGCCTTCGCCGGGATGAACTCGAACGCATTCGCGGAGAGATACTCATTCACCTCCCCCGAACTCGCGCGACCGAGATGAAGGCCGGCGATCACCACCCCATCGATGAGGATCTCCGCGTGGTGAAGCTCGCCATTCGGCGCCTGCGACAGGCACGCCAGCCGCAGCGTGTGCGTCGCTCCGGGAGTCAGTCCGGTGAAGGTCTGCTCGATGTAGCCATTCCGCAAATCGGCGTAGTGCGTTCCTTCATAACAAGGCCCGCTCTCTATTCCCGCGAGCTGGAAAGTCCAGCCCGTGTTACCATTCTCAAACCCGAGATTGCTGCCCGCGGGAACAGCAGCAAAGCACCAGACGCTCGCCAAAACAAAGACAGCAAGAATGGATGAGAACCGAAGCATGGGGGAAATCAGTCGGAACCCTTCCCCCTCTCACTGGCCCGTCAAACGACGATTGGCATCTATTGCATCAAACATGACGGCAACGCATCGTTGCCAACCACTTTGATGAGGGACAAAAGTGTCCCCTGCCCTCATCAGTCACTCCGCCGCGACATCCGCCTTCAAGCGCAGGAACATCCTCGTCTCCGCACCCAGCGGCAGGTTCACCCGCACTTTCACTCGCTCCAGCGTCCCATCACCCACCGGCACCGGCGAGCCGACCTGCGTGATTGTGCGCGCAGTCCACGGCGTCGAGTTGAGCGTGGTGGAAGACTCCGCTGAAATCACCAGGCCCCGCGTCGCAGCATCCGCACGGCGAAGGAAAGTGAACTCGGCGAAGCGATTCCCACTGTCATTCACCAGCGCCATGCGTGGCGTACGGCTCTCGCCACCGGGGCCGGTGAGATCGGAAGATTTCGGATTTCCGCCGGTGACGTACTCCCAGAAATTCGGGAGCCCGTCGCCATCGGTATCGCGGTTCGCATCGCGATCAATGCCGGTCAAAGCAGACGTGTCCATCCACTCGGTCCAGAACTCCTGCGGCGTGACCGGACTGATCGCCCCGGATTCGCCCGTGACCCAGATGTTCCGGAACTGCACCGGACCACTGGCGCTATTGGCAAGCGCCTCTAACAGCAGCGGCTGGAAGCCCGGCGCTTCGGCAGCTCCACCCGTGCCCTGTGAAAGCACCACGTCATCGTGGACCAGCACATCATTCCAATAAACACGCACCCGGGCATTCGCGGTCTTTACATTCCCCGACCACTTCGCGGCGGTGAACTCGACATCGTAAGTTTGCCACTGCCCCGCACCCACGCTCGCGTTCGTATCCGGCGACTTCTGCTGGAAGATCGCACCGGCACCATCGTTGGCCGCTGCCTGGCCCGCCGCCGTATTCAGGATCTGGATCTCATACGCGCGCTGGAGCTTCACGCCCGAGTTCCCCGCATCCTGGCCCGAGCCTCCCGGCGGCGAGAGCCACTCGAGATGAAGCTGGAAATCCTTGAACCCGACCTTGGTCGAAAGGTCATTCCTCGATGGCGAGGCGACCACACCCATCGCTCCCTGCGCCACCGTCCAATTCGGCGCGCTGTGATCTTCATCGCGCTGCCAATTCTGCGTGAGTGAGGCTTGCGTGCCATCGAACAACACCAGCGCACCGCTCGGTGCCGAGCGCGGCGGACCGCTGACGTAGAGGTAGTCCACGTTCGGCCCATTAGTGATCGTGGACGTGAGCCGGATGGTATTGGTCCCGACGGTTAGAGGAACCTTCACACCGTTCGTGAAGATCCAGCTCGTCCATGCTCCACTCGGACCGAAGGGCAACTGCTGGATCGCATTGCCATTCACCGTGAGATTCAGCGGGCGCGTGGTGGTCACCCCATTCGCATAGCGGAAGGAGATCCAATGATCGCCCGTCTTCTCCGCTTCCACATTCCAAGTGATTGTCTCACCAACGTTCGTGCCATAGTCCGCGAAACCCGTGCCGCTGAATCCGGCATTCCCCGAGGCGGTCAATGGCCCGGCCATGGTCGCGAGCTCGGCTTCATAAACCGTGGTCGGCTTCGGCAGCACCCACACATTGCGGAAGCGAACCGGACCACTGGCCGTGCTCGTGGCCGCCTGCAATAGGATCGGCTGAAGACCCGGTGCCTCCGCAAGCGAGCCATCCGTGACCGCCGTCAGCGCGACATTGTCCTGCACCAGCACTCCATTCCAACGAACGGTCACGCGTGCATCGGCGGTCTTCACGCTGCCATTCCACCGCGGCGCGGTGAAATCGATGTCGTAGCTCTGCCAATGCCCCGCCCCCAGGCTCGCATTCGCGGCAGCCGCCTTCTTTCCAAGAATCGCCGCCGCGGTAGTCGGCCACGAAGTCTGTCCACGCGGCGTGTTGAGGATCTGGATCTCATAGCGACCTTGCAGCTTCACCCCGGAGTTCGCCGCGTCCTGGCCAAGTCCCCCCGGCGGCGCGAGCCACTCGAGATGCAGCTTGTAGTCGCGATACGCATTCACCGTGGAGATGTCGTTTCGAGCAGGCGTCGGCACCACGCTCATCGCACCATTGGAAACGGTCCACGTCGGCGCGGTGCTGTTTTCATCGCGCTTCCAATTCGCCGTCAGCGATGACGCCGTGCCATCGAAAAGCATCGTCGCCCCCGGCGGCGCACTCTTCGGAGCCGCGCACAAATACAGCAGGTCCACATTCGGTGCGGAGTTCTGGTTCGGCGTGAGCGCGATTGTATTCGAGCCGGCATTCAGCGTGACCAGCACGCCGGGGCTATACCACCACGAGGTCCACGCACCGGTCGGCGCGAAGGGAAGATCCTGATTGACCACGCCATTCACCCTCATCTTCACCGGACGATTCACCGTGCCGCCATTGCCATAGCGGAAGGAAACCCAATGCTGGCCCGCCTTCTCCGCCGTCACCGTGAAGGTGATCGTTTCGCCCAGGCTATTGATGTAATCCGCGTAGCCCGTGCCGCGGAAACCGGAGACCGCCGTCGCGACTACCACGCCTCCCTGCAGCGACGCATTCTCCGCCTGATAGATCGAGGCGGCCGCCGGACCTGCTAGACCGGTGATGTCGGACGGATCCGTCGATGGCACCACTTGCATGGCGGTGACCGAGCCATAGCAACCAAACCCATACAGCAAGTCCGCCGGCGTGGCCGCACGCCAGTTCGCCCACGAAAGATTGTCTGCCACCCGGCGGATATTCCACGCAGTGTCGGCATTCACCTTCAGCCACGGGTAGAACTCATCCCACAGCCCTTGGTCCCGCACCATCCGGGTGATCCACCGGATGCCGATGCCATTGAAACCGCCGCCATCACCCGAGGTCCCGTGGTTCGGGAAAATCCCCGCCGCATTGCACATGCTGTCCCGGGTGTAGCGCGCGGCCTTGATGGCATTGTCCAGGTAGGGAAGCTCCCCGGTGATCCGGTAGAGCGCGCTGCAGGCTCCGACGTAGGTGCCTTGATTATAGGTAAAGTGCCAATCCGTGATCGTTCCGGTGCTGCCGATGTTATCGTCGATCGCTCCGGTGGTCCGGACCAACGTGCTGTCCATCCAGGCGATGATGCTCATCGCCTTGTCGAGGTAGGCCGTGTTGCCCGTAATATCGTAGAGCATGGTGGCCACGATCGCGGCCGGCGAATTCACGCACGCATTCCTCGATCCGCCGGTGCCTTTCCAATACAGCCCACCCCCAGCGCTCGTCGCCCACGCGCGATTCCACACCACATCGAAGTTCGCCGTCGCGCGACTGAGATACTGCGTGTCACCCGTGGCGAGGTAGGTCTTCGTGAAGACGATGCACGCCCACATGATGTCGTCGTTGTACTCATTCCACGACCAACTCGTGCCGTGGTAGTCCATGAAGCCCTTGCAAAGCGCCGCCAGCCGGTCCCGCTTCTCTTGCGATGGCGCGCGATCATACGCATCCGCCACCATCTCCATCATGTTCGCCTGACCCCAGAACCACGCATGCCCGCCATCGGTGGTCTCCTTGTAGTAGGCGCGGCCATTCGTCTGCGTCTGATAGAAGGCCGTGTTGTAGGCATCGTAGGCCAGGTCGGCATCCGCATCGGTGAATGCGCTCAACGACGACGCCGGGAGCAGCACCATCAAAGCGATCACGGCAAACCACCGGAGGAAATGAAGCTTTGGCATCTCGGGTAAGTTGTATGACAACGATTCAAGCGCCGGGCCTTGTCCATGCGAAACTTGCCCCGTTAGGCAGCATTCCACGGTTAATTTTCGAGGATCGGTCCCACCTTCGCCAAGGACGGAAGCTTGAACCCGTTTCCCGCCCTGATACGCTAAAGCAAACTTAAAGGTTCCTTTCCCACCCCATGAGAATCCCGACCCTGCTCGCTGTCCTCGCCACCACGCTTCTGACCACCCTTTCGCCCGCGATGGATCGCCCGGCGGCCCATACCAAGGGCATCCCCGTCAACAAGCCGGTGGGCGAACTGCAGCCCGGCGAGTACTGGTGGAATCCCGCGCTCTCTCCGAACGGCCCGCTGATGATCCTGGTCAGCGTTCCGAAGCAAGTGATGCACGTGTATCGCAATGGCATCCTCATCGGCCGCTCGACCGTCAGCACCGGCGCGAAAGGCCACTCCACTCCCGGCGGCGTCTTCACCATCCTCGAGAAGAAAGCGACCCATCGCTCGAAGACCTACAACAATGCGCCGATGCCAAACATGCAGCGCCTCACGTGGAGCGGCATTGCGATGCACTCGGGAAATCTCCCCGGCTTCCCTGCCAGCCACGGTTGCGTTCGCCTGCCGTATGATTTCTCGAAGCTCCTTTTCGCCGCGACCGAGAAAGGCGGCACTGTGGTCATCGGCGACGGCAAGGTGCCCACGCCTTATCTCGCCGACAATCCCGGCCAGCTTCTCGCGCCGAAGGACTTCACCCCCAAGATGCTCGCCCAACTCGGCACCGGCCAATACGAGTGGCAGCCCGAGCGCAGCGCGGCCGGCCCCATCACCATCGTGGTCAGCTCCGCCGACAAGATGATCTACGTCTATCGCGGAGGAAACCCGATCGGCCGCGCCGTAGTGGAAGTCACCGGCTGGACCGCCCTCGGCGAGCACGTCTTCACCATGCTCGATGGCGCCCTCGATCAACCCAGCAAGCTTGCCCCGGGACACAAGGCCCGCCGCTGGCTGAGCGTGAAAACCGGCGACGCCATGTTCGCCGACGCCGATTCCGTCGCCAGCCGCCTGCGCTTCAACCCGGAATTCGCCGCCAAGGTCGATGACGTGCTCACACCGGGAACCACCGTGATCGTGACCGAACGCGAGGTGGTGCGGAAGCTGAGCAACGAGTCGTTCTTCGAGAATTGATCCGCGAGATTGCGCCGGGCGGATTCCGGTGAGATTGTTAGGATCAACCTCTCGCCCGCCGCCTACCCGTGAAGAACATCCTGCTGCTCATCCTCCTGTTCGGCGCCGCCGCTCTTCTCTGGAAGTTCGGCAAGTGGGGGTCGCAGATCTTCCTCACGCCCCCGGAAATGCTCGGCGGCCCGGTGCGGGTCATCGATGAAAAGGGCGACCGCCTCTACTACCTGACCAGCCAGTGGGAAAAGCGGATCAGCTACGTGGGCGGCTCGCGCTCAGGTTCCAACCGCAAGACCATTGGGTGGCTGAATGTCGACCTTTGGGCGCTCGACGCCGCGACCGCGCAACCGGTCTTTCGCAAACGGCTGAAGAGAGACAGGGTCAATGGTGACTACGTCGCGATGGGCCAGGAACAGGGAATCCTGTGGGCACGTATTCCCGAACTCGTCGGCATCCGCCTCTCCGACGGCGCGACCATCGCCGATAGCGCGAAGATCGAGGCGCGCAATCCCTCGCTGAAAGGCCTGATACCGAAACCACCGGGCACCGGCATGTTTCTAACGGAATCAATGCAGCCGCTGAAATTCGACGCCAGCGTCGGGATGATCGTGAGGCTGGATGATGCACGGCAGGTGCGGATTGATCCGCTGACCCTGGAAGCAACTCCCTATGTTGCACCCAAAAAGGAAAACGACGGGAAGACACCCGGCCGCACCAAGGTCGAGCGGTTGAGCAATGGCATGGAGTGGCGCGCCATGGTGCGCGGCGTGAACATCCAGCGGCCGGATGCCGATCAGGACTGGCTGGGTCTCATCGCCGACTCCGAATTGGAAGAGGCAACCACGCGCAAGACGATCGGCAATCAGGTGAACTTCAGCGAGCCGATGCGCCACAAGCTGTATCGCGCACGCTTGAAGAAGATCGACGAGTTCCTTGGCCCGCGCTGGCAATTTCTCGAGCCCATCCCATTGCCCGAAAGCCCTGAGTTCTTGATGGGCGGGCTTCTCACGCAGGAATCTCCCACGTGGGACCAGCAAACGGCCATGTGGCGGAAGGACCCACCGAGCGTCTTCGTGCTCTCGCGCGATCGGCTTGGCGAAACCGGGCGCATGCAGATCGCCCGCATCACCGGTCCCGCAGGTCGCCCGGCATGGAGCAAGGCGCTGCCACTTTCCGCGGTGAGTGCCTGGCTCCCCGGCGAGCGCCACGCGCTGATGTTAGGCCCGGACCCATCTGTCGAGCACTCGCCGATGACAGAAGAGGGCGAGAACCAGGCGATGCAGATCATCTCGATTGATCTCGAGACCGGGGAATGGAAATCCTTCAACCCCGACCTGCATCGCGACTGGCCGGCGGAAGATCTCACCCAGCAAAAGCCATGAGCGCGTCTCCCCTTCTCCGTCTCACATGTGCATGGATCACCGGCGCAGCCCTGATCCTCGTCTCCTGCAAACCCGCCGAGAAACCCAAAGGTGCCGAAGCCGCAGCTGCGCCCAAGGAGCCGGCGAAAACGGAAGAACCCGCAGCCGCCCCGGCGTCCGATGCCTTCCTCCTCCTGCCCGGCGACTACGCGGAAGCCACCACCGTGGCGGATCTCGAAGCACGTTTCGGCAAGGCCAACGTGCGCAAGGAAACCACCCCTGAGCCACGGCTCGTGCTTTTTCCCGATGACCCAACTCGTCGCGCCTACGTCACCTTCCACGAAAAGGAAAAGTTCGAGATCCTGGCCAGCATCCTCGTGACCGATCCCGGCTCACGCTGGCGCGGCAAGCATGGCGTCCAGATCGGCATGACCATCGCCAAGCTCCAGTCCCTGAATCGGAAGCCCTTCTCCTTGTTCGTCAACGATGCGGAGCAGCACAGCAACGTCCACGACAGCTGGAGCCCGGCTCTCGACGAGAACGACGGTACTCTCGGCACCCTCGATGTCGAAGAAGGCGAGCATCTCTACTTCGAGGTCACCCTCGGCCCCACCGATCTCGCGGCGGTCAAGGTGATCCCCGATCTTCCCAAGGAAGATCTGATCTCGAGCGACGACAAGCGCTACCGCGAGTTACAACAGGTCATCGTCGTCACCGGCATCGGCGCAAGCAGCAGCCTGGATGACGAGTGGTAAGAACGGGATAAGAATTCTGCGTCGCCGGTCGACGCCCATCTAACAAGGCCTACCGTCATTCAGCGCTAGCCTCTCCAACTTCAAAGATCTTCCCGAACTTCTGCTCGAACTTCGGCAACGACGACCCGCTGCTGGACTCCCAGACTTTACCATCCCTCGGGCTTCGGAGCTCGTAACTCACCCACACTTCCTTTCCCTCTTCCGCCGGCTGGACCACCTCAAGCTCCAGATCCAACCTGCACAGCCGCGCGCTAAGTTCGCCGTGAGTGAAGGCCTTCATTAGCCGCCGCGAACGGTCCTGCCCGACGACCGATCCAAGGGCGAGCGTCAATTCATCAAACGGCGCCTGCCCCCGGTCTCGTCGGGCGCGAGCGTAGTAGCCTTGGTGAAGACGGCCATCTTCAGAATGCTTTGCCGTCGGCTTCAGGCGCTGCGCCAAATCCGTCTCTGCCTCCGTCCGGAATTGATGCATCACCTCATTCGCGGCTGTGGCCTCCGCTTGGGTGAGGCCCAAGCGCTTGATCGCCTCCTCCGACAAGCCTCCATCGGGACGGAACGCGCTCATCCCGGCGATGAGTTCGTTCTCTTCGTCTTCTTCGAAGCCTTCATCGCTCGATTTCTCCGGGCGCTCTCCATGAGGTTTTGTTGGTCCGATAGGCTCGGCTCCTCCAGATGCCACCAGATGCGGGCGTGCTTTCTCACGCAACCCGGACACTTCACGGTGCTTCTGAAACACCGCTACCCCTAGAACGAGAAGGATGCAGCAAAGGAGAATGTTCCAACGTTTCATGATCATCATTTCGAAAAAGTGTCCCTAACAGACCACAGGAACTCAGCGAGCCGGAACCTTGAGAGACGGACTGCCGCCGTCATCCGGAAACTCGAAGACCTTTCCGAAGTCCTCCTCGAAGCTCTCTTGATCACATTGCCTGCTCAGCACGTCCTCTGTGGTGCCCGGTTTCCGATACCAGGCCTTTACCCTGATTTCTCGCTCGGGAGTCCGGCAAAAATCGAACTCCAGATCGTATTTCCCCATGCCGCCGAGAAAATCGTAGTCAGTCATGGCATCAGTGAGCTTCCGGCCGCGGCTCTCGCCGAGGACATCAGCAAATGCCTTTGCGAACGCATCGAAGAAGATCTTCCCTTCATCAGTCCGGGCCGGAGCTTGGTAGAGATAATGATCGCCATCGTCCTTGTTTCCGGAGCTCGTTAATTTCACCCGCTTCACGAAATCCCCGGTGGCATCGTCACGGATGCGGCGGATAGCGGTTTCCAACGCCGCGACCTCTTCATCAGTTAGCTCCAGCGTTTCGACCATGTCGGTGGTCGGGCGGCCCTTCTTATCGAGTGCGACCGGCTCTGGCCCGGGTCCTGGGCCGGACCACTCGCCATCGAGCATCGCCCCTGCCACTACCGAAAATCCACCGCCCCCTCCATTCGCGGTGTCTTCGTTCCCGGAGCTTGCCTCCCCAATGCCGACACCAATCCCCACGGAGTTTCCGGTCTCGCTAGGATCCGCACCGACTCTGGCAAAACCCACACTAGAGGGGGGAAGATTCGCCGCCTGCACCTGCATGGCAGGAGCGATTTCGGCACGCAGGCGCTCGGCCTCACGATTCTGGACCAGCCAAGTCCCGGCGAGTGCCACGACGGCGGTAGGAAGAAGCATCTTCGAGAGTGTGGTCATGAGAATACTGGTGGTTGTGGTATTAGCTATTGAGCCGGCGATCACCCCGGCGGTGATGGCGGCAGTCAGGCCGGCAGGAGCCGCTTGGACGGCATTGCTGCCGATCACCCCGGTGAGACCCGCTCCACTTCCCGCAACCCCGCGCCGTGCGAAGGATTCACGCAGGCGCTCGATTGCCCGGTTCACCCGCTTCTGGGCGGCCTCGGCAGTGATTCCCAGAATGCAGCCGATCTCCTTCGCCGAGCGCTTTTCAAAGAAGCGGAGAATGACGGCATCACGGTCGGACTCGCTGAGTTCGCCGAGCACGGCGTCGAGATGCGAGGCGATGTCCGCCCACACGGGCTCGGGCTCGCTGTCGGAAGCGGCTTGGGCATTCATGGCGATGGCCTGCTGCTCGCGCACCCGGCGACGGGCGTCGGCGCGGATGACATTGGTGGAAAGATGGCGCGTGGTTTTGTGCAGCCAACCGGCGAGCACGGGATGGGAGGAAACTTTCCGCGCATCCTTCGAAAGCGCTGTGAAGACGGCCTGCGTCACGTCCTGCGCCGTGTGCGAATCCCGCACCAGCCGTCGCGCCGCGGAATGGACGAGATCGATGTGCCGCCGCACCAATTCCCGGAAGGCGGAATCAGAACGGCTCGCGGCGTATTCGCGCAGGAGTTCCTGGTCGGTCAATGCGTTCACTCATTCCATAGTAACCACCGGAAAAGAAATCGGACAGGTCGGCGTGTTTTTCTTTCGGAAGATGCCGCGCAGGGGGACTCGACACCGCGTGGCGATGCCTCCTTGAATCGGCTCGATGCATCTCCGCCCCCTCTTTCTCAAAGGCCTCGTGCTCTGCGGCCTCGCATGGCTACCCGCGCGGGCGGAGATTTCCCCTCTCGACCTCCATTTCACGCGCCAGGCGACCCAGCGGATGATCTTCGATGACGATCAGGCACTGCCGCTTTTGTCCCTGGACCCGGCCAAAGTGGCGGGCCTCGAGCTGATGCATCCCATCCGGCGCACCACGGGGAAAGCCGAAGTGAGCGTGCCGCAAGGGCGGCTCATGGTTCGCGGCGAAGGTGCCACGGACACCTCGGTGTGGTTCAGCGGCTTCAATCCCTTCGCCACCTATCAGCTTGAAATCGCCGACTGCGGCGAAGGTAGCAGCATCGGCCTGGAATTCATCCACCCGGACGGCGAAGTGCTGCGGGTGGAAACCGTCTGCGGCAAGCAAAGCATCAAGGGCGTCCGCTGGAACCTGAAGCGCAAGGACCAGACGCTCGTAGAAGGCGAAGCAGAAGAGTTCCGGCCACGCTCACTCGATAAGCCCGTCACGCTCATCGTCCAGATGGCCGCGGTGGGTTTCAACGTGTATCTCAAGCAACACGACCAGGTCGAATTGGTGGGACGAACCGATATCGTGGCGCACCTCGATCTCCGGAAGACGGAGGTCTTCCGAAACATGTCCACGTGGTTGCGCGTCGCAGGAGAAGACGGAGCCTATGCCGCCATTCCGAAAGCCACCGCGTCCCTGACCTCGGGCATGGGCCAGGCGGACATCCGCGCGATCACCGACGAGGAAGGCACGCCTTTGTTAGACGGAGGGCGGCTGTGGTTCACCGCCACCACCCGTGGCGGCGGCTTGCCGAATCCGGCGCAGGGTGTCTTCAGCCTGGACCCGGGGATCTTCGATCTGAAGTTCGAGGGCGTGATCGCCTTCGATCGCGGCGATGGCCTGCTGCGAAACGAACTCGCTTCCCATCTCTTCCTCGATCGCCCGAGCGGCGAATGGCGCGGCTGGACCGTGGCGTTCTCGGCCTACGGTGATCCCGCGAAGAAAGAGAAGAAAGAGATCCTGGCCGTGCGTTCAAAGAAAGACCCGCGACATGGATTCTCCGTGATGACTTCCAAGCCGATGGAACTGGTCGGCGACTACGAGGACCCGCACGGCGTCTTCGACAAGACTGCCAACAAATGGCGCATGCTCCTTTGCCGGAACGTGAATGGCTACAAGGCCGCCGTGTTCGAGTCCGCACGCTGGGACGGTGACTTCCAGCGCATCGCCGGACCGGTGGCAAACGACAGCACCGGCACCACCATCCAGAAAGTGGATGGCGTCCGCTATGCCTTCTTCGGTAGCTCGGACCGCTGCTTCCACGTGTGCTCGTTCCCGGACTTGCAACCGCTGGGCAAGCTGGACCTCGACCTGCCTCCATGGGAGGAAAACGGCAATGGCCGTGTCTGGCCGAATCTGGTCCCTCTCCCGGAAGGAAGTCCCGCTCCGTATCTGCTACTGACCTTCGATCGCACGAATTTCCCCGGCATGAAAGGGCCGAACTGGACTTACGGCGCGATGCACCTCTACTACGGTTACCCGAAGGGCAAATGAATCGCAGGGGCTAGGTATCCTCCTTCTTGCACTCGCCACCCATCTCGTTCCAACGCCGCTGCATTTCCTCCGGCGAAACTTCTTCAATCAGCGCTTGGATCAGCCACTCGTGGCCGAACGGATCGACCACACTTCCAGTACGATAGCCATAGAACATGTCCGTCATGGGCATCTGCGAGGTCGCTCCGGCAGCGATGGCCTGGTCGAACAGCGCATCCGCATCATCCACCATCAGGCAGAACTTCACCGGCGTACCGCCGAGCGTCTTCGGGGACTTGCCGGACTTCGGGCCCTCTTCGCCAACCATGAACATGCTGCCATTCACATCCAATTCGGCATGGCCGATGGCGCCATTGCTTGGGTCGGTCAGATGATAGCGCTCGGTCGCACCGAAGGCGCGCTGGTAGAAATCAATCGCCGCCTTCGCATCCTTGACGATGAGCGAGGCGGACAGCGGTGGGTAGCTGAGCTGGGACATGGGTCTGGGTGGTTTGGGGTTCAATCGTCTTCTTCCTCCTCTTCGACCGCCATGAGGGCTGTGTCAGGCCGGTCGTAGGTGTCCTCGTTATCCTCCAGATCGGCCGGCCCCGCCTCGTCATTGAGACGAGCATTCGCCTCATAGTCGTCGGCCGCCGTTTCGCGCTCTTCGCGGGTCGCGACCTCGGCACCTTGATCGATCGAAGCCGTCGTCGCTTCCTCTGCCGAGGTCGCCGCTTCACGAGGTTCTGGCCGTGTGGATTTTTTCGGAGTGGCTTTCATAGGCCGTTCTCTTTCGCAAAGCCTGTGCCACGACAAAAAAGTGCCCAAGGAATTCCGTGCCCGAGTGTCGGGACTCAGGTATGAAGCCATCATTCCTCTCCCGCTTCGGGCTCGTCTTGATCACTGGCGTTCTCACATGGGCACCCTCGCTGGCCACCGCACTCAGCTTGCTCCTCTCTGATCCGGAAATTCGCTTCCCGGAAAACTACGACGCCGACCGCGCCGCCAAAATCAACGTTGCCTTGCGAAACCCGCAGGATTGCAAATACCTCGGAGGCCTCACCAGCCACTGGGAGCCGGAATGGGCCACGAGGCTGGTCTATGAGGGAGATGAGGCGGCCTTGGAGCACCTGCTCACGGAGCTCCATCGGATCGATGGCCTGCCCATACGACTGACCGCTTCCCCCGATCTCTCGAATGAAACCGGCTCCGCCCTGCAAGCGGGCAGCTGGTGGGTCACCTACTCGCACACCGCTCCCGATACCCTGACCGTGCGCGTGAATCTCGCGGCCACCTCGTGGGGAGAAGACGGCTTCCAACTTCAATTGCCGAAGCCGGAGCCAAGTGAAGAAGCTGCCTCGCCAATACAAAAGTGAGCCGGGCGAATTTCCGGCGCTATCAGGATCACCGCTTGGGTTTACTGACTCTGCCGCATCGGAATCGTCCGGCTCTACATCACTAGTCGCATCGAACGCCTGAGACGCAAATGGAATTATTGAGGGAGCAAGATCACGACGACTTCCGCTTCTTCAGCGCCTCCGGTTTGTGAGCAGCAAGCTCGCCGCTCTTTTCGCTCTCCACCAGATACTCCGGATTCTCCCGGCTCGCCGCCACCTTGTGGCCCTTGATCATCCGCGGCGCGGTGAGCTTTCGCACGATTTTGCCGTGCGTCTTGCCCTGCGAGGTCTGCCATTCGACTTCGTCGCCCTTGCGAAGGGATTTCGATTTCATCGCATTCTCCTTTCTCCGTTCAGTGGTCGCTGATCAGCGGTGCATCGAGACGCTTCTCCTCGATGTCATAGACGTCGAACCAATGGTAAACCACACGTCCTGGCAGGCATTCCTCGACGTATTCCTCGAGGTAGATCTGCACTTTCGTATCGAGCTCGCTGATGCGCTTGTCACGCATCGCGTTGTTCCAGTGGACCACTTCTCCCTTGCTGCCATTGGTCGCATGCTCGCGGATCCAGCGGTCCATCTCCTCATCACTGCGGCCATCGGCTACCGCCTGCTTGAAAGCCTCCGGACTGATTCCCGCGAAATCGAGGAACATGCGATCGAGAGGACAGGCATAGTGATACTCGCCCTGCGTGCCCGAGAGTTCCGCGCGGCATTTGTCCAGGCACCGGGCGGCGAGGACATAGCCGGCCAGCTTCGTCCGCGGGCTGCGCGGATAGCCGGTGGTGAGATCCTTGGCGAGGCTCCTGACGTTTTCTGGAATGGTGGTGCTTGCACTCATGGCACCTCCGCTTTCGCAAATGGCGGGCCAATCCGGAGCACTCACTCCTTCACCTTCTCCGCCTCGAGGAAATCCTTCACCTTCAGGATCAGGCCGACGTCGCCCTTGGTGCTGCCATAGGCCACGAGCATGATGGAGCAGCGCTCCAGCTCTGCTGGAACCGCAGAAAACGAAACCGAAACGACATCCTTCGGCTGCTCGTGGTTCACCGGATGCGGGTCGAGGCGGGCGGAGGCAAGATGGTTTCCTTTGGCGTCGGAGATCTGGAACTCACAGTAGGTGAGCTTTTCGAAAAAGCCCTCCTTCTTGAATTCCAGCCACACCATCTCCCCGGCATCACCGTTGGGACGGTGTTTCAGGACAACGCCGAGTTCCTTTGCCTCCTTTGGCGTCAGGACGCCCACGTCGATCATCGAGGAGCACGGCAATGTGACCGCCAGCAACATCGCCAGCAGACCCGAGAATTTGGAAAACGATTTCATGGCAGGAGTACGACACACCCGCGGCGAAATCCTTGGAAACTTACTTCACCGGCGAATCCGGCGCGGGCTTCGCAGGAAGATCGAAGACCACCCGAAACCCCTGATTCGGCAACGAAGCCCCCTTCGCCATGCTGCCGATATCGAGCAGGTTGTAGAAGTGGCAGGAATTCTCCGAACACCACCACGAGCCACCGCGTCCGCAGATGCGCGTCTCGGTGATATTGCTCTCCATCCACGGCGCGTGGCCTTCGCAGTATTCGAAGACATTGCCGATCACATCGTGCAGCCCCCACGCATTCGGCGGAAAGCTGCGCACCGGTGCGGTCAGCACGAAGCCATCCTCGCGCGTGTTCTTGAGGTGCGTCTCCCCGTTCCAGACATTGCAGGCCTTTGCGGAAAACTCCGCGCCCCACGGGTAAGGCGTGCCCGCACCCGCCCGGGCGGCAGTCTCCCATTCATCGATCGTCGGCAATCGACCACCCACCCAACGGCAATACGCCCGCGCATCTTCACCCGAGATCTGCGTCACCGGATGATCCGGAAGCTTTTCCGCAGCAGGACCATCCGGACCGAAAGGCAGCCGCCAATTCGCGCCATCCACACGCTTCCATTCCCATTCCGCACTGCCCTCACCACCGGAGAGACTCCAGCCGGTCTTCTCGGCAGTGGTGACATAGCTGGTCGCTTTGACGAAGGCAGCGAACTCCGCATTCGTCGTCTCCGCATCGGAGATCAGAAAGCCATCCGTTTTGAAACGATGCGGCTTGTTGAAGCGATGCTCGGCGGAACCCAGCGCGTATTCGCCCGCCGGCACCCGCACCAGACGGTGATCATTCTTCCCCTGCTCCAGCTTGGTATCCGCCGCACTCGCGAACGCGGCAAAGCCAAGCATCGTCAGCAGCAGCACCCGCCTCATCTCACTCGCTCTTCTCCTTGATCCACTTCTCGGCCGCCGCGCGGACTTCATCGCGAGAGGCACGCGTGTAGGGAACATCCACCGAGGGGTAAGAGGTCACGGGAACCTTCGACACCGGATCGAGCGTGATGTGCCACTCCTTCTTGTCCTCCGGCAGCGGCTGGCCTGGCTTATAGTCGGCGATGCCATCCTCCTGCGCCGCCTTTTTGATGCCCTTCACGTAGGCCTTTTCGAGCGATGATGTCGTCAGGTAGGGCGCATACTTCTTCTCGCGCAGCAGCCGGCCCATCAGAATCACAAGATCACGCTGGGCCACCCGCGATTGGAAAAGCTGGATGCGACGGTCGCGCTTCGCCTCGGGCTCGTTCTCATCATACTGGTCCCTCTCCTCCGACACAAACCAGCCTTGAACCGCCGGTGGGGTCACCTTGGCATCATCCTTCGCCTTGGCGATGCCATCCACGAGCTTCGCCTCCAGCACCAGCAACTCCGGCAGCGCCTCGGTCGCTTCCAGTTCCAGGATAACATCCAACAACAGCGGATTGAGCACCTTCGGATCGCACCCCACCGTCTCGCCATCGAAGTTTTCTTCCGGCTTGGGATCCTGCTTCGGCTCCGCGGGCTTCCGCTTCAGATCGATCTCCGGCAAGCGCGCACGGATCGCTTTCACCAGCGCCTCGCGGTTTGCCTTTATCGCCGCAACGTTCGCCTTCGAGAAAGACGCGCCGGCAAAGCCCGACAACTGGTAAGCGCGATACGGCAGGTCCGACGGCGCGGTCATCACATCGCAAACCTGGGAATACGAGCCGGGAAATTGGATCACCTTGTCGAGCAAGGCAGCGCCTTCGTCCGCGCCTCGCGAGAAAGACGCGAGAGGGAAAACCAGTGCAGCAACCACGGAGAGAATTGGGGGCTTCATGGTTCGGACCGTAGATCAGTGATGTTTCGCTGGCGACTCTGAAAAGCGAACCGGCGACTTCGAGTTCGACTGTTTCTACCGATTCGGAGATAAGGCGTATGACCACTCCTTCGCCACCATGAAAAACCCAGCATTCCGCCATCTTCTTGCCGCCGCTTTGCTCAGTGCCACCGCCTCCGCGGTCACCCTGCCCGCGAGCGAGGACAGCTCCAGCACCAACGGCACTCTGACCGCCGCCGGGCACAAGGCGACCACGCTGGCGGTGAGTTCCTCGCGCCGCGCCTTTGTTTTCTTCGATACGTCCCAGCTGCCGGCCAATGCCAGCATTCGCTACGCCCGGTTGCGGATCTTCGTGCCGAAACTGACCGCGACCGGCAATGGCCTGCAGGTTCATCAAGTGACCGGCGCCTGGAGCGAGTCGGCAGTCTCCGCCGAGCCCGCCTTCAATCCGGCCCCGCTCGGCACGATCCCCGCGAACCAGCTCCCGGCGAAAGGATTCGCCTCCGTGGACGTGACCAGCGCGGTGACTGCATGGCTCACCACACCGGCTAGCAACGAGGGCCTGGCCATCGCCGCCGTGCCAGGAGCATCGACGGCAAACCTCACGCTCGGCTCCAAGGAAGGCAGTAGCACCGGCTACCCTGCCGAACTGGAGGTGGAGCTGGATTCCGGCAAGGTGGTCATCCAAGGCAACGGAGGCACGACCTACCAGATGGCTCCTTCGGCAGACAACTTGTTGCTTCAAAAGATCACCGGCGGAGGAAGCAATCCGGTGCTCACCGTCGACGGAGCAACCAATGACGTCCGGATCGGCATCGGTGGCAAACTCTTCGCGCTCGGAGACAACTCGGTGAGGATCGATGGTGCCTTGAGCCTCGAGGCCACCACTTTCAACACGAACTTCAACGCCAACGACTCGACCTGCGTGTTTTTCTGCAACACCGCATCGAACAATCTCACCATCACCCTGCCCGCCGCGAGCGGCCGGGCGGGACGGTTCTATTTCTTCAAGAAGATCAGTTCGAGCAATGCTCTGACGATCGCTACGTCCGGCGGCAATTCGATCGACAGCGCAGCATCGATCGTCCTGACAACGAACAATTCCTGCCGCATGGTGATGAGCAACGGATCGAACTGGTTCGTGATGTCCTCCCTCTAGGCGATCACATCTGCGCCGAGATATTCCAGGGCACGAACTCACAGTCACCGAAGCCCAGCGCCTCGGACTTGCTCTGGCCCCCGCTGGCGACGCGCAGGATCTCCTGATAGATGCGATCCGCGACCTGTTCGTGCGTTTCCTCGCCGTCCGCAATCGTCCCGGCGTTGATGTCCATGTCTTCCTCCATGTGGCGGAACATCGGAGTATTCGTCGCGATCTTGATGGACGGCGTCGGCTTGTAGCCGAAGACCGAGCCACGACCGGTCGTGAAGCACAGCAGATTCGAGCCACCCGCGACCTGTCCGGTCACGCCCATCGGATCGTAGCCGGGAGTATCCATCATCGACATGCCACGCTCCTTTACCGGCTCGGCATAGCGGAGCACCGAGACCAGATTCGTGGACCCCGCCTTGCACACGGCGCCGAGGGACTTCTCGAGGATCGTGGTAAGCCCGCCGGCCTTGTTGCCCGGCGTCGGGTTATTGTTGATCTCGCCATCCAGCTTCGCAGCGTAGTCTTCCCACCAGCGGATACGCTCGATGAGTGCCTCACCGACTTCCGGACGCACGGCACGACGCGTGAGCAAATGCTCCGCCCCATAAACCTCCGGCGTTTCGGCAAGCACCGCCGAGCCGCCCTGCGCCACCAGCCGGTCTACCGCGAGACCCAGCGCGGGATTCGCCGTGATCCCTGACAAGCCATCCGAGCCACCGCACTGCAGCGCCACGATGAGTTCGCTCGCTGGCACTTCTTCACGTCGTGCCTGGTTCGCAGCGGGCAAGACGTCAGAAAGGAGCTTTTCAATACACGCCTCGATGGTCTTCCGCGTGCCGCCCATCTGTTGGATGGTCATGTAGTGCATGCTGCCTGAAGGCGGCTTACCGAAGGCCTCCACCATCGCCGGGATCTGGTTCGTCTCGCAACCGAGACCGACCATCATCACCGCGCCGAAGTTCGGGTGGCGCACGTGACCCCAGATCGTGCGCTGGAGCATCGCGAAGGCCTCGTTGCGATTGGAGATGCAGCAGCCGAGGCCATGGGTGATCGCGATCACGGCATCGACGTTGGGGAAATTTTCTAACAGCCCGCGCTTCTCGACCTCGCGCACCACGTGGTGCGCCACGGTGGCCGAGCAGTTCACCGAGGAAATGATGCCGACGTAGTTGCGCGTGCCGGTCTTCCCGTCGCCACGGCGATAGCCCATGAAGGTATCGCGCTGGTCCTCCGGCACGTAGGCTGTCGGCTTCGCCAGGCTTCCGTGGGCATAGTCGTCGGTGTGGTCCGACATGCCGAGATTGTGGCTGTGGACGTGCTCACCCGCGGCGATGGCCCGCGTCGCATGGCCGATCACCTGGCCGTATTTGAAAACCGCACCCCCTTCCGCGATGTCGCGCAGCGCCACCTTGTGCCCGCGCGGCACGCTGCCACGGACGGCCGCGCCACCGGGCAAGGCCTCGCCCTCAGGCAAATCGGCAAGGGCGACGGCGACAGGGTCCTCGGGATGAAGCAGGAAGATGCGGTTCATGGCGGATCTCCCGTCTGACTGCCGCAAGCGCGGCTGAACAGAACGGAAGCTCCGCGAATAAACGGACTTGGATTCCGGATACCCAGCGCGAGGGCCGGACTACCTCAATTCGCCGGGAACACGTACTCCTCGGGCTTCTTTGTTTCGTCACCCGGCTGGATCCCGTCCCCGATGTCCTTGCTGGTGACGAAGATCATCACGCTGAAGAGCAGCATCGCGAAGCCGATCTGCACGTATTCCAGAAGCTTCGCACGCACCGGGCGGCCCTTCAGCTGCTCAAGCAATGCAAGCGTGATGTGCCCGCCATCCAGCACCGGGAAGGGCAGCATGTTCAGGATCGCGAGATTGATATTGAGCAGCACCATGAAACCGAGGATGCGCTGCACCGGGTGATCCATCCGCAGCATCCGGTACTGCAGCTTGAAGATTCCGACCGGGCCGCTGAGGTGGCCCACCCCCAGGCTCGACTTCGGCGAAATCACCCGGGTGATGGTCAGCCACATCTGCTTCAGGGTATCGGAGATCTGCTCTCCGGCGCTCGGCTTGAAGATGTGGTTCTCGTAGACGATGCCCGGCTGGAAGCTCAGCCCGAGCATGGCATTCTTGCCCTCCGGTTTGAGCGGGACGCGCGGACGGATGGTCATCTCGACCAGCTGTTCCTTGCGCTCGAAGACGAACTTGATCGGCGTCTCACCCTTCGAGCGGATGTAGGTCACGACCTCATCTGGATTGGTGAATTCCTTCCCGTCCATGGAGACGAGCCGGTCGCCGTCTTCCACGCCGGCGGCTTCCGCAGGCGAGCCCTTGAGCGCGTTACCGGCATAGACCCAGCCGGTTTCCGGCTGGATGCCCACTTGCCGCAGCGCCTTCCGCTGCCACCAGCGGGTCGGCGGAATTTCGAAATGAGAAGTCAGCTGCAGCGGCTTGGCCTCGCCGGGACGCTCCACGGTGAAGTTGATGTCATCACCCTCACTGGTGACGATCTGCGTGAAGATGCTGTCCAGGCGGCCGTCCCAGCCATTGACGGGGCTGCCATTGATGTGGGTGATCCGGTCGCCCGCCTTCAGGCCGGCCTTTTCACCTGGGCTACCTTCCATCACCTCGGCGATCGTTTGCGTCGGCGCGAAATCCTTCGGCTTGCCAACAATGGAAACGCCGATCGCCGCAGTCAGCGCCAGCAGGAACGAAAACAGCGGACCGGCAAAGGCGACGATGATCTTGTCGATCGGCTTGATCGCCGGCAGCGGCTCGCGATCCAGGTTGCCGCCCTCGATCGTTTCCATCGGGGCCATCTGCGGTAGCGCGACGAAACCACCGGCCGGAATCCAGCCGAGACCCCATTGCACGCCATTGATGGTCTTGCTCCAGATCGGCTTGCCAAACCAGATTTGGAAGCGGTCGATCTTCAGACCGCGCCACTTTGCCGCCCAGTAGTGGCCGAGTTCGTGAACGAAAATGATCAAATTGAAGACCACGAGGATCACCAGAATCAGGAGGGCGATCTGCGGAATGGTGCTGAGGGATGCCATGTGATTGCAGGCATAGCGTAGCCGCGACCGTCAATGCTTCAAGAAGTTAAACCCAGCCGACACTCTAGCAGGGTTGACGCGGCCCCCGGCTTCCCCGGAGACTGTGGTCCGTGGCTTGCAGAATCGACCAGGCCGTGGTGCGCGGCGAGATCGACAACACGGTCGAGGGGAAAACCGCCGGCTGGGTCTGGCTGGCGGGTCGCGAGCAGCCGGTGACGCTGGAATTGAGCGGCGATTGCTGGCGCGACCTCGCCGGCGCGCGCCTGACTTTCCGCAATCCCCAGCCGCACGTGCAGGATGGCCTCGCGCTGGAGGCCGTGCAGCGCGGGGTGGTCGGCGACATGACGGCTTCGCGGAAAACCAAGGCACTGCTCGTTTCAGACGAGGAAGCCCATGCCCTGCGGGCGAACGGCCAGGATCCGCCCTTCAGCTGGAAAAACGCATTGTATCTCGAATGGTTCAGCGAGGCGAACGGCCGGATCCTCATTGAGAGCAATGGCTTCGAGCTGCATATCTCCGACCGCGCCTGGAAAATGGACGAGGACGCCGAGGAGGCCCAGAAACTCGCCAATCTCCACGCCATGCGCGATTGCATGGCCCAGCTGATCCGGCGCGTGGACCCCATGGCCGGCGACGACGAATTTGTCTGGGAGGAGCGGCTGAAGGAGTCCGAGCGCCTCACCGAGGCCTTCGTGGAAGTCCGCGAAAAATACGGCGACGATCCGGACGCCCAGCGCAAGGAGGCCTTCGCCATGGGCTGGGATGGGCTGCTCGATGCGCTCGCCCGCGAGGGCGAACAACAGGGCGACGGCGAAGGAGACGACGGGGATTCGTGGCTGGAGGACCCCGAGTTCGAGGAGCAGGAAGAGACCTGGGACCCGGATGCGCTCTTCATCCAGCACCCGCTGCAGGAAAAGGCGCAGGAGATCGTGCTCCGCGGCATCGACCTGACCCGGGCCGGTGGCCAGCATCCCGCGGCTGACGTTTTGAACCGCACCCTCATGCAGGTGGCCGGCAAGATGGCCGGCGCGCTGAATGGCGGCGACTATGCCCGCGAGACCGGCTTCGTCCTGGCCCTCCTGAAGCGCTGCCTGAATTGGCAAAACGAGGCGCTCGCTGCCTGCATGGAGCTAATCGATATCGCTGACGACCCCGATCACCAGCGGGCCATGGAAGCCCTGCGCGATTCCATTTTCGAACTTCGGGAGGACATCGTGAACCTCCGAAAAGAGCTTAAGGAAAATTAAGCGATTGCATCGCTACAAATACGAGTTACCACGTTCGCCCCATGATGAAGCTGTATGCATTCGCCGCGCTTGCCGTTGTCGTCACCCTGAGCTCCTGCAATACCGCGATCGGCTTCGGCCGTGACATGCGCCTGCTGGGCACGGGCATCGAGAACAAGTCCCACGGCCGCACTTGGAACGGTCAGGAACAGCAGCAGGAAAACCTGCCGACCTACTGACCCTCAGGGATTTCTTCTTCATCGGGGCCGGGCTGTGGATTGGCCGCCAGCCAAGCGCGTGCCGCATCCCCGGTCGCGAATTGCTCCCCCGTGATGTTTTCCAGTTCGAGCTTGGCCGTGTCGCGGATCTCTTCGTCGGGGTTTTCCATGGCAGCGGCGTAGATCTGGATCCGGAGGTTTTCGTCCGGTGAGGCGTCGCTGGTCACGAGCATGTAGTTGGCGATGTCCGGCCGACCTTCCTTGGCCGCTTGCTTGATGAGAAGAGGTCCGATTTCCCGCCAGTATTCAGGATCCTTCATTGCCGAAACCCGGTCGAGCTCCACCACCAGCTCCTGGCTCAGGCCACGCGCCCACAACAGCTCAAGCTCCTTGGCCGCCAAGGCCTTCCGGTCGACGATCTCGGGCCGAGGCGTCTTCTTCGGTGGGGCGGGCTGGGCCGCGGAGCCGGAGAAATTGGCCTTGGAGCCACCTTTGCCACCGCCGGCAACGCTGTCTTGATCCGGCGTCGAACGATTGAAAATGACGCAGGCAAGCACCACGGCTGCCACGGCGAGGGCCAGTCCGATAAGGGTGGTTCGGGAAAGTTTCATGGGACAAAAATCCCGCCAAGCCGGTGGGCTTGGCGGGAAGAATCACGTGTGAACCAAGCGGTTCCGAAGGAATCGGTCAGGGTGCCGTGGTGATCACGCACTCGACCGTGGTGATCGTCTGCACCGGGGCGGCGCTAGTTGCGATCATGCGGTAGGTGCCGGGACCATTCGCGGCCGCATCGTTGCCGTTGACGGTGAAGGTGGCACTCGTGCCGCCACTACCCGCGGGAATATCCACGAAGGTCGTGGAACCGGGCGCTGCCTTCGACCACTGGCGCGAGGCAACAGCCGGGTTGGCTGCTGCGTTGACGACCGGCGACAGGACGAGAGTTCCGGAGAATGCTACGGAATTCGTGCGCGGCAGGTTGGTGGTGAAGCAGAAGGTCGTTCCTGCCACGGCGGTGGTCACGTTGCAGACCGTGCTGGAGATGGTCCCTGCCGAGGTGGTCACGTCGAGACGGTAGAAGCCCGCGCCGGTGTTGGTTTCACCCGGAATGACCGTCAGCCTGCGGACGTTGCTCGTCGGAGGTGACGCAACCGGGTTGAATGGACCCGCGGCAGCAGTGGCCTTGAACCACTGGAAAGTCGGCGGCGTCACCGGAGTCGGGTTCAGCGTGGGGACGAAGGTAAACGAATTCGCGCCATTGAGCGTCAATGTCGCCGGAATATCCGCCAGGAAGGCGGTGACGACCGGGGTCACCACCAGGGTATTGCTGGTGTCCGAGCCGACGGCATTGGTGACCACGACCTTGTAGCTGCCGGCACCGGTGGTCGCTTGGGCACCGGTGATAACCAGGGAAGCCGTGGTGGCTCCGGCAATCGCGACGTTGTTCTTGTACCACTGGAAGGTGGGAGCGGCAAAGGTGTCGCCCGAACCTGGGAACACGTCCGGATCCAGTGCGACGGTGTAGGTTTTCGAAACCCCATCCTGAATGGTGTCAGTCAAGGGAAGATCGGTCGTGATCTCGGGAGCTTCACCTGCGATGCGAACGTAGTTCTGAAGCTTCAGGCGGGCGATCAGTTCAGCCTGCACACCGGCCAGGGTGTCGGCGCGTACCGCCACTGGAGCTCCGCTGCCGCTCACCACCGAGCGCAGGGTTGAGGAACCGGCCGTAAGGACCCGCGGGCCGGCCAAGGCATCGCTGCCACCGGTCTGGAAGGCCGTCTGGTCAAAGCTCAGGCGATTCGGGAAGTTCGTGCCAAGCGCGGTGCCGGAGAAAGGAATCTGCGGGTTGGGCGTAGCGGCCACCAGCACGGGAGCCAGCATGTGACCGTAAAGGCGGAGGCCGCCAGTCTCGCCGGAGATGAGGTCCGCGCGGAATTCGGTGAAATCGGTGTCGATGGTGTAGTACTTGGTCACATCGCCGCCATCGCGAATCGCCCCATATTCGATGTAGGTCGCCTTGTTCGGCGTTGCGGTCGACACCGTGCTATCCAGGATCAGATAGCCGCGGGTGGTGCCCACCGTTCCCGGATTCGAGATGATGGTGCCAGCCGGGGCGTTCACGCCGCGCTCTTTGAAGGAGACACCCGTGACGTTGATGGCGCCATGGGTGGTTGCTACCAGGGAGGTAGCTGCAAGGGTTTTGAGGAGAGTCGATTTCATCTTCAACCGGCTATTATCTGTACAAAAATCGCCCGGCAACTGGGAATTTCCGCATCTATCCGAAATATCCCTGCGCGGTGCCGACAACGCTCGTGAAGACCCGTAGATCTTCGAAAAAGGTCAGCCACGCCTAACAAAATCGCGCGAAATGCGACTCACCGGCGGCTCACCCGATAGCCTTGGATGAACTCGTCGCGCACCGCCCGGGGAACGACATTCGCATGCCGCGCCGGGTCTGCCGTTTGGCCGGCGAGCTGGTCACGCCGGCCGTATTCCTGCCCGAGCTGATAGGCCCGCTGCCGGCTCCACGGATTGTCGTTCGGGTAGCGATAGCCGTCCTGGTATCCTAACAGATAGTCCGCCCCTTCCCCCGTCTTCGGCGCGGACGCACGCCCCGCGCGCTTGTCCCCGCTGCCATCCTTGTGGCCCTGTCGATAGGCCCCGGACTCGTTCCCGCGCCACGGCAGGGTATTGGCCTCGCTGGCAGGCACGGCGGTCGCGGGCGCACACGAAGGAATCGGCATCAGCAGCGCGAGCAGCAAAAGCATCGGCCATTTCCCCACCCTTCGCTGCAAGTTCGGCACGTGACCCGCGATTCGCTGGAGACGGTGAAGGGGGAGCGATGATCTCATCGTTTTGCTAGCCATATTCCGGCCATGAAATTCCGTCCAGCCCTCCTTGCCACCTGCCTCCTCATCACGGTGGCGCACGCCGACCACGGCAATCTCGCCGACTTCAATGAGCTCACCGGCCGCTGGTACGGCGTGGCCAAGACCAAAGTCCTCAACGAATCCATCGATGTCCGTTGGGCTCCCGACGACTCGGCCGTCTTCTATCAGCTGGAGACGGCGGACGGGAAACACGCGATGAAATTGAACCCGGCCACCGGCAAGGCGGACGCCGCCACCGACAAGGACCCGGTGCCCGAAGCCCGCCCGGAGGAGCGCCGCGGAAACCGCCGCCGCGATCGCCCCGGCCCGCGCGGCTCATGGAAGTCCCCGGACGCTCGCTGGGAAGTCTCGCTGCGCAATGGCGAGCTCATCCTGCGCGATACCAAGGAAAACTCCGAGCGCTCCCTCGCGAAGGCCGATGCCGCGGGTGCCTTCGCCGGCGAACCGCTGTGGGCCCCGGATTCGTCCCGCTTCGCGATGTGGAAGGAAAAGGACGTCGAGGAACGGGTGGTCCACTACATCGAGTCCTCACCGAAGGACCAGCTCCAGCCGAAGCACTTCACCAACTCCTACCCCAAGCCGGGCGACGTGATCGACACCCGCGCGCCGTGGGTCTTCTTCACCGGCAAGGACGAACCCATCGCCGCCGATCCAAAGCTGATCGAGAACCCTTTCGAGTGCGACAATCTCGCGTGGCGCGGCGACTCGAAGCGCCTGACCTTCGAGTTCACCGAGCGCGGCTTCGGCAAGCACAACGTCATCGAGATCGACAGCGCCACCCGCCAGCAGCGCGTGCTCGTCCGCGAGGAAAGCGACACCTTCGTCTTCGTGTCCGGCAACTCCTTCCGCCGCGACCTCAACGATGGCGAGGAGATTCTCTGGATGTCCGAGCGCGATGGCTGGAAGCACCTCTACCTGCTCGATGGCCGCGACGGCTCCACCAAGCGCCAGCTTACCAAGGGCGAATGGATCGTCCGCGAGGTCGTGAACGTGGATGAGGAAAACCGCGAGGTGCTCCTGAAAATCTCCGGCTGCTACAAGGATCAGGACCCCTACTACATCCACTACGCCCGCGTCTCGATCGACACCGGCAAGCTGATCCCGCTTACCCAGGCAAACGGCACGCACGATCGCTTCGAGCGTTCGCCCGGTGGGAAATACTACACTTGCCGTTGGTCGCGGGTGAACAAGTCACCCGTCACCGAACTCCGGAGCTGGGCCGACGGCAAACTCATCGCCACCCTCGCCGAAGCGGACGACTCGAAACTCCGCGCCACCGGCTGGCCGCTGGCCGAGCCCTTCGCCTCCAAGGATCGCGACGGCAAGTTCGACATTTATGGCGTCGTTTGCCTGCCGCCTGACTTCGACCCCGCGAAGAAATACCCGGTCATCGAGCACATCTACGCCGGTCCTCAGGACTCTTTCGTCCCGAAAGCTTGGAACCCATGGATGATCCCGAAGCACGAGGTTGCGGTCCACGGATTCATCGTGGTGCAGATCGATGGCAAGGGCACCGCCAACCGCTGCGCGGAATTCCATCACTTCTGCTACAAGAATCTCAAGGACGCCGGCTTCCCCGACCGCATTGCATGGCTGAAAGAGGCCGCGAAAAAATGGCCGCAGATGGACCTCGACCGCGTCGGCATCTTCGGCGGCTCGGCCGGCGGCCAGAATGCCCTCGGCGCCCTCCTCTTTCACGGCGACTTCTACAAGGCCGCCGCCGCCGACTGCGGCTGCCATGACAACCGCATGGATAAGATCTGGTGGAACGAGCAGTGGATGGATTGGCCCGTCGGCCCGGAATACGCCGACAACTCGAACGTCACCCACGCCAAGAACCTCAAAGGCGCCTTGCTCCTCACCGTCGGCGAGGTCGACACCAACGTGGACCCCTCCTCCACCTATCAGGTCATCAATGCCCTGATCGCCGCCGACAAGGACTTCGAGTTCCTCCCCATGACCGGCAAGAACCACGGCTCCGGCGAGGAACGCTACGGCCAACGCCGCCGCGTTGATTTCTTCCGCGCCCACCTCGGTGGCCCGCGCTGAGGACATCCACGCTCCCCCATTCACGGGAGAGGGCAGGCTTTTGCTCGCCCGCGGCCCCTCGAAAGGGTTAATCATGGCAAACCCATGGACCGCCGGGAAATCCTCAAAGTCATGGCGCTCACCTTCGGCGGCTCACTTGCCCTGCCGGAGAGCGCCTTCGCCAAGCTCGCCGAACCATTCGATCCGTCGAAGCTAACCTTTTTCACCAAGCCCCAGCGCGAACTCGTCGCGGTCCTTGCGGAGACGATCATCCCGAAAACCGACACTCCGGGAGCGATCGATGCCGGCGTTCCCGCGCTGATCGAACTGATCGCCCAGGATTGCCTGCCCGAAAGCGATCAGAAGGTGATCCTCGAAGGTCTCGGCACCGTGGAAACCCACGCCGCGGATCAGTCCAAGAAGCCCTTTGCCCAGCTCGCGACCGCGGAGCGCATCACCCTGCTAACCGCCATGGAGAACGAGGCGAAGCAAGCCGGGAACACCAAGGCCTTCATCCGCCAGTTCAAGGACCTCACCAAGTTCTGCTTCGTGAACTCCGAGATCGGTGCGACCCAGGCCTTCGAGTTCACCCTCGTCCCCGGACGTTGGGATGCCGCCATGGACCTCAAGCCCGGCCAGAAGGCCTACTCGATCTGAAGCCATGGCCACCAACCTCAATCTCAAGGGCAAGGCGGAGCATACCTACGACGCCATCGTCGTCGGCTCCGGGATCTCCGGCGGCTGGGCTGCCAAGGAGCTGTGCGAAAAAGGACTCAAGACGCTGGTGCTCGAGCGCGGCCGCGACGTGAAGCACATCGAGGGCTACGACACCACGATGAGCGCGCCGTGGCAGCTCTCCCACCTCAACCGGCCCACCCGCCAGATGCTGGAGGACCAAAAGGTCCAGAACCGCACCGGCTACACCGTGACGCCCGCCCACGGGCAGTACTTCGTCAACGACAAGGAGAACCCCTACATCGAGGAAAAGCGCTTCGACTGGATGCGCGGCTACCACAAGGGCGGCCGCTCGCTCCTGTGGGGCAAGCAGAGCTACCGGCTCTCGCCCATGGACTTCGAAGCGAATGCCAAGGACGGCATCGCCATCCCGTGGCCGATCAATTACGCCGACCTCGCCCCGTGGTATGACCACGCCGAGAAGTTCGCCGGCATCAGCGGCTCGCTCGAAGGCCTCGACCAACTCCCCGACGGCATCTTCCAGCCGCCGATGGCACTCACTCCCGCCGAGCTCGATTTCAAGAAGGCCGTCGAAGCGAAGTGGCCGGGCCGCAAGGTCATCCCCGGCCGCGTGGCGCATCTCACCGCACCGACCCCCGAGCAGCTCGCCCTCGGCCGTTCCTCCTGCATGTACCGGAATCTCTGCATGCGCGGCTGTCCCTACGGCGCGTATTTCAGTAGTCAGGCCGCCACGCTGAAGGCCGCGGAGAACACGGGGAACATGACCCTGCGCCCGCACTCGATCGTCCACTCGGTAATCTTCGACGATGAGACGGACAAGGCCATCGGCGTCCGCTTGATCGACGAGCTCACCAAGGAAACCACCGAGTTCTTCGCCAAGATCATCTTCCTCAATGCCTCGACCGTCGCCTCCACCGCGATCCTGATGCATTCGAAATCCAAGCGCTTCCCCGAAGGCATGGACGAGAGCGGCTCGCTCGGCCGCAACCTGATGGACCACCACCTCGGCGTCGGTGCCACCGGCGTCTTCGAGGAACACCTCGACAAGATCACCTACGGCCGCCGTCCGAACGGCATCTATATTCCGCGTTACCGCAATCACACCGAGAAGCCCACCCGCAGTTACCTCCGCGGCTACGGCTATCAGGGCGGCGGCCTTCGCCAAGGATGGACACGGCAGATCGACGGCTTCGGCGAGGAATTCAAAAAGCAGCTCACTTCATTTGGCCCGTGGGGCGTGGGCATCGGAGGTTTTGGCGAATGCCTGCCCTACGCCGACAACCGCATCTGGCTCCATCCCGACAAGACCGACCAGTGGGGCCTGCCACTCGTTGTCGCCAACGCGGCGTTCCGCGAGAACGAGATCAACATGCGCCTCGATATGCGCGACGACGCCGTCGCGATGCTGGAGGCGATGGGCGCCAAGGACATCCAGTCCTACAACAACGAGCCCGCCATCGGCCTCGGCATTCACGAGATGGGCACCGCCCGCATGGGTGACTCGCCGAAGAATTCGGTGCTCAACAAGTGGAACCAAGTCTGGGGCGCGCCGAACGTCTTTTGCACCGACGGTTCCGCGATGACCTCCGCCGGTTGCCAAAACCCCTCCCTCACCTACATGGCGCTGACAGCCAGGGCCGTGGACCACGCGGTCAGCGAGGCGAAGAAGGGCAATATCTGAGCGCCCCTTCCGGCCATCCGGTCGATTTCGTGCCGAAAAAACCGCCCGAATTTCAGGCACCAAATCAACACATCGTCGATTTCGTGCCCGAAAATTACCACCAATCTCCGGCACCAAATTGACAAAACGTCGATTTCGTGCCAGAAATTCTCTGCCACTTTCCGGCACCAAATCGACATGGACGGCTACATCGGCAGGCAGGCGGAGCGCCGTGAATTCACCGAACTCCTGAAAAAAAGAACCGCCTCTCTGGTGACCTGCCAAGGTCGCCGGAGGGTCGGCAAGAGCCGTTTCATCGAAGAGTGTGCCGCAGCAGCCAATCATTTCCTCTCCTTCATCGGCCTGCCGCCGCGCGAAGGAATCACCAAACAGGAACAGCTCGATTCCTTCTCCGGCCATCTAACAAAACAGACCGCGGCTCCGCGCGTGGTGCTGCCGGATTGGCCCACTGCCTTCCAACTCCTCGCCAGCCAACTTCCTACAAAAGGCTCGGTGGTTGTGCTGCTCGATGAGATTTCCTGGATGGCCATCGGTGACCAGGACTTCGCCGGTCATTTGAAAACCGCGTGGGACCAGCTTTTCTCCAAAATCCCTGGCCTAACCCTCGTCCTGTGCGGCTCGGTATCCTCATGGATCGAGGAAAACATCCTCAATAGCACCGGCTTTGTCGGACGCTGTTCGTGGCAATTCCATCTCAAGCCGCTGCCGCTCGCCGAATGCGTCGCCTTCTGGGGAAAGCGCGCTTCCCGGGTGGCCGCCGCCGACAAATGGCGCGTCCTCGCCGTCACCGGCGGCGTGCCCAGCTATCTCGAGCAGATCGTGCCCACCCGCAGTGCCGAGGAAAATATCGAGCGCCTCTGCTTTCATCAGGGCGGCATGCTCTTCCACGAATTCGAGCGCATCTTCCATGATATCTTCACCCGCCGCGCCGCGACCTGCCGGGACATCGTCAGCACGCTGGTGAGCGGACCGAAATCCCTTCAGCAAATCAGCGAGGCACTCGAACGCGAACGCGGCGGCAGCCTCGGCGACGCGCTCACCGATCTGGAACTCGCCGGCTTCCTCCGCAAGGACCGCTTCTTCGACCCCGCCACCGGCAAGACCCGCCCTCGCGATCACCGCTACCGCATCGCTGACAACTACCTCCGCTTTTACCTGAAGTACATCGAACCGGCCAAGGAACGCATCCTCAAGGGACTCTATCAGCGCCAGCCCATCGAGACGCTGGAAGCCTGGGACGCCATCATGGGCCATCAGTTCGAGACGCTCGTGCTCGATAGCCTCGACGAGGTCTTCGAGCGCCTCGGCTTAAAAAACCGCGCCGTCCTCAATGCCGGTCCCTATGCCCAAGGCAAAACCCTGCGCCTGCAGGCCTGTCAGGTCGACCTCATGATCCGGACCCGCCAGGCGGTCTACGTCTGCGAGCTGAAATTCCGCCGTCACATCGGCCCGGGCGTAATCGACGAAGTCCGCGAAAAGGTCGCCCGCCTGAAGCTGCCGAAAACCCAGACCGTCCGCACCATTCTGATCCATTCCGGCGAACTGGACCCATCCATTGAGGCATCGGATTATTTCGACCACCTTCTCAATGCCGATGAGTGGGTGATGGGATAAGATGATCGCTGCCACGGAAATCCCGTGGATTTGACCAGTCGAACGCGTATGGAATTCCCATGGCGTTAATCCGCATCCTGCTGCCACTGCTTTTCCTGGGAACCCTTTTGCTCGGCGCCGAGCAAAAGGCCAAGGAGCCGCGGGCGATCGAAGTCCTGTTTTTCGGCGACGACGAACACCACCGCCCGCTCGACCAATACGCCATCTTCAAGGAAGCCGTCGGCAACAAGGGCATCCACCTGACCTATGAAAAGCGGATGGACGCCCTCACACCGGAGAACCTGGCGAAATACGACGCCCTGCTGATCTTCGCGAACCATCAGGAAATCACCCCGCAGCAATTGGCGGCGGTAAAGGGCTTCGTCGACAATGGCGGCGGCTTCGTCCCGGTCCACTGCGGCTCGGCCTGCTTCAAGAAGAATGACGAGTACGTCGCCCTCGTCGGCGGCCAGATCGAGGGACACGACACCGGCACCTTCACCGCCGACGTCGTGGCTCCGGATCACCCCATCATGAAGGGCTACAAGCCCTTCGAAACCTGGGACGAAACCTACCGCCATCACAAGCTCTCCAATGACATCACCGTCCTCCAGAAGCGCGGCGACGAGCCGTGGACTTGGGTCCGCCAGCAGGGCAAAGGCCGCGTCTTCTACACCGCCCACGGCCACGACGAGCGTTGCTGGAAACAAGAGGGCTTCCACGATCTACTGGTGCGCGGCATCCGCTGGGCGGTCGGTGATAACGTGTCGCTGATCGACCTGCCGGAGCTGAAATACGAGGTGCCGATGCTCCCGGCGCGCTACGAGACCAAGCTGCCCGTGCCGAAGATCCAATCGCCGCTTTCCCCTGTGGAGTCGATGAAGTGCGCGCAGGTCCCGGCCGGCTTCCAGCTCTCCCTCTTCGCCTCGGAGCCGGATATCGTGAACCCCATCGCCATCGCGTGGGATCATCGTGACCGCCTGTGGGTGGTCGAAGCGCTCGATTATCCAAACGACATGCAGTCTCCGGGCAATGACCGCCTGAAGATCTGCGAGGACACCGATCACGATGGGAAGGCCGACAAGTTCACCGTCTTCGCCGAACACCTCTCGATCTCCACCTCCGCCGTCTGCGTGACCGATGGAGCCATCGTCACCAGCGGCTCGCAGATCCTCCTGCTCAAGGACACCAACGGCGACGACAAGGCCGACCAGCGCACCGTGCTGCTCGATGGCTTCAAAACCCACGACACCCACGCGGGTGTCTCGAACCTTCGCCAAGGCTTCGACGGCTGGATCTACGGGACCGATGGCTACGCGGGCTTCGATGGCACCGTTGGCGGAAAGCCGGTGAAGTTCGATACCGGCGTCTTCCGCTTCCTGCCCGATGGTTCGCGCCTGGAGTTCCTCGGCAAGACCACCAACAACACCTGGGGCCTCGCCTTCACCGAAAACTTCGACGTGCTCGGCTCCACCGCCAACCGCCAGCCGAGCTGGCAGGTCATCGGCGACAACGGCCCGGTGCACAAGGCCGACAAGGGCACCCGCATCTTCCCCACCACGCTCGATGTGCAGGGCTCGGACGGCTGGGACCCGCCCGTCGAGCTGCTCGGCGAAGGCCGCATCCGCGCCAAGGCCCGCCATTACACCGCCGCCGCAGGCCACGGTATCTACACCGGCAAGCGCTTCCCTTCCGAATGGCAGAACAAGGCCGCCTTCGTCTGCGAACCGACCGGCCACCTCGTTTCCATTGGCTGGCTCCGAACCGAGAACGCCGACTTCTTCGCCGACTTCGATGGCAACAACCTCTACGCCAGCTCCGACGCTTGGTCCGCCCCCGTCGCCGCCGAGACCGGACCGGATGGCGCGGTCTGGATCGCGGATTGGTACAAGATCATCGTCCAACACAACCGTCCCGGCGCCCCCTTCGAGCAAACCAAGGTCGAGCGTGGCAAGGGTGGCGCCTACGTGACGCCGCTCCGCGACAAGCGCATGGGCCGGATCTATCGGGTGCTCCCGAAGGACGACAAAGAGCCGGAGCTGAAGCCACTCGACCCGGCCAAGCCCGAATCACTGCTCGAAGGCCTCTCCGACGCGTCCCTGGTCCGCCGCCTTCACGCCGAGCGGTTGATCGTGGAAAAGGCCGATGCCGACCTCGTTCCCCAGCTCTTGGAACGCGCAAAGGACAACATCCACGCCCTCTACGCCCTCGGCGGCCTGGGATACGTCTCGGAGAGGCCCTTCGAGCGGGTGACCCTGCTTAAGGACATCGTGAAAACCTCTTCGTCGTCGGGTTGCAGAAGGGCTGCGATGACCTTTTGGCCCACCGTTGAGCCGCCCCCTGTCCTCGATCCCAGTCACGAGACGGACCCCTTCTTCATTCGCGAATGGCTGCTGCAGGTAGCCCGGGCCAATCCCAGCGAGGGCCTCGGCAGCGAACTCCGCGATTGGCACCGCAGCCAACAGCAACTTCGCCGCGGCGAAGTGTTGGATCGCTGTTTCGCCGCCGCCGCCGCGCGTCACTACGTCGGCTTCCTGCTCGCCTCGCTCAAGAACCCGCCTGATCCGTCCGTGTTGAAGGAGCGCATCTATCCCGCTGCGATCCGCGCTTTCGCTGAAAGCCGTCCTTCGCAAATCATCGAGCGTTTGGAAAACGATGACTCACCCTTGGCCAAGGCGCTCAAGGAAGCCCTCGTCGCAAAAGCCGCCACCAAGAAATACAATCCGCCCGCCGACCAACTCACCCGCGGTGAAGCCGTCTATGCCCGCACCTGTGCCGCCTGCCACCAGAGCACCGGCACCGGCGTCGATAGCGCCTTCCCGCCGCTCGATGGCTCGCAGACCGCCATCGGCGACCCGGCCAATCCCATCCGCATCGTCATCCACGGCCTGACCGGCCCGGTCGAAATCCCCGGCAAGCCCGCCGTGAATTCGCTGATGCCACCGGTGGGCTTGATGAACGACGCCGACATCGCCGACGTGCTCAGCTACGTCCGGCACTCATGGTCGAACGACGCCGCTCCCGTTTCCGCAGAGGACGTGACCAAGGTCCGCGAGGCCACCAAGGACCGGCAATCAGCGTGGACACTCAAGGAACTCCATTAGGTCCCTCGGACCCTCTAACAGAATCGTCATTTCTTCCGGCATTTATCCCGCTTTCCCGCCAAGTCTGGCACACGAACGATGCTTATCATTCTCGCGGTTGCCGTATATTTAATGAATCAATAACATATCCTTGAGAAAAGCGCCGGGATGCCTTGAAATGGGGCAAATGGACGGCGCGACGCTTAATCCCTATGCCACCCCGGTTACGGAGGTCGAGTCAGGCGAACAAGCGCGGAAGTGGATCGTCCAAGGCTCCGTCGTGTGGGTCCAGGACCATGCGGTGCTGCCTCCGGTCGATTTGGAAGGCGGCCGCACCAGCGGCCCGCTCACCCCGGTCATGATCAAGCTGCCGGGCATTCACCAGCCCGGCGGCGGCCAAGCCGCGCGCCCCAGGGCAGCACGCGGCTATGCGGCAGTCCCCGCCTTGCGGACCAGAACCCGGCGCAAGCGCTTGCGCTCGCTCCTCTTCTGGATCTTCGCCGCGTGGTGCTGGCTTCCTATCATCTTTCCTCCCGGTGGCGAGATTCAGATCGGCTCGCGCGTCCTGATGGCGGAAATCAGGATGCTGGGATCGATGTTCGCCGTCCCTGCGATTCTCGGGATTTGGCTGTGGGGCGCGCTCGACCGCGGAGTGCGAAGCGGGCGGCTGAACAACGGGTGGTACCCCGTGCGCGGCATCCATCCCGCCGCCCTGATGGAACTTGCCCGGCGCGGACACGAACCGGCACCGCCGCTGCGCCGTTACAAGGTCTACCGGGTCTACAGCCATCGCTTGCCGCTGCGGGCGCTGATCCCGCCGAGTTATCGCTGGAATCCTGTCATGTGGGTACTCATGGCGGTTTTCAAAGCGCGCCGCTCCCCGATGCTGGCACAACGCCATTTCCATTGGTCGGAGCGTGTCATCGAGCATGCATCCCAGGTCGACCCCGAGATGAAAGAATCCTGGCGGAAAAAGACCGCCGGCACCGGGCTCGAATCGTGGACCGCACGATGGTCCGGTTTCAGGGATTCTCTGCTACCCAGCATCCGGTCGCTCACCTCGGTGATGGCGTCGCCAGACGGTCGTTCCTTTGCGGTGGTCTGCCGCGTGAGAGCCTCACTGGCGGAATCTCTCACCGAGCATGAGGACGTTCAGTTCTTCAGTTGGACGGCAGACGGTCGGGTGCTGGAAACTTCGTCAACGCCGTCTCTGGGGCCACGGCCTGAGACCCACGACTTCCGGGAGATCAGGGGTTCATTCAGGACCATCTGGACCGCCCATCAGCGACGGGCTGGCGAGGTCGCCATTCCTCTCCGCGGCGATCAGGATCTTCACGACAGGCTCAATGCCGTGGATACCGAATCCTGCGCCCTGCTACAGGCCGCGGGAATCCTCAGCCCGGTAGAGGAAGTCGAGCTCCCATGGGGAAACGAATCGCTCTCCGGACCGCCGCCGATGCCGAAAGCCTGAAGTCAGGAATTCCTTTTTTCCCGTTTCCTATACATCCCGGAAAGGAGGAAAATGCCCCTTCTGCGAAACGCTCACCGATCGGCTTGAGGCAGCCTCTTGTGACTCCCGTCGCAATGCGGCGGATTGGCCGTATGCTTGCACTGGCACCACCGCACGGTGGTCGGCTCCGCGCACTCGAATCTCACCGGCTGCAGGCCGGTGCCCTTGTGGCTGCCATCGCAGAAGGGCTGGTGCGAGGAAAGCCCGCACGAGCACCAGAAATGCACGCCGGCCTCAACCTCCAGAGACAACGGCTTGGTGTCGCAAATGCGCGGTGCTTCCGCCATGCGATCACCGTGGAAAATGTCCCGCCCGCTGGCGAGCGATCACTCGAAAATCGCGACCGGCTTCTCGGCCTTGGCGGTCTCGAGCGACTTGTCGGACTGCGGCTTGGCGGCCTTGGCCGATACCGGCACCGAGCCCTTGCCATACTGCGGGTAGCGCTCGACCGGCACATCGGTCATGAAGGTGGCAGCAAGCCAGACCGCCAGCAGCGCGGCGGTTCCCGTTACGAAAAATCGGACGTTCATCAAGGAGGTCAAAGGTGCAGCGCTGGGGGGCCGCCAGATGGGTATGTGGGACGCGCGTCTTATGCGTTAGATCCTTTAGGAAAGTAAAGGAATTTCAGTGTCTTGCAGTGCGATGCGCGGCGGGTTTCCAGCACTTCCGATGCCGGGGAGCAAGGGCAAATCGCGGAACTCCGACCAAAGTCTTACGCACGGGAATCTAACGGCTTTCAGAGCCCGTTTATTCACCATCGTCTCGCAGAAGGATTTGCCCCTTCAGGCGATCAGCGAGCCAGCACCGTCGGCGCGCTCACATTGCCGAAACGATCCACTGCACTGACCGCCACCGCGTCCGGCTGGCCGGCGACATTGATGCTGCTCGATCCCCCGGAAGCGACCTTGGCCATCCGCCATTGGTTGCCGAAGCGGGCCTGCACCGCATAGCGGGCCGTGGCACGGTCGCCGCTCTGGACGCTGATGGTCACTCCTGAGCCATTGCCGCTGGCGCTTGCGGAGGGACTGCCCGGCGTCTTCTGGCTCAGCCATGGCATCGGCGGGACCAGCGCGGGCTGGGAGTAGGCCCCTTTGGCCAGCATGTCGGAAATGCCGCCCTGGTTCTTCGTCAGGCCCTTCACGCTCCAGTGGAGGTGGCCGGACCAGTTCTTCCCGATGCGGCGGGAAAGCTCGACCTGCTTGGTGATCTCCGACGCCGGACGGCCATCTTCCGATCCGCCGATGCGCGTCGTGGCGATCCCCGGCCACACCGGTCGGCTGCCCTGCTGGCGCCACCACGAAAGCAGCGCCGAGAAGCTTTGCTTCTGCGGCTGATCCTTCCAGTAGAGCTGCGGCGCGAGGTAATCCACCCAGCCATTCGCCAGCCACTTCCGGGCGTCGCAGCCGAGTTGTTCGTAGGAGTCGATCCCCGCTTCGATGCCCGACGGCACGCCCGGCCGCCAGATGCCGAACGGTGAAATCCCGACCCGCACCCACGGCTTGGTCCGCTTCACGTCCCCGTAGAGCTTCTGCACGAAGTCATCCACGATCTTCCGGTGAACCGCCGGCGAGCGCCCGTCCGGGAACGGCCGGCCACCTTCGGGATAGGGATAGAAATAGTCGTCGAGGTGAACGCCATCGACATCGTAGCGCTGGACCACATCGAGGATGGCCCCGAAAGCCCGCGCACGCGTCTCGGTCTCCGCAGGATCGCACCACAGGAGGTTCCCGTAGCGCTTCGTGATATTGGGAGAAGCCTTGGCGACATGGCTCGCGCAGCACGCTTGGCTGGCGCTGGAAAGCGCGCGGAAAGGATTGAACCACGCATGGACCTCGATCCCCCGCGCGTGCGCCTGCTTAATCGCGAAGTCGAGCGGGTCATAGCCCGGCGACTGGCCCATGGTTCCGGTCAACCAAGGGCTCCACGGCTCCTTCGAGGACTGGTACACCGCATCGGAATGCGGGCGCACCTGCAGGATCAGGGCGTTCATGTTCAGCGCTGCCATCTTATCCAGGATGTTCCGCATCTCCGCCTGCTGCGCCCCGGCAGAAAGGCCCGACTTGCTTGGCCAGTCGATATTATGGACCACCGCGGCCCAGGCACCCCGGAACTCACGGGCAGGCATCGGTGCCTTTTCGCCGGAGGGGCGGTAGGCTTGTGCGGAGGCGAGTGATGAGAGCAAGCAAATCAGGGCGGCGATCCGGGCGAGCATGGCGCTTTAGATGCCCTGAATATCTAGCAGGTGCAAGTAGCGATGCCGCCCGGCCACCTAACCGTTATGGGCGCTCCAGGATCTCGACTTCGTAGCCATCCGGATCGGTCACGAAGGCCATCTTGCGCTCACCGGAGGAGAACTTCTCGCGCCAGCCGCCGGGCCAGATCTCGATGCCGGCTTTCTCCACGCCGTCGCAGTATTCGATGATGTCCGGCACGCCGAGGGCGGTGTGCATCAGGTCCTCGGGGCACTTGGAGGTGTAGTCCGGCGAGTAGCAGAGCTCCAGGAAAACGTCGTTGCCCGGCAGTTCGAGGAAGGCGAGCTTGTTCCCTTGCGGCGAGTCCTGGCGGCGGGAGTCGGTGTAGCCCAGCTTCTTGTAGAAATCGACCGAGGCTTCGATGTCGGCGACGCGGATGCGGGTGTGGAGGAACTTGATCATGGCGGCGCGAACCATGAACGTGGACCGGCGCGCTGTCATCCGCGGATCGCGCGTGGATTCTCAAAGTCGGCGCGTGATCCACCCTTCGTTGGCATTTCCCCGAATCCCGTGCTAACAGGTCACGTAGCCATGAAAACCATCGTTGCCGCCGTCGATTTCTCGAACTCCACCGCCGGAGTGCTGGAGGCCGCCGTAAAAATCGCGCGGGCCTTCGATTCCTCGCTCCACCTGCTCCATGTCGTGGAACCGGAGCCAAGCTACACCGCCTATGGCTTCACGCCGGACGAATTTCCCGCCATCCACCTGTTCCAGGAAGAGGCCCGCAAACGCGCCACCGCACGGCTGCAGGAGGCCCTTGGCAAGGTCACCGGCGACGTTCCCGGCGCTACCGTTCACCTCGCCGAGGGCAGCCCAATGCACGCCATCGTGGACTATGTCCACAAGATCGGCGCAGACCTGGTGATCGTCGGCTCGCACGGCCACGGTGCCGTCGCTTCCCTGCTCCTCGGCAGCGTGGCGGAAGGCATGGTCCGCAAGGCCGTGGTGCCCACGCTGGTGATCCCGGCGCCAGCCGCGAAGTAAGCTACCGGTCACCCTGGTCTCGCCAGCCTGCCGGGAACCTTGCCCCCCGGCACCGGATCTGCTGATGTTAGACCGATGGGGAAATTGACCACGCATGTGCTCGATACCGCCCGCGGCCAACCTGCCGCGGGGATGAAGATCGAGCTGCTGAAAGAGGGCGCGCTGTTGCGCATGATCACGACCAATGCCGACGGTCGCGGCGATGGTCCTCTGCTCGAAGGCGACGCCGTGGTCGAAGGCAGCTACGAGCTGCGCTTCCACGTGGCTGACTACTTCCGCTTTCAAGGCGTCGACAGCCCCTTCCTTGATGTCGTCCCCGTATGCTTCCGCATGGAAGCGGGCGGCTCGTATCACGTCCCGTTGGTCTGCTCGCCATGGGCCTACTCCACCTATCGCGGGAGCTGACGATGGACGGCTTCGAACCAGCACTGGAGCGGCTGCTCGCACGGATCGAGGAACTCGGAGCGATCACCGATACGCCCGGCTCGCTGACCCGCACCTTTCTCTCCCCCGCCAATCTTCAGGCCGCGCGCCAAGTGACGGCGTGGATGGAAGCCGCGGGATTGAAAACCGAGCATGCCGCCGGCGGCACCATCCGCGGCATTCTCCCGGGCAAAGACCCATCGCTTCCTCCGCTTCTACTCGGCTCCCACCTCGATACGGTGATCGACGCCGGTAAATACGACGGCGCGCTCGGTGTGCTCATCGCACTCGCCGCGCTGGAAGCCGCCGGTCCTCTCGACTTTCCCGTCCACGTGCTCGGCTTCTCCGATGAAGAAGGCGTGCGCTTTCACGCCACCTACCTCGGCAGCCGCGCCTGCGTTGGTCAGCTCACGGATGAAATGCTCGCGATCCGTGATGCCAATGGCATCTCGCTGGGCGAAGCTTTGGAACGCGAGGGCTGGCATGAAGGCGCCTCCTCGTTTTCCTACGAGAACTCCAGTAGCAAGGGCTACGTCGAAGTCCACATCGAGCAAGGGCGGGTGCTGGATGAGCTCAAGGAAGCCGTTTGCGGCGTCTCCGCAATCTGCGGCCAGAGCCGTCTATCCATCAAGCTGCTCGGCCAAGCCGACCACGCTGGCACCACCCCGATGCCGCTCCGTTACGACGCTCTCACCGGAGCCGCCGAGTGCATCCTAGAAGCGGAAAGTCTGGCCGTCTACAATGAGGGGCTGGTCGCCACCGTCGGAAAGCTTGATGTGAAGCCGGGAGCCTCGAACGCGATCCCCGGCGAAGTTAAATTCACCCTCGATTTCCGCCATCCCGACGATGCCAAACGCGAACGCCTGCTCGCCAACTTGCTCGAACGCTTCGGAGTCATCACCAAGCGCCGCAAGCTCCAGCTTTCCTGGGATCTCGTTCAGTCGAATGCAGCGGTGCCTTGTAGCGAGGCGCTGACCGGCTCGCTGCTGGACGCGCTTGAAAAGCACGTCCGGGCCCGCTTCACGATCCCCAGCGGCGCGGGCCACGATGCCGTGATGATGTCCACCGTCATGCCGGTCGCGATGCTCTTTGTCCGCTGTCGCGCTGGCCTCAGTCATCATCCGGAAGAATATGCGGGACCGCGCGATATTGCCGTGGCACTGAGAGTGCTCGTGGACTTTCTTCAATCCGTCCGATGAGCCAGTTCGACACCATCCTGCGCCACGCCTCCGTCGTCACTCCCGGTGGCTTGCGCACGCTCGATGTTGGAATCTCCGGCGAACTCTTCGCCGACATCGCCGAGAATCTGGCCGGCTCAGCCCAGGTGGAAATCGATGCCACCGGCAAGATCCTCTTCCCCGGCCTCGTCGACGCGCACGTCCATTTCAACGAGCCCGGCCGCAGCGAGTGGGAAGGCTTTGCCACCGGCTCCGCCGCGCTCGCCGCGGGTGGCGGCACCTGCTTCATCGACATGCCGCTGAACTCGACGCCACCGGTGCTCGATCTCGCCAGCTTCGCCGCCAAGCGCCGTGCCGGGGAAATGCACAGCCGCCTCGACTTCGCGCTGTGGGGTGGCCTCACGCCGGACTCGCTGCCGCACCTCGCCAATCTCGCCCGCGCAGGCGTCGCCGGCTTCAAGGCCTTCATGTGCCCCAGCGGCCTCGATGAATTCCAAGCCGCGAACGAAGCGACCCTGCGCAAGGGCATGCACGTGGCCGCAGAGTTCCATCTTCCCGTCGCCGTCCACGCCGAAAGCCCGGCGGTGATCGCCGCGCACCAGAAGGAATTCCCGCTGCCGCATCCCGGCACCATGGCCGATTGGCTGGCCTCTCGTCCCGTCGCTGCGGAGATCGCCGCCATCGAGATGGCGGTGTCCTGCGCCCGCGACACTGGCTGCGCATTGCACATCGTTCACGTCAGTGCGCCTGAGGGAATCGATCTCATCCGCGCCGCCAAGCGCGAAGGCATCAACGTCACCGCGGAGACCTGTCCGCATTACCTGCTGCTCGACCGCGATGCTGCGGAACGGATCGGCCCCGCCGCAAAATGTGCGCCACCCCTTCGCTGCACCGGCACGCTGGATCGCCTCTGGCAAGTGCTCGCCGCCGGCGACATCGACACCATCGGCTCCGATCACTCGCCGTCACCGCCCGAGCTGAAGGAGGGCAATGACTACTTCTCCATGTGGGGCGGCATCGCCGGCTGCCAACACGGGTTTCCACTCTTGATCGAGCGCGCGCTCCGCGAATCGACGTGGCAACAACTCGCCGCGCTGACGTCCATCAACCCCGCCAAGCGCTTCCGCATCGACAGCCGCAAGGGCGGCATCGCCCCCGGCCTCCACGCCGACTTCTGCCTGCTCGCGCCCGGGGAATTCACCATCGAGGCCAGGGACCTTCTCACCCGCCACCACATCTCGCCCTACATCGGCATGCGCCCCGCGTGGCAGGTGAATGCCACCTGGCTCCGCGGCCACCCCGTCTCTCCCGCCACCCACGGGCGCTTCCTCCAGCCCGATGACCATTGACGGCTGACCGATCTCCACTGCTGACTCTCGCCCATGACTCCCCTTTTCGGCCACACCCGCACCCGCGTCTCCATGCGCCATGCGCTGATCGCTCCCGATGGCCACGTGCCCAGCACCTATCCCGGCTGGGATGGTGCCACGGCCTACGTGATCCTTTCTCCGGCGATGGGAGCAGACCTTTCGCAGATCCTTGTCGTCTATGAATCCGGCGGCGGCACCGCGTGGTTCCCCGCGGATGAAAACGAGCACGTCCTTTACGTCGAGAGCGGCAACTGCCGCGCCGTGTGGGACGATGGCGATGTCACGCTGACCGCCGGCGGCTTCCTCTTCGTGCCCTCGGAAAATGTCCTCGCCCTGCACGGCGACGAAGGCACGCGGCTGACGATCTTCCGCAAGCTCTTCGAGCCCGTCGAAAGCCTCGAAGCCCCGCCCGCCGTCCACGGGAACATCGCCGACATCCCCGGCGAACCCTTTCTCGGCAATGAGAAGGCGCGCCTGCAAACGCTGCTCCCCATCGACGCCCGCTATGACCTGGCGATGAACGTCTTCACCTACCAGCCCGGTGCCACGCTGCCCTTCGTGGAGACCCACATCATGGAGCACGGCCTGCTCATGCTCTCCGGCCAAGGCGTCTACCGGCTGGACGAGAATTACTATCCCGTCACCGCTGGCGACGCGATCTGGATGGCCCCGTATTGCCCGCAGTGGTTCGTCGCGATGGGTGATGAACCCGCGAGCTACCTTTACTACAAGGACGTGCACCGGCTGCCGTGAAAGGAGCTACTCCCTGGCGTCACCAACTTCTCCACGCGGACCCGTCACGATCACCACGCCCTCTGGATTCTCCCCGCCGGAACTGAGCAGCACGCAGGCGCCTTCAGAAACCCTGGTGATGCATTCGATGGAATTGGCTCCCGAGACCACCCTTATATGAAGTCTCGTCCCCTCGGGAACGCCAAACGAGTCACCCGAGATGGTCATCGAGCCGACCTTCAAGTCGAAGGCGTCTTCCGAAGTGTCGACTGCTCCCCGAACTGAGGTTTCCGCCGGTTCCAGCAACGACAGCAAATAATTGCGATTCAAGATGCCGACCATCTTCGGACCTGCTTGATCGGCACCGTTTGCTTCGGCCGTAGCATCCGGAGCTTGCTGGATTAGGAGTTGCTTCATGATTTCGGGAGAAACAGAAACCGCGGCAATCTCGCCCTTCCTGACATCGAACAACGACCGCAGTTTCGATCCAGAGTCGATGGCACGCGACGGGCGTCCGGTTTTCCCGTTACCCTCTTCCTTGCTGGCAGTTTCGCGAAGCTCCACGTCAGGAGGATCATCCTTGGCATCCGAAGCATCCGGTTCCTGCCGCATATTCTTCACGGCGATGCCAAGAAGCGCCACGAACAGAACGGCCAAGAGCAGTCCGAGATTCCTTTTCCGGTTCAACCTGAGAACCTGTCTAGGTTTCGGCAGGGATCCGGCCAAGCTGGAACTTGATTCGGCCGGAACATGGCTTCCCTTCCGGCACGCTTCCTGCCCATGCTCTAACCGATGACTGCCATCTCCCGCCTCGACCGCGAGATCGACGAGCTCGCTGCAATTTCCGCCCACCCGGCTCCGGCGGTGACGCGGGTCTTGTTCTCGGCGGAGGACATCGCGGCGCGGCAGTGGCTGATGGCAAAGGCGAAGGAGGCCGGTTTCTTTGTCCGCTCCGATCCCGCCGGCAATCTCCTCATCCGCTGGGAGGGCGACGAGCCCTGCCTGCCCGCCGTGGCCACCGGCTCGCACACCGATGCTATCCCGAACGCCGGCAAGTACGATGGCGTCGTCGGCGTGCTTGGAGGCTTGGAGGCGATGCGCCAGCTCAAGGAAGCAGGTCACGAGCCGAAGCGGAGCATTGAGCTGATCATGTTCACCTCGGAGGAGCCGACGCGCTTTGGCATCGGCTGTCTCGGCAGCCGCCTGATGGCTGGCACCACCTCGCCCGACGATGCCCGGACGCTGCGCGATCCCGATGGTCGTTCGCTCGATGAGCTGCGCGAGGCCGCTGGCTGCCGAGGCGATCTGGGCGCCGTGAAAGTTTCTTCGCTCTCCTACTCGGCCTTTGTAGAGCTGCACATCGAGCAGGGGCCGCTGCTGGAAGCCGCGCAACTCGACATCGGGATCGTTGAGAAAATCGCGGCACCGTCTGCCTTCCGGCTGCTCTTGAAGGGTTCCGGCGGCCATGCCGGCGCGGTGCTGATGAAGGACCGCCGGGATGCCTTCCTCGCCGCCGCCGAGATCGCCCTGCTGGTGGAACGCGCCGCCCTCGAAAGCGGCAGCCCGGACACCGTTGGCACCTGCGGGCTGGTGGAGGTGAAACCCGGTGCGATCAATAGCATCCCCTGCGATGTGAAAATGGAGGTGGATTTCCGCGACACGAATCGCGAGGCCCGCGACAAGGCGCTGGGCAAGATCGGCGACGGCACCCGCGAGATCTGCGGGCGTCGCGGCATCGAAATCGACTGGCAGGTCATCAACCAAGACCCGCCCGCGATCTGCGAGCCGACCCTGGTCGCATTGGCGGAAAGCAAGGCCAAGGCCGCGGGTTTCAGCTGCCAGCGGATGATCAGCCGCGCCTACCACGACTCGCTGTTCATGGCCCGCATCTGCCCCACGACGATGATTTTCATCCCCTGCTACAAGGGCTACAGCCACCGGCCGGACGAATACAGCTCGCCGGAAGCGATCGCGAAGGGAGTCGCGGTCCTGAAGGAGTGCCTCAAGGAGCTGAGCGTGAAATGAGCAAGCGCGGCCCGGTGCAAACTGGCGCGTGATTCTGGCCAAGGGATTGCTAGACTGCCGCCGTGTCCGGAAACCCGTCCATCCTGCGAATCAATGGCCAGGCCCACGATGTCTCGCGGGTTCCGCTTCACGAGACAGTCCTCGATTTCCTCCGCCGGAATGGAATGACCGGCACCAAGTGCGGATGCAATGAAGGCGACTGCGGCGCGTGCTCGGTGCTCTTGTTAGAGCCGGGAGGACAGCCGAGATCGGTGAATGCCTGCCTCGCCTTCGTCCATTCCTTCGCCGGTCGCGAGATCCGCACGGCGGAAGGCATCGGCAAGGACGGCGAACTCCACCCGGTACAAACCGCGATGGTCACCTGCAATGGCTCCCAGTGCGGCTACTGCACGCCCGGCTTCATCGCTTCGATGACCGAGGCCTGGCAGCGCGGGACCACCACGGACGAGGACATTTCCGATCAGCTCTGTGGGAACCTCTGCCGCTGCACCGGCTACCGCCCGATCCGTGAGGCGATGCAGCAGGCATTGTTAGAAAAGGAAAACGGTGAGGCGTGGGAGACATGGATGAAGCCCGGTGAAGTTCCTCCGCCACCATTCGCCAGCCATCCCGACGGCGGCCTCTTCCTCCGGCCGGATCGAATCTCCGACGTCCTCGCCTTCAAGAAGCAGCACCCCGAAGCGACCTTCGTCGCCGGAGCCACCGAAGTTGCGGTGCTGGTGAATAAGCGCCACCTGCGACCCAGCGTCCTCATCTCGCTCGATGGCGTGCGCGAGCTCGCCGTGATCCGCCGCCACGAGCATGAGTGGGAAATCGGCGGCTCGGCACGGCTGACCGATATCCAAGACGCGCTCGGCGGTGAGATCCCGGCGCTCGACGAAATGTTCCGATGGTTTGCCTCCCGGCAGATCCGCCACCGCGCAACCCTCGGCGGCAATCTCGCGACCGCCTCACCGATTGGTGACAGCGCCCCCATCCTGATGGCACTCGATGCGGTGCTCTTGCTCGTCTCGCCCGAAGGCGAACGCGAGGTGCCTATCGCCGATTTCTTCATCGGCTATCGCAAGACGGTGCTGCGCCCGGATGAGCTGATCCGCGCCATCCGTATCCCGCGAAAGCCTTCCGGCCGCGTCGCCTTCTTCAAGGTCTCCAAGCGCCGCGAGATGGACATTTCCATCGTCGCCGCGGGCATCCGCATCGTGACTGATGCCGCAGGTCTCATTACCGAAGCGCGACTCGCCTTCGGCGGTGTTGCGGAAAGGCCCCTGCGCGCCACCGCTGCGGAAGGCGCTCTCATCGGACGGTCACTTGCCGCGCATGAGGACGTCCTCGATCTGTTGGAAAAGACCTTCACTCCGCTGGATGACGTTCGCTCCAGCGCCAGCTATCGCCGCTCCATCGTGAGAGGCTTGTTCGAGAAGTTTGTCGCCGGTGAAGCACCGGAGCCATCGAAACCATCGGCCACATTCTCCGGCGGTCACGGCATCCCGCATGAAAGCGCAGCCGGCCATGTCACGGGTGGCGCCCGATACGTTCACGACACGGCTCTTGGCCGCTCGATGCAGGAAGTCTGGGCCATCCGCTCAAAGGTCGCCCACGGAACGCTCCGCAGCATCGACCTCGCAGCCGTGAAGTCGTCGCCCGGCGTCTCCGTGGTTCTCACGGCGGAAGACATTCCCGGAGCCAACAACAGCGGACCCGTCCGCCATGACGAGCCCTTGCTCGCCGAACATGAGATCCTCTTTCACGGCCAGGTCATCGCGCTGGTCGTCGGCGAATCACTCGAAGCCTGCCGCATCGCCGCGGAGAAGGCTGTCATCGAAGTGGATGAACTGCCGCCATTGCTCGGCATCTCCCAAGCCATCGCCGCCAATTCATTCCACACCGACCCACACGTGCTGGGCCGAGGCGACGTGGAGACCGGACTGAAGGAATCGACACACCTGTTGGAAGGAGAATTTAGCTTCGGCGGACAAGAGCACTTCTATTTGGAGACCCACGCCGCATGGGCGGAAAGCGATGGCGAGGGTGGAGTCCACGTCGCGAGTTCCACCCAGCATCCTTCCGAGATCCAAACGATTGTCGCGGAGGTGCTCGGCCTGGCGCGTCATCACGTGGTGGTCGAGTCACCGCGCATGGGCGGGGGCTTCGGCGGAAAGGAAACGCAGGGCAATGCCATCGCCGCGCTGTGTGCCTTGGCTGCGGTGAAGACTGGCAAGCCAGTCCGCTGGCAACTCGACCGCGACGAGGACATGAGTTCCACCGGCAAGCGTCACCCCTTTCTCGCTCGCTACAAGGTTGGCTATGACGACTCCGGAAAGCTCCACGCACTGGACGCACAGCTCTTCTCCGACGGCGGCTGGTCGCTCGATCTCTCGCAGCCCGTCACCGACCGCGCGATCTTCCACCTCGATAACGCCTACTACATCCCGCACGAGCGCTTCGAGGGCCGCGTCGCCAAGACCCACACCGTCTCGAACACCGCGTTCCGCGGCTTCGGCGGGCCGCAGGGCATGCTGGTCATCGAGGAGATCATCGGCCGCATCGCGCTCAAGCTCGGCCTGCCTGCCGAGGAAATCCGCGCGCGCAACTTCTACCACGGCACCGGCGAGACGAATACCACCCACTACGGCGAGGAAATCGGCGACAACCGCATCCATCGCATCTGGAGCGAACTACTAGAATCCTCGGAGTTTTCCCAACGCCGGAAAGACATCGATGTCTGGAATGCCACCAATCCCCATCGCAAGCGCGGTCTCGCCATCACGCCGGTGAAGTTCGGGATCAGCTTCACCCTCACCCACTACAATCAGGCCGGTGCCCTCGTGTTGATGTACACCGACGGCTCGGTGCAGGTGAACCACGGTGGCACCGAGATGGGCCAAGGCCTGCACACGAAGATCCTCGGCGTGACCATGAGGGAACTCGGGCTGCCCGCGGAGAAGATCCGCCTGATGCACACCCGCACCGACAAGGTGCCGAACACCTCGGCCACCGCCGCCAGCTCCGGCTCGGACCTCAATGGCATGGCCGTCGCCGACGCCTGCCGCCAGCTCCGCGAACGCCTCGCCCCGCTCGCTGCGGAAAAGCTGGAGTGCCAGCCTGAGGAGATCGTCTTTGAAAACGGCGATGCGAAGGGACCGCAGGGAAGCGTGCCCATCGACCAGCTCGCCGGCATCGCCTACACCCGGCGCATCTCCCTCTCGGCTGCGGGCTTTTACGCAACGCCCGACCTGAAGTGGGACTGGAACGTCGGCAAGGGTCGACCCTTCCATTACTTCGCCTGCGGCGCGTCCGTCAGCGAAGTGGAGGTCGATGGCTTCACCGGCATGCACCGCGTGAAGCGGGTGGATATCCTCCACGACGTCGGCGACTCGCTGAACGCCGCAGTGGACCGCGGCCAGATCGAAGGCGGCTTCGTCCAAGGCATGGGCTGGCTGACCTGCGAGGAGCTGAAGTGGAACCCGAAGGGTGTGCTGCTGTCCCACAGCGCCAGCACCTACGCCATCCCCGCCATCAGCGACGCGCCGGAGGATTTCCGCGTCGCACTTCTCAAGGACGCCACCCAAGCCCGGACCATCCACGGCAGCAAGGCCGTCGGCGAGCCCCCCCTGATGCTGGCCATTTCCGTCCGGGAAGCCCTCCGCGATGCCGTGGCGGCGTTTAGAACAAGTGGGGACTTTGACCTGCCGTCCCCCTGCACCGGGGAGGCGGTGAAAATGGCGCTGGAGACCGTTAGATCAGCGAAAGACGAAGCCTGAATTTTGTGACGCTTCTGTCAGACGGCGTTCCAAAAAACGCGTTTGCTAATTCAAACGTTCGTCCGTAGTAGCTGATTCGGCCCCCAGCCAACCCAAAAACCCATGTCCCTTAGCGCCCTCGTCCGGGCAGGTCGGTCCCTGTCTGCGACGTCCCTTGTTTGTGCGACCGCGAGCCTCCTCGTCTTCGGAAATGCGTACGCCCAGCCCGGGCTCGACGCACCCGAGGCGATTGCTCCGTATCTGAACGGGAATTTCCCCACCACGGAGCCCAGCTCCGCGGGCGAGTGGACCGTCCAGGAGACCTACACCGGCATCAATATCAACCTGCCGACGCACCTGACTCCTTATCCGGGGACGAACAAGCTGCTCTGTGTAGCCAAGGAGGGACGGATCCTTTTGTTCGATGACAATCCGGCGGTGGCTACCATGGACACCTTCCTGGACATCCGCTCGCGGACCTTCACTTCCAGCGACTGCGGGATGACTTGGCTGGTCTTCCACCCCAGCTTCGGCGTCGCGGGAAATCCGAACCGCGGCTACGTCTACGTCACCTATAAGTGGGCGCCGTCCACCGGCGGCGACGGCCATCAGGCCTACTGGCGCCTGTCCCGCTTCACGGTGCCGGATGGCACCCAGGCAGCCGACCCGAATACCGAGCTGGTCCTCATCCAGCAGTACGACCGCCAGGAATTCCACGACAGCGGCTGCATGATGTTCGGCCCGGACGGCTACCTCTACGCCGCCATCGGCGATGAAGGCGGCGCGAACGACCAGTACAATGTCGGCCAGAAGATCGATAACCGCCTGTTCTCCGGCATCCTCCGTATCGACGTGGACAACAAGGCCGGCAACCAACCGGTGACCACGCGCCGCCAGCCAGCGCAGCTCACCATGCCCGCCGGTTGGCCGAATAGCGTCACCACCGGCTACTCGATCCCCGCGGACAATCCCTTCATCACCCCGGGCAAGCTCTACCTGGAGGAGTTCTACGCCATCGGCCTGCGCCAGCCTTACCGCTTCTCCTATGACGCCGCCACACAGACGACGTGGATCGGCGAAAGCGGCCAGGACACCAGCGAGGAGCTGAGCATTCTCACCAAGGGCGCAAACTACGGCTGGCCCTTCCGCGAGGGCACCGTCGCCGGCCCCCAAGCCCAGCCCGCGACCATCTATGGCACGCTGAAGGAGCCGGTCTGGGACGTCCTTCACGCCGCCGGGCCGGATGGCTGCCAGGTCGGCGGCTTCGTCTATCGCGGCACCGCCCATCCGGAACTCACCGGGAAATTCATCACGGTGGACAATGTCAGCGGCCGCATCCGCGCATTCAGCCTCAATGCAGGACAAACCGCCGCCACCGCGACCTACCTGACCGACATGCCGAGCGGCAGCGTTTACAGCGGCACCTCCACCATCGGAAAGGACCAGTCAGGCGAGCCGGTCTTCATCAAGATCAATGGCACCGGCACCCGCGGCCGCTTCATGAAGCTCGCGCTGGTTCCTCCTGCGACCACCAATCCGGTGTGGTACCGCTTCGAAGACCAGGCCGCCTCGAATACCTCCGGCTACGTTTCCGAAAATCCCGACAATGCCACCGTCGACGTGATCGACAACGGCATCAAGATGCTCGCATGGGATGACAACACCACTTCCGCCAATACGCGCTACGCGGCATCCAACGGCCTCACGCCGGTCGGCGCGGCGTCCAATACTTCCGGCGTCCATATCGTTGGCTCGGCTGATGGCGATGGCTATCCGGGCAATGCGAATGGCGACCTCTACATGTCCGAGAAGCTGGGCAAGCTGGACAACTTCACCATCGAACTCAGTTTCCATCCGGTGGTCAGCACCTTGGGCGGCGGCTACCAGTGCTTCATGGGCCTCGATGGCACCACCGGCGTCGTCCCCGAAGGCGGCGAAAATGGTCCACCGATCCAGCCCTTCCGCCTGATGCGCTGGGGCCGCAATGACGCCACGGCCAATCCCGGCGTGCCGCTCGATGATGGCGACCTCTTCCTCAATGTCCGCACGCTTAATCCGGCGACCCAGCAGTGGCGCTCGAACGCCATCGAGATCTTCGACGACTCGGTCTTCGAAACCACTGACCGCTGGTATCACCTCGCCATCGTCGGCAATGTTTCCACCGGCACGCTGACCGTCTATTCCTACGAGGGCGGTAGCTACGTCCAGAAGGGCCAAGTCACCGGCTACGTCGGCAATCTCCAGTCCGGGGTGTGGACGCTCGGCCGCGGCATGTACAATGGAAACGCCGCCGACTGGGTCGCTGATTCCACCTTCGACGAGGTTCGCATCGCGAACTCAGCTCTTACCCCGAGCCAGTTCCTCTATGCCACCCAGCCGTGGCAACCGGTGGTAGTCGTGAGCAATCCGCCCGCGCTGCTTTCTGAAACCGGCGCGTTTACCAATCTCGCCACCCTCACCCCGGCTCCGGGAGTGATCCCTTACACGGTGAATGCACCGCTATGGTCTGACGGTGCAGCGAAGCAGCGCTGGATCGCCCTGCCGAATGACGGCACTCACAACACTCCGCAGGAAAAGATCGGCTTCAATCCGGAAGGCCCATGGTCGTTCCCGGCCGGCACGGTGTTCATCAAGCACTTCGAGCTGCCGACCAATGAAGCGAACCCATCCATTCACAAGCGGCTGGAGACGCGCTTCATCGTGATGCCCGCGAGTGGTGAGCCCTATGGAGTCACCTACAAGTGGCGCGCCGATGGTAGTGATGCCGACCTCTTGCCCGCCGGCCTGAGCGAGGACATCACCATCACTGAAGCCGGCGGCGGCACGCATGTCCAGAAGTGGGACTACCCGAGCCGCACCGACTGCCGCATTTGCCACAATTCCAATGCCGGTCACGTGCTCGGCCTCAAGACGTGGCAGCTCAATGGCGACCTCACCTACGCCAAGACCGGCCGCACCTCCAACCAGCTTGAGACCTTGGCGAGCCTTGGCTGGTTCGACTCGAACTACAAACCGGAGTTCCTGCCGTGGTACCTGAAGAGTCGCAATATCAACGACACCACCGCCTCGCTCGAATCACGAGTCCGCTCGTACATCGACTCGAACTGCTCGCAATGCCACCGTCCGAATGGCGTGCGCGCGCTCTTTGACGCACGCCTCACCACGCCGCTTTCCGAGCAAGGCTTGATCCAAGGCCCGCTCGTCGAGCCCGCGGCCGAAAGGGTCATCACTCCCGGCAATCTCAGTCTCTCGATGCTGAAGATCCGCCACGGGACCACCGGTCTGATCAAGATGCCACCGCTGGCGAAAAACGTGGTGGATGATCAGGCGGCGCAGGTCATCTCCAATTGGATTCTCTCCCTGCCATCCGCGCCCGGTGTGGAGCTTGTCGCTCCCGCCAGCGCGGGAGGCCCCTTCACGGTGGACGTGCATTTCACTGAATCCGTCACCGGTCTCACCACCGGCGATTTCTCGATCACCGGTGGGAATGCCACCGGCTTGACCGGCAGCGGTGCGAACTACGTGCTCACCATCACACCGAGCTCGAATCAGATCGTGGTGAGTCTCCCCGCCGACAAAGCGCAGGCCAGCAGTCACGGCAACTACGCCTCGGCCAGCCACACCGTGGTCATCAATGATGTCGGCTTGCTCGCGTGGCTGAAGCTGGATGAAACCACCGGCACGACCGCGGTGGACAGCTCGCCGGCGGAAAATCATGGCACGCTGGTGGACATCGAAGCAGGCGACCACATCGCCGGAAAGTTCGGCAACGCGCTGCACTTCGATAATACCGACGAACGCATCACCATGGCGAACGTCGCACCGAATGACTTCACCGTCAGCTTCTGGATGCGCACCACCCGCGCCTTCCCTGCCACCACCAATCCGCCGAACGGCCTCGCCATCTTCAATGCCGACAGTCCGGGAGCCGCCACCGATTTCCTGATCGCTGGCACTCAGGATGCCGGCATCAACCGCGTCTCCTTCCAGACCGGCCTCGGCTCGGGTGGAGCGAACCAGATTCTCCACGCCACCAGTGCGGTGAACACCGGCAACTGGGTCCACGTCGCCTGCACTCGCGTGAAGACGACCGGCGAAATGAAGATCTACATCAATGGCGCGCTGGAAGCGACGCGCACCGGCAGCCTCGCCACCCTGAGTGCCAATCCCGTCCTCTGCATCGGCGCCACGCCGGGCAATGCCGCTGCCAGCTACGAGGGCGATCTCGATCAGATCCGCATCTATAACCGCGCGCTGTCCGCTGCGGAAGTCACCGGCCTGTCCCAGGAAAGCGATGCCCTGCCGCCCTACGACCAATGGCTCGCCACCTACCTGCCGGGCCTGTCGTATCTTCACGGGCCCGACCTCGATCCGGAACACGATGGCACCACCAACTTCGGCGAGTTCGCCTTCGGTGGCGATCCCTTGAAGTCGAATGTCTTCCCGGTTCCATTCACCCGCGCGGCGAATGGCAGCGTGACGCTCAGCTACAAGGCCCGCCAGGCTCCTGCCGGTGCCACCTATCAGGTGCAGGTCGCCAACAATCTGACCAATTGGACCAATGCCAGTCCGAATATCACCAATGTGATCCACACGCCGATCCCCGGCACGGACTACGAAACGGTGACCGTGACCTATGTCCCGCCAGCCCCGGGAGCGAAGTTGTTCTTCCGCGTCGAAGCTTTGCAGCCGTAGGCCAAAGTGGTCCGCACTCTCCGAGTGCGGACGAAGTCGTTCTGGCGGCCCCATGTTCCAAGGCCCGGCGCAGTGTCATCTCGATAGCTCCATCCGGTAACGCACTTCATGAAGAGTGCAGCCCGGACGCTCCACGGTTTTCCCCGCCCCGTCAGCGCGCATCCCCATGGCTTCGTAGAAGCCGCGGCCACGTGAGTTTTCGGCCAGCACCCACAAGGTCATCGCCGTGAAACCCTGCTGCACCGCGGAAGCAACAGCCGCCGCGAAAAGCAATTTCCCGCATCCGCTTCTCCATCTATCTGGATCGATATAAATGGCCGCGATCTCGGCGACCCCATTCCCGTCTTCATCCCGCGAGGAGATCAGATGGCAAAAGCCCGTCAGCTCCGATCCCGATCGCGCCACCAGCATCACCCCTTTCTTATCCCGGATGAATCGCTCCCACACCGGCACCCGGGATTCCGGATTCAACCCGTCCAGAAAATCATCCGGCAGGATTCTCCGATAGCCCTCCTTCCACCCGGCTATCTGGATCTCGGCGATTCGCTTCCCGTCCGCGAGCGTTGCTTTTCCGACTTCGGTCATGAGGTGGAGATTCTCCAAGTGGAATCCAAACTGTCGAAGACTGCCTAAACCGTCAACGACACGAGTGCCACCTGCCGGCAATGTCCCCGCTTTGGGGACTACGGTATTGGGAAAATTCCACCGATGGTTCTCGTAGGATTAGTCGCCTCTCAGGCCGCCCATTTTTCCCGATCGAACCCACACGATGAAATCCCGCATCCTTTTGCTGTCTTTGGCCTCGGTCACCGCGGCGCACGCGCAGGCCGACAAATTTCCGCCGATGCCTGCGGTCCAAGCGCAGACGCCGCAGCAGGCAGCGAAGAGCTTCGAGCTGCCGCCGGGCTACCGGATGGAGTTGGTCCTCAGCGAACCGGAGATCACCGACCCGGTAGTGACCGCCTTCGATGGAAACGGGAGAATGTTCGTCGCGGAGATGCGGACCTACATGCAGGACATCGATGGCAATAATCAGCGGAAAACCGCCAGCCGGATCTCCCTGCACACCGATACCAACGGCGACGGCACCTACGACAAGCACACCGTCTTCGTCGACAATCTCATGCTGCCCCGCATGATCCTGCCGCTCGGCAAAGGGCAGATCGTGGTCAACGAGACCGACAGCCTGGACCTCTATCTCTACACCGACACCAACGACGACGGCGTCTCGGACAAGAAGGAACTCTGGTGGGCAGGCGGCCCTCGCGGCGGCAATCTCGAACACCAGCCGAGCGGATTGGTCTGGGCGATCGATAACGGGATCTACACCACCTACAACAGCTTCCGCCTGCGCTGGACGCCCAATGGCATCAAGAAGGAGGAAACCAAGGCCAACGATGGGCAGTGGGGACTCAATCAGGATGATCTCGGCAATCTCTACTACGTCAACGCAGGTGGCGAGAAAGGACCGATCAGCTTCCAGGCTCCGGTGGTCTATGGGATGTTCAATCCACAAGACCAGTTCGCCGATGGATTCACGGAACTCTTCCCCGCCGTGGGCGTCCGGGATTTCCAAGGCGGTCTGGGCAAGGTGCGGGAGCCGGAAGGCACACTGAAAAGCTTCAGCTCGGGAGCCGGCATCGAGGTCTTCCGCGGCGACCAGCTTCCTTCGGAGCTTTTAGGCGACGTGTTCTTCGGTGAGCCGGTGGGCCGTCTTGTTCGACGCGCGAAGGTTTCCAACAACGGCGGGCTCAAGGTTCTCAGCAATCCTTACCAGGAGCAGAAATCCGAATTCCTCCGCTCCAAGGACCTCTGCTTCCGCCCGATCAACATGACCACCGCTCCCGATGGCACGCTCTACATCACCGACATGTATCGCGGCATCATCCAGGAGGCTGCATGGGTGAATCCGGGGAGCTACCTCCGCAAGGTGGTGGAGCAGTATCAATTCGACAAGGTCATCGGCCACGGTCGCATCTGGCGGCTGGTGCACACCTCGACCCAGAAGGTGAAGCCACCGCGGATGTTCGACGAACCGACCGCCCAGCTTGCGACCCACCTCGCCAGCCCCAACGGCTGGTGGCGCGATACTGCCCAGCGCTTGCTCATCCTGCGCCAGGACAAGTCGGTGGTGCCGCTGTTAGAGAAAGTGGCAAAGCAGCACAAGAGCCCGCTGACGAGGCTGCATGCGCTCTGGACCTTGCAAGGACTGGACGCTGTGACGCCCGAACTCGTCCGCGCCAAGATGGCGGACACCGACCCTGGAGTCAGGGCCGGTGCCATCCGCGTCAGTGAGACGCTCTTCCGGAAAGGCGATGCCTCATTCCAAAAGGACATCGAGAAACTGGCCAAGGATCCTGATCCAAACGTTGCGCTTCAGGCCTGCATGACCGCGAAGTACTTGGCATGGCCGGATCACATGAAGCTGGTCTCCGATACGGTGCTGAACTCGACTGCCAAGGGCGTCAAGGAAATCGGGGCCACCCTCATGCTTCCGCCGGGACAGAAGCTTACCGAGTATTCGGACAAGGAGCGTGTCGTCTTGAAGAAGGGAGAAGAAATCTACTCCACCCTCTGCGCGAGTTGCCATGGCCAGAATGGACTGGGACTCGAAATCGCCGGCATGAAGGGCCACATGCTCGCCCCGCCTCTGGGAGGATCGAAGACGATCAACATCAACCCGAAGGGCGGCATCTACGTGCTCTTGAAGGGGTTGCAGGGCGACATCGACAACAAGAAGTACGAAGGCCTGATGATTTCGATGGCGAGCAATGACGACGAGTGGATCGCCTCCGTGCTGAGCTACGTCCGCAACAACTTCGGGAACCACGGCACCTTCGTGAGTCCATCCGATGTTGCCCAAGCCCGCAAGGATACCGAGAGCCGCAGCTCACCGTGGACCTATCAGGAACTCCACGCCCAGCTCCCGCAGGTCATCCCGAGCAACAAGCTGAAGGTCACGGCCAGCCACAATGGAGGCGAAGCAAACCGGGCCATCGATGGCAGCGCCGAGTCCCGCTATACGACGAACAAATTCATGGAGCCCGGCATGTGGTTCCAGATCGAGCTTGATGCGGAGACCCCGGTCATCGGACTGGTGCTGGATACCAGCGGCTCCGCCAATGACTACCCGCGGGGTTATGAAGTCACTGTGTCGAAGGATGGACAGGAGTGGAGCCAACCGGTCGCGAAGGGTGACAGCAAGAACGCGATCACCGAGATCTCGCTAGATGGCACTCCCAAGAAATTTATCAGGATCACGCAGCTTGGAAGTGCTCCGGGCAATTTCTGGTCGATCCATGAACTCCGCGTGCTCGCCGATCCGAAGAAATAATTCCATGAGCATCTTTAAATCCATCGTCACCGCGTCCGTTGTCTCGCTCGCTTGCTCCGGCACCGTCTTCGCCGCTGGCAAACACCTCACTGTCCTGATCGTCACCGGGCAGAACAACCATGACTGGGTTCGCAGCACGCCGATCATCGAACGCCTGCTGGAAGAAACCGACCGCTTCGATGTCAGCGTGAGCACCAGTCCGTCCAAGGACTCTCCAGACGACGCTTGGAATGATTGGGCGCCGCAGTTCAAGAACTACGACGTGGTCCTGAGCGACTACAATGGCAAGATGTGGCCTGATCCCGTGAAGCGGGACTTCGTCAGCTATGTGAGCGGCGGCGGGCACGTGGTGCTCGTCCATGCGGCGAACAATGCCTTCGGCGGCTGGTCGGAATTCGAAGAAATGACCGGCCTCCTTTGGCGCGGACCCGACGGAGGCGACCGTCTCTATCTCGACGAGAAAGAGCAACTCGTCCGCCAGCCGAAAGGCGAAGGGCCCGGCGGCGGCCACGGCGCGGGGCACCCCTACGCCATCACCACCCGCGACGATCAGAATCCCATCTTCAAGGATCTCCCGAAGGTCTGGATGCACGTCAGTGACGAACTCTATCACGCCCAGCGCGGCCCGGCCAAAGACGTGCACATCCTGGCGACTGCCTTTTCCTCCAAGGAAAGCGGCGGCACCGGTGTCCATGAGCCGATGGTCTGGTGGATCCCCTACGGCAAGGGAAAGGTCATCACCCTGGTCCCCGGTCATTTGGGAACCAACGACAAATACCCCACCACCTACGACTGCACCGGCTTCCGCACCGTGCTCCAGCGCTCCGTGGAATGGGTCGCCACCGACAAGGTCACAATCCCGCGGCCCAAGAACTTCCCGGACGCCGATAAGACCAGCGTGGTGCCCGAAGCGGTGAAGTAGCGTCAAAAGAGCGCCAAATCGCCGGACGCCGTGCAAATCACCCCAGATTCGGGGAAGTGGAATCATTTCTGAATTTCCCGGTTAGAAATCCGGGCCGCGGCGGTTTTAACTCGTCGCGGGATGCAGACCCTCACGCTCTTTGTCAGTTCCCCCGGCGACGTTCGCGACGAACGCCAAGCCGTGGGGAGAATCGTGGAGCGATTGCAGGCGCGCTACTGGAACTTCATCCGGCTGGAGCCGGTGCTGTGGGAAAAGGAGCCGCTGCGGGCGACCGCGCATTTCAATGAGGAGCTGATCCGCCCGTCGGATTGCGACCTGTTCGTCTGCATCCTGTGGTCCCGCCTCGGCTCGCCTCTGCCCTCGCAATTCAACCGCAAGGACGGCACGCGCTTCGACTCCGGCACCGAGTGGGAGCTGGAGGAAGCCACCGACGCCTTCGAGGAACGCGCGGCGAAAAAGGACGCCAAGGCCAAGCCGGACATCCTGGTCTATCGCCGGATGAGCGAGCCGCCGGGTGGTGGGGACGAGGGCGCGAAGAAGGAGCAGAAGAAGAAGCTGGATGCCTTTTGCGAGCGGTTCTTCTTCAACAAGGACAAGACCATCCGCCGTGCCTTCTCGCCGTATGAGTCGGTGGACGAGTTCATGGCGCTGTTCGAGCAGCACCTGGAGAAGCTGCTGCTGCGCCACATCCGGCTGCAAAGCGGGCTTTCGGAGGATGCGGTGCGGCCGCTGCCTTTGGAGGGCTCGCCGTTCAAGGGACTGGGCACCTTCGACTTTGAAGACGCGCCACTGTTCTTCGGCCGCAATCGTCCGATCGCCGAGGCCTTGGCGAAGCTGAAGGAGAACCACGCCGCGGGCCATGCCTTCCTGCTGATCTATGGCGGCTCGGGCTACGGCAAGTCCTCGCTGATGCGCGCCGGCCTCGCACCACGCCTTACCGCCGATGGCTACTTGCCAGAGGTTGGCGAGTGGTGCGGCACCTGCATGCTGCCTGTGGAAGGCGATTCTCCGCCGCTCGAAACCCTGGCCCGCGCCATCGTCGAGGCCGTGCCGGATCTCGGGAAGCTGCGTGATTCTTCCGGGAAGGGAGCGACTCCTCCGCCCGCCCCTGCTTCAAAGAAGAACCGCCGGGGCAAGCAGCCGCAGCCGGTCGCGAAAGCGGCCGAACCAGTGTGGGACTCGGCGCGGCTGGCGCGCATGTTCGCCAAGCCGGAGGACCTGATCTTCGCCGTTGCCGCCATCGTCGCAGGACTGGATCGCGTTCGGGCGGGCAAGCCGGCCCACCTGCTGATCCTCATCGACCAGCTTGAGGAAATCTTCACCGCCAGCGACGTGACGACGGAGATGCGCGACGCGTATTTCCATGTGCTCGCCGCCCTCGCGATGTCGCGCCGCGTCTGGGTGGTGGCCACGATGCGCAGCGAGTTCTTCCCGCGCGTGCCGGAGCATCGCGACCTGTTCCAGCTCGTGCGCCACGGTGGCGGCTACATCCTCAGCCCGCCTGACCTGCCGGAGCTGCACCAGATCATCCGCTACCCGGCACTCGCCGCGGGATTGCAGTTCGAGCGGCATCCGGAAAACGGCCGCGATCTTTCCGAACAGATCTATCAGGACGCCGCGGATGCCCATGATGCGCTGCCTCTGTTAGAGTTCACCTTGGAGGAGCTCTATCAGCGACGCCGCGAGAATGTACTGGCGTGGGCTGCCTATGATGAACTCGGCGGTCTCGCCGGAGCCATCGCCCGTCGTGCCCAGGAAACCTACGACGCCCTGCCGGCTGAGACCCGCCGCGAAGCTGCCAAGCAGATCTTCGGCGAACTCGTCACGCTTGATGCCGCCAACGAAGGGCCGGCCACTCGCCGCCGCGCCAAGCTCGCGGAACTCCGCGAAGTTCATCCCGGCGCGCCCGCGTTCCTCAATGCCTTCATCGAGGCCAAGCTGCTGGTCACCGGCAGCGAGCACGACACCGCCACGGTCACGCTCGCGCATGAGGCGCTGATCACGCACTGGCCGGTGCTCAAGCAGTGGATCGAGGACCACCGCGACCTCCTGCTCGCCCGCCGGCGGCTGGAAGACGCCACCCGGCTGTGGACCGATGGCAATCGCTCCCCGCGCTTCTTCCTAACAGAAGGCCGCCTCGCCGAAGCCGAGCGCGTCGCCGTCAGCGGCGTCTTCCGCTTGAGTTCGGACGAAAACGAGCTCGTCCGGCTTTCGCGCCTGCGCGCCCGGCGGAAACTGCGGCTCTTCCAAGGAGCCACCGCCGTCTTCGCCGTGCTTGCCGTGGCCGCCGGTGTCCTCGGTGTGATCGCCCGCAACAAGCAGCACGATGCCGAGATCGCCGAGGGCAAGGCCAAGACCGCCACGGCCGCAACCAAGCGCTCGCTCGCCGCCGCCGACTTCGACTCGGGAGCCTCCCGTGTCGCCTCCGGTTCTCCGGATGAAGCGCTGCCTTTCCTGCTCGCCTCGCTGGAAAGCGATCCGAAGAACCTCGATGCCCAGGCACTCCTGTTAGAAACCCTGCGTCACACCGCGTGGAATTTCCCCGAGCTCGCGATCAAGCATCCGCTGCCGGTACGCATGCTGTCCTTCGGCAACGACCGCGACACGCTCTTCGCCGCCACCGACTCCAGCTCCAGCGGCGAGGGATTCAATACCACGCTGCGCTGGGACCTGACAAAACTCTCGGTCTCCTCGATGCTGGCCCCGCATTGGGGCGAGATAACCCTGACCCTCTCGGTCGCACCCGGCGGCAAGCACCTGATCATCCAGCGCGCCTACAAGTTCCTCGAAGACGCCTTCCTCTGTGACGCGGAGACGATGAAGGTGATCGCACGCCTGCCGGTCACCAGAGCTCGCACGATCCCTGCCACGTGCCTCGCGTGGTCGACCAATGGGGCGTTGCTCGCGTATCCGGCCAACCCGGCTCCCGGCAGTCCTGCCGCCTCGAGCTACGTCTGGCGCATCATCGCTGCCAACAGCGGCCAGACCGTGCGGGAGTCCGAACCGCTGCTGCCCACCGCCGCCGCGCCCGTCGCCGCCCAGCTCGACGGTACCCGGCTGCGGGCAATCGCCGCGGATGGAGCCCTCCTCGAAGTGCCCATCCAGCCGAACGCCGAATCACGCCATGCAAAGGTCGAGTCGCCCTTCGATTTCGCGGTGTTCAGCCCCGATGGCGGCCTGCTGCTTGCGGCCATCCCTCAGGAAAATCGCGACGAATCCCATCTGGAAGTCATCGAGTTCCGCGAGGAAAACGGGCAGCTCGAAAGCAGCTCCCGCTACCTGAAGGCGGAAGACACCTGGGCCTCCCCCACCGCCCTCGCGGAACGCTTCCCGTGGGCGAATTGGGAGTCGCCTTTCTGGCAGAAAATCTTCGCCGAACCCGACAAGACCGCGCCGCCGCTGCGGATCACCGGCTCGCTGCTGGAAAGCAGCACGCTCAATGCGGCTCGCACGCCGATCCGGGCTGAATCCCAGATCGAATCCGTGGCGACTTCCGGCAGCCGCGTGGCCGTGGGCACCGCCTCCGGTATGCTGACGGTCCACGAGTTTCTGGAACCGCTGGGCCATCGACTTCCAGCCGCGAAGGAAACCCCGGAGAAAGAAAGCGAAGGCGGCTGGAGAACCGTCAGTGAAAATCGCCTATCCGCGCTCCAAAGCCGCGGTCGCGATTGGCGGCTGAAGGCGAAGGACGGCGATCACATCACACCGCTCGAGACCTACTCCGGCTGGATGCAAACCTGTGACGTCGCGGTACCGGCCGACAACGCTTTCGTCGTTCAGGCGGGCTACAGCGCGGGCTCGGGAGGCTATTCCTACTCGGGCATGGTGGTGTCGGACGCGACGACCGGCGAAATCCTCACGGACCTGGAACCGGTCTCCGAGATTGGTTCGGTGAGCTTCCTCGGCGACCGCCATCGCGTGGCCGCGCTCGGCTCGATGGAGGTGACCATCGCGGACGTGGAGAAAAGCGGCTTCCATCATGTGGCGACGCTGCCGGTGGTGGCGGCCCATGCGCTGCACTACATCGCCGGCCGAGAACTGCTGGCGGTGGCGACGGCGGATTCGGTGCGGGTCTTCGATGCGCGTGATTTTTCACCGGTGTTCACCCTGCCCATCGCCCAAGGAGCCACCTTGGAAGGCTCCAATTGGGTCGATGGCACTCCCGTCTCCACTTGGGCGGATGACCCCGCGCGCGAGTGGCTCGCCTACCGCGCTGGCCGCCAGCTCGATGTCTGGTCGCTCAGCTCCGGCCGACGGCTGGTGAGTGGCCTGGTCTTGCCCTCGGAAAACGTGACCCCGGGCTTCGCGGAAAAGGATGGCATCGCCGGGCTTTCCTTCACTGGCGCGATCGAGGCGTTTGTGCCGCTCGCGCGCACGGGCGGGCTGGACGACTCACAGCTCGCCACCTTGCGCGAACTTTCCGAATGTCTCGCCGGCATGCGCTTCGCCGATGGATCGCGCGCCCTTGCCGCGATCCCTGCGGAAACCCGCCACGAACGGGTGCAGTCGATCGATGCCAGCACTGCGGAGTCGCTGCTGCCGGGCGCGAAGGATCTGATCGCCAGGCTGGCGACGCTCGCGCCACGCAGCAGCGCCCCGGCGGCATGGGTGCCGGTCTGGGACCGGCTCACGCTCGGCAGCGATGAAAACCAGCGCATTGCCCGCTGGGCTTCAGACCTTGGCACGGATCACCCGTGGTTCGGCGGCTTTATCCATGGCCTGATCGGAAAGTCCGACGAACAATTCTTCACGTGGCTGCGCGCCGAACCGACGACGGATCAAGAAAAGGACACCGAGGGCCCCTTGCCGCAGGACGACGATATCGGCCACCTGCACCGGATCGCCGGCGATCCGGCGGAAACCGCCGAGTTGAAGCAGGCCGCGTGGCTCGTCCTCCGCACCGCCAATGCCGGCGCGGCCCTGACCGAGAAGGCCACCCGCGAGGACTTCCCTGACCTCGACTTCGAGGCGCTGGCAAAGCTGGAGCCCACCGCTCTCGAAGCGCTTCGCAAGGAGCTCGACGAAGGCGAGCAGAGCAACTGGCGGATCAAGCTGATCGACGAGCTCGGCAAGCGCCCCGCTGCCGTGGCCCTGCTGGATGCCCGCATCGCCGCCACCTTGGCAGCGTGGGAAGCCGCGCCCACGCCTTCCAGTGCCATCGATCACGCCGAAGCGCTCGCCTTCCGCGGCGAGGTCGCCAAGGCCGCCGAATTCCTTACCGGCAAGATTCCGGACGATACCGTCTTCACGCTTCCGCAAGCCCACTTCCTCATCGCCTCCCGCCTTGCCACGACCTGCCAAGCAGCGGTGGAAAAATCGCTCGATGCGCTCGACTCGTCATGGCTGCACGCCGCGTGGGTCGACTCGCCTGCCGGGGGGCCCTTGGCCAGCCGGGTGGAACGCACGATGACCGCCGTGGACGGCCAGGGCCGCGCCGCCATCGCCGCCCTCCACGCGGCCTTGCACGCCAACGACCCCGCCTCCATCGCCATCGCCCTGCGCTTGGCCAAGGACTTGCCACTGGCGATCCGCGACTACGCCGGCGCGCGCGTCTTGTGGGCGGAGGGAAAGAAGGCCGAGGTGTTCGCGCTGTGGCCCGGCGAGTTGCCCGACTTCGGCGAGCTGGAAGAGGCGAGTGACTGGGGCGGCTGGGAAGCCGTCATGTCCTGGCAAGAGACCAACGCATTCGTCGACGAGCTGGAGCAGATGGCCGCCACCCTCAAGGCAGCGCCCGAAGCCAGCATCGAGGACCTGCGAGCCCTCGGCGAAAAACTGCTGGCGAAAGAGACCACCGCCACCTTCGGCGCAAAGCGCGTCCGAGACGCGCTCGTCACCTGCGCCCTCGGCCTCGCTGACGATGCCAAGTCATCGGAACTCATCACCAAGATGGTCGACCGGGCCCGCCTCGCCGGCGCATCCCATCAGGACTGCCTGCGGATCGAAGCCCGCTCTTTCATGGCGCAGGGCCAGTTTACCGCAGCCTACGGGCGGTGGCTCCAGCTCATCGACAACGACAAGAGCGAGATCTCGTCGAACGACTACCTCTACGCCGCCAGATGCGTGCTGGAGGACATGCAGGACGCCGCGGCGCTGGAGCTGCTGAATCGCGGCAAGGACCGCTTCCCCACCGATGCTGGCTTTGCCTTGGACGCCTCCTGGCTGCTCCTGACCACCTCTCATCCGGAGGACGCCGGAGTGATGCTCGAGCACGGCTTCAAGATCCCCTTCCCGGACGAACAGAAGCAAACGGCCACCGCCATGCTCCTGTGCGCCGCAGAACAAACCGGACGCGCGGACCGTGCCGACGAAGCCTTCAAGGAACTGCTCACCCTGAGCCCGGAGTGGGGTGAAGTGAAGAGCCTGAACACCCTCGATTGGCCTGACCTGCTGAAGCAGACCCTGATCGCCGTGGCGAAGCGGAATGGCGCGGTAGAAACCGCAGAACCGGAAAAGACCGAGCCGGAGAAAGCAGTGCCAGAGAAGCCGGCACCGAAGAAGGGAGCGCCGGAAAAGGCGAAACCGAAGAAAGCTAAGTCCAAGTAATCAGCGCGGTCCGCCCTTCCGCATCAGCAGGAAAAGCACCGCCATCGCGCCGGCCAGCAGGAACAGCGGCGATGGCTCCGGCACGGCGGTCACCTTCACCTCCGGCACCGGATCGCCGACAACCGCGCCCGGCCCGGCGTGAGCGACGGACAACAAGAGCACACTGGCCAAAGCCAAGGCGTTCCGGCAGGCGATTGATTTCATGGCACCGGGGGGTGTTAGGGAGGCACGGGAAGGATTCCCCATCCAGAGCGCTGCGTGCATTACCAGTCCCGGAGAGGCAGAACAAGCTGCAATTCTCTGCACGCCGCCGTTTCCAAAGCCTCTGACGTGCCAAGCCCTCGTGAAATGAAATGATCTGAATGAGCAGTTTTCTTCCGTATTCCCCGGAATGAAGACCTCGATCGATCTCCCGGATTCCCTGCACCACAAGGCTCAGGCCCGGGCCGCCGAGCAGGGAGTCTCTCTGGGTGAGATCGTTGTGGCAGCCTTGGAGAAAGGCTTGGACCCCGCCCGCGCAGCAACCCGGCATCCAGGTGAGCCACACTTCGAGATCGATGAGCTCGGCTTGCCCCGCCTCCGCCGGATGCCGGGAGACACGACCGTGATCACCGAGGAATTGCTGAACCTGCTCCGCGAACGGGAGGGCGTCTGAGCCATGATCCGCCTGGCTGACATCCCCGTCCTGATCGCCTTGGCCGATCCGCGTCACGTCCACCACGTCGCAGCCCGGAGATGGCTGGTCTCCCGGCCCGACATGGGGCTGGCCACCTGCCCGCTGACCGAGAGCGGATTCCTCCGCATCTACGGCCATCCCTCGTATCCCCATGGCCCCGGCTCCCCGGAAAAAGCCCTGATGGACCTGAGGGCCTATCGAGCCCGGCGCGGCCACCATTTCCTGCCCTGCGACCTGTCGCTCAGCGACCCCATGTTCACCTCCTTGGCCGGCTTGGCACCGCAGCGAGTCACGGGCATTTATCTGGTGGCCCTGGCGCTGAAATACGGGATCCGCTTTGCGACCTTCGATGCCAACCTTCCCACGTCGCTGGTGGCCCGTGGCTCCCACGCTGTGGACGTGATTCCGGTCTGAGGACGGATCACCCGTCAGAACATGTCCTCCAAACGCTTGCGATCGACATCCTGCTTCCGATCAGCGTCCTTCTCCCCCATCAGGACAAAGACCCAGTCTTCATCACTCCAGCGGGCGACCGACCACTTGCCATGGTTACCATAGGCCGGTTGGCCTTCCTTGGGCAGCTTGCAGCTGACATCACAGCGCTTGAAGACCACGAGGTGAACCACGTTGTTCTCCTGCTTGAAGCAAACGAGCGCGCCTTTCTTCCCCTCGATGTCCAGCTCGCGGCAGCCGAGGCCGGGAATGTCCTTGAGGCCCTTCGGCAGGCAGCGGTTCGGGCACGGCAGCTTGGCCGCTTGGAGATGATCGAAGAGCGCGTGGTGATCCGGATCATTCAGATCCAGTTTGAAGCCCGGGGACTCGAAGGTCTTGATGAACTCTTCCTCGACCTGGCTGATCGGCAGGCTGGCGACGACCGGAATCACTCCGCCTCCCGAAGTTCCCGGGCCATTGGACCCCAGCGACGTCTCCTCCGCCGGATTGGACACGACGCCGTCGGCCCCCTCATGTGGACGACTGGCGAGGAAAGCCAGAGCGATTCCCGCCGCAGCCGCTGCGGACAGGCCGAAATGCCACCAGCGGCGACGACTCACCGGTTCGGCGGCGGTACGCTCCATGGCGGAGAGAATCTCGCCGCGAAGAGCGGACGGCGGGCGGATGTCCGCCATCGCCCCGATCACCGAAACGTCGAACCGGTCCGGATACACCGCCGCATCGCCGCGCTCCATGGCGAGGCTGACGAGGATCTCCTCGCGCAGCACCGGCGGGATACCCACCGAGTTCAGCGCGGTGGCGAAATCCGCATCGCGGGCGCGCTCCCGGGCCAACCATTCGCCGAGTTCACGATCCTTCGCCGCCCAAGCGAGTGCCTCGGCGAAGTCGGGATTCCCGGCATCCGCACCATCGGGGCGGAAGCAGCGGAGAATGAAGCGTGCTTCCTCCTTATCCATGGTTCGATTTCAGGGCCTCCGGTTGCAGTTGCAGGATGTTCTTGGGCGCACTGGAAGGCTCCGCGGTCATGCGACGGCGGAGCATTTCCTTCGCCCGGGAAATGCGCGACATCACCGTGCCGATCGGCACGTCGAGGATCTCGGCGATTTCCTTGTAGCTGTGTTGTTGCAGGTAGAAAAGCGCAAGCGGAGCGCGGAAGGTCTCATCGAGATCGCCCAGCAGTTCGAGCGCGCGCTGGCCGTCCATGGTGCGCTCGGTGTCGTCTTCTTCCGAGCAGATCTTGCCCGCCACCGCCTCGGTCAGCTCCTCGTCGGAATAGCGCTTTGCCTTTCGCGCCAGGGCCAGGAACTCGCGGTGGAGTGTGGTGAAAAGCCACGTCTTCGCCTTGTCGCGCTCCTTGAGCTGGTGGCCTTTCTGGGCCCAGATGCAGAAGGTCTGCTGGACCAAATCGGCCGCGGTATCGGCGTTCTTCGATAGCGACATCGCGAAGCGGTAGAGCGCTTCGTAATGAGCATCAACGAGCTGTTCGAATTCCGACATCAAGCTTCCTTGGGAGACCTACTCAATAGAGTTATTCCGCAATTTTCCATCGCCCATGCACCGGTTCTTGTCCAGCGTGCCGGGATGAAGCTCCTGCTTTTGCCTCTTCTTTTGGCCACCACGGCACTCGCCGACGAAGGATTCTCGATCAAGGGCTCCACCGAGCCGATGGCGGTGAACATCGAGCTGGATGGCAAGCCATTCACCACCTTCGCGACCGACTCCCGGGTCCCCTACATGGCCCCGCTGCGCTCGACTTCCGGAGCGGTGCTGACCCGCCACTGGCCGATGGAAGACACCTTCAAGGAGGAGGAGCGGGATCACCCGCACCATCGCGGCTTCTGGCTGAGCCATGGCAACGTCAACGGCAACGACTTCTGGGCATGGCAGTTCGGCCAGGACCCGAAGATCGTGCTCAAGAGCACCCCGAAGATCGAAAAGAACTCCTTCAGCGTGGATCTCGCCTGGACCGCCGGTGGCAAGACCCATCTCACCGAGCAGCGCAGCTACGCTTTCAAGAAGATCGACGACAAGACCACGATGATCAACGTGGTCTCGAAGCTCACCGCGGCCGATGACGATGCGACCTTCGGCGATACCAAGGAAGGCTTCTTCGCGATCCGCGTGGACCGCACGCTGCGCCTGAAGGGCAAGGTCGCCAAGGGCCACATCGCCGACTCGGAAGGCCGCACGGATGACGAGGCCTGGGGCAAGCGCTCGAAGTGGGTGGCCTTCACCGGCCCCGATGAAAAGGACGAGCCGGCGGTGGTGGCGGTCTTCGACCACCCGTCCAACCTCCGTTTCCCGACCTGGTGGCACGCCCGCGACTACGGCCTGCTCGCTGCGAACCCCTTCGGCATCCACGAGTTCGAGAACAAGAAGGACGAGAAGCACCTCGGTGATCTCGTTCTGAAGAAAGGCGAGTCGCTGACGTTCCGTTATGGCGTGATCCTGCATCAAGGCAGCTTGGAATCCGCCAAGCTGGCCGACCGCTGGACCGAGTTTTCCAAAACCCCATGAAACGCCGCTTCTTTCTCCACACCTCGGCCTTCGCCGGCACCTGGTCGCTGCTGTCCCCGCTGGCCCGCGCCCAAGGCGCGAATGACGACCTGCGGGTCGCCGTGATCGGCTTCAATGGCCGGGGCCAGAGCCACATCGACTCCGCGACGAAAACCAAGGGCGTCCGCCTCGTGGCACTCTGCGATGTCGACTCGAAGGTGCTCGGTGCCGCAAAGGACAAGCTGGAGAAGCAAGGCATCAAGGTCGCGACCTACGATGACTATCGTAAGGTCTGTGAGGCGAAGGACATCGATGCCGTGGTCATCGCCACGCCGAATCACCTGCACTCGCTGATCGCCGTCACCGCTGCGGCCAATGGCAAGCACGTCTACGTCGAGAAGCCGGTGTCCCACAATGTTTGGGAAGGCCGCGTCCTCGCTGACGCTCAGGCGAAGTATGGCAAGATCATCCAACACGGCTTCCAGCGCCGCTCGGAGACTTCGTGGGAAGAGGCTTTCGCATGGGTCAACGCAGGCAACATCGGCAAGCTCAAGCTCGCCCGTGGCTTCTGCTACAAGCCGCGCCCATCGATCGGCAAGGTGAGTGGCCCACAGAAGCCACCGGCCGAGGTGAACTACGACTTGTGGTGCGGCCCGCGCGAAACCACTCCGCCGCATCGCGAGAAGTTCCACTACGACTGGCACTGGCAATCTCCCTACGGCAATGGCGACCTCGGCAACCAAGGCCCACACCAGCTCGATGTCTGCCGCTGGGCGATTGGCGATCCGAAGGAGCTCCCACCGACCGTCCTGTCCTGCGGCGGGCGCTTCGCCCATGACGATGACGGTGACGTGGCCAATACCCAGGTGGTCTTCCTCGGCTACGATCCGGTGCCGATCCTCTTCGAAGTACGCGGACTCCCGAAGACGGGCGTCGATTACAAGTCCGGCATGGACAACTACAAGGGCCAGTCCGTCGGCAACCTGATCGAATACGAAGGCGGCTGGCTCGCCGGCGGTCACGACGGCAAGTGCCAGATCTTTGATTCACAAGGCAAGCAGCTGAAGGCCTTCCAAGGCGGCCGCTCGCACTTCCAGACATGGGTCGATGCGATCCGCGCCGGGAAACAGGAGCACATGCGCTCTGCCGAGAGCGGTCACCTTTCCTCCGCGCTCGCTCACATCGGGAACATCTCGTGGGACCTCGGCACGCCGGCATCGACGGGCGATGTGAAGGCCGCCTTCTCGAATGCTGCCGGGGCGGAGGCCATCGAGCGCATGTCCGCCCACCTCGCGGCGAATGGCGTGGACCTCGAGAAGCAGAAGATCCGCCTCGGCGCATCGCTGGCCATGAGCGGTGAGAAATTCACCGGCGATCACGCCGACAAGGCCAATGCTCTCTTGAAGGGCAGCTATCGCAAGGGCTTCGAGCTCCCGGTCTGACTCATCTAACGACCAAAGGAGCGAAAGCCATAAGGGGTGTCGACGTTCCGTCGACACGGTGTGGACGGAACGTCCACACTCCTTATGGGCTCGTGCTGCCAGCGCTCAAGAACCACGAAAGGACTTCCCGAACCGCGGGCACGTCTCTAGGCAGAGGTGGCATGGACAAGCAGATGATGGCCACCGACGCCGATGGCGCGCAGGTTCCCGATCAGGTGGTGATCGAGGAACCGCTCCAGATCGTGATCGATGGCCACCCAGTCGCGGTCACGATGCGCACGCCCGGTCACGATGCGGAGCTCGCGCTGGGCTTCCTGCTCACGGAAGGCGTCATCCGCTCGCGAGATGATGTCCGCAAGATCGACACGGAGTCGCGCGAGAACCATGCGCTGGTCTTCCTCTCCGACACTGCGGAAGTGGACCTCAAGAAGCTGACCCGCCATGTCTTCAGCGCGTCTTCCTGCGGCATCTGCGGGAAGGCGACCATCGAGGCCGTCACTTCGCAGCGTCCGCCCCTGCAGGAGCGGTTTGAAATCTCCCGCGGGGTCCTTCTTGCGGCCCCGGCGAAATTGGAGGCCGCCCAGTCGGTCTTTGCCCGCACCGGCGGCCTGCATGCGGCCGGGATCTTCACGGCGGATGGCACGGCGCAGGTGATCCGGGAAGACATCGGCCGCCACAATGCGGTCGACAAGGTGCTCGGCCATGCGCTGGAAGCCGGGTGGAATTTGTCTCGAAGTTTCCTATTGGTCTCCGGACGCGTGTCTTTCGAGATCATGCAGAAGGCGCTCGCCGGTGGCCTGCCGTTGGTCGCCGCCCTCTCCGCTCCTTCCTCGCTGGCAGTGGATTTCGCGGTGGAATCGAACCAAACGCTGGTCGCTTTCCTACGCCCACCACGGTTCCGGGTCTTCGCCGGTAGCGTGACCGCGTGAATCCTCGGCCCCGGAAAACACCTTGCCTCGCGGGGTGGCGGGGACCATACATCCTCAAGTTATGAATTCCTCTTTCAATCCCTATGCTGTCGGTCCGGTGGCGGAGGCGCCGCTGGAAACGCGCACCGACTTCGTGCGCAAGACGTACACTCACGTGGCGGGAGCCATCGGGTTGTTCGCCCTGGTGGAATACCTGATGATCCAGGCGGGACTCGGAAACGCCGCCGTCTCCCTGCTCGGCACCAGCAAGTATTCGTGGCTGATGGTGATGGGCGCCTTTATGGGAGTTTCCTGGCTCGCCAACAAGTGGGCCTACGGTGGTGCTTCCAAGGGCATGCAGTATGCCGGCCTGGCGCTCTACACCGTGGCGGAAGCCGTGATTTTCCTGCCGCTGATCGGCATCGCGCTCATGCGCTCGAACGGTGCCGCCCTGATCGGCCAGGCGACCGTGGTCACCGGCTTCCTGGTGCTCGGCCTGACTGCCATCGCCTTCACCACCAAGAAGGATTTCACCTTCCTCGGGGGAATGATCAAGATCGGCTGCTTCATCGCGCTTGGCCTGATCGTCGCCTCCATCTTCATGGGCTTCTCGCTCGGCATCTGGTTCAGCGGGGCCATGGTGCTGCTGATGGCCGGTAGTATCCTCTACAATACCAGCGCGATCATGTATCACTACTCGCCCGGCCAGCACGTCGCCGCCGCGCTCTCGCTCTTCGCCAGCATCGCCACCCTGTTCTGGTATGTGCTCCGGATGTTCATGAGCAACCGCAACTGATCCTTGCGTTAGCTTTTCTCTTCCAAGGCCGGATGTCCGCGTGGCATCCGGCCTTTTTCGTGGTCCGGGAGCGGCCCGCCCTCAAGTGTAAGTAGTCCCGGCTTCAGCCGGACACGCTGGAAATGCAGGCTCTTCCCCTCGTTCGGTCCGGCTGAAGCCGGGACTACATACACTTGAATTCGCAGCTGCTGAAATTGGTCGCCAAAAAAGGCAGGCCCCGAAAGCGAGGCCTGCCTGATAGAAAAACAAGAAACCTCAGAACCTCACTTCACCTTCACGGTGACTTCGTCCTTCGTCTCGATCTTGAGGCCGGGGATATCCTTGAAGGCTGCGGCCGCGTCGGCGGGGCTGGCGTCTTTCATCGCTTCCAGCTTCTTCATGTTCACGGGATCGGAGATGATCTTGCCGAAAGGCATGTCGATCAGCGTCACCACATTGCCGTCCTTATAGGTCGCATCGGTCTCGGCAATGCCATCCGCAACCTCGAGCTTCACGGTGATGCGCATGTCCTTGAACATCTGCTGCGCCATCGCCAGAGACTGGGGATCGGTCTCTTCTTCTTTGTCGGGAGCAGCGCCTTTTTCGGCGTCAGGCTTCTTGGCATCACCCTTCGGCTTGGCGTCGGGGTTCATCATCTTGAGCACGCCGTCCTTGTAGGTGAAGGTCATCGGCTTGTCCTCTGGCTTGGCGGCAGCGCCATCAGGTGCATCCCCCGGAGGTCCCATGTCCTTGCCAGCGTCGGCCATTGCGCCGCCGGGCTTGAACTTCACCTGGTTGATGTCCTTGAACTTGTAAACGACCCGCCCGCCGACGCGGCCGTCCTTCTTGAGTGCCTCGGTCTTCTCGACCGTGACGCCCTCACCCATCTTGGCGGCGGACTCGGCGGCCTTCTTGGGATCGGAGAACTTGCCCACGGGGTTTTCGCCGCCGGCCGGCATGTCAGCCATCATCGCGCTGGCTTCAGCGCTGAAGAGGGTCTCCTCGGTGATGGTGCCACTGCCATCCTTGTTCAGCTTGATGGTGGTCGTGTTTTCGAGACAGGAGGGGAGAAGCAGCGCGACCAATGCCGCGCCGAGATATGGAAGTGCTCTTTTCATGGGAAGCTATCAGCCTGCACCAGCGGCGGACTTTGACAAGAACTCGCTTGGTACAACTTGGCCTGATAGGCGGGCGGTGCCTTTTCCTCCCTGCCTCATTTCTTGTCCACCTTCTCGCCGTCTTTGAATTTCTGACGGGAGATTTCCTTCCCCTTGCCGTCCAGCCGGACCACCTCGCCATTGAGCACGCCGTTGCGATACTCGGCGGTGAAGGTGAGCCCGCCCTCCGGATTGAAGCCCTCGGCCTTGCCGTTCAGGCGATGGTGCTTCATCGGCAGCTTGCGGGCGACCTTGCCTCCCGGATGAAGACTTTCCCACAGCCACTCGCCGTCCTTTGACGCGGTCAGCCGCTCATCGTCGGCGACATACACTCCCGGCGGCGGTTCGGTGATGAACAGCGGTTCCTTGTCACCCTCGCGGAAATAGTAGGCGCGACCGACTTCCTTTCCGTCCCGGTGAAAAACCGTGAGATTCTCAATGTCGATGGTGGCGAAGGAGGATCCCTGGGCCGGAGGCCCGACCAGGGAGAAATCGCTGCCTTGGGTCACCACCCTCAGCACCTTGGGATCGGCCGCCTTGGAGTCCACCTCGAACGCGAAATGATCATAGTAGTGCCAGGTCCGCTGGCGATCCTCCTTGTCGATCCCGTCGCCGTCACCGTGCTTGCGGACCTTTTCGAGCTCCTCGCCACTGCGGACGAAGTCCGGCGCGCCGTAGCGTTCGCGGATCGCGGCCAAGGCAGGCGATGTCTTGCAGGGAGGGACCGCGATCTGGGTGGTGATGAAGAATCCGCCGCGCATGCGACGAGTGCTCCGGATGCTGAAAAATGCCGAATCGATCTGGCTTGCGGCGTCCGCCGGCGCGAAGAACTCGCGATCGAGAAGAATCTTCCCGCCGCGCCAGCCGGTGGCGGCGATCTGCACTTCCGGCGACGCTTCCTTCAGGCCAAGCGCCTTTTCCACGGCCTCGTGATCCCAGTCATTATCCCCCTTGGCAAAGGTGGCCGTGCCGCGCAGTGCCGCATCCGGACTTTCGCCGGTCTTGCGGAACCACATCAGGTAGTCCTTGCCCGCCGTGAAGTAGGACCCTGCGAGCGTCTGAAGAATCCTCAACCGGTCTTTCTCCGCAACCTTGTCGAAGGTCTCGTAATATTTGTCGCCCTCCAGCCATCCCTTGAAGGCCTGGCCCGGCTCTCCCTCCACCGGCACGATGTACCAGTTCCCCCAATCCTTGGGCGCGTTGAAGTACCACACGAAGTGGGTGCCTTCCGGCAGCTCCGGGCAGCGGAAACGAAAACCGTCGAAGACGTCCTTCCCGATTTTGACGGGGCTCTCGCCGAGCTTGAGATCGAAAGAAACGGGCTTGCCGTCGGCGGTCAATTTCACCGTGTCAAAGGCCTCCACGCCTTCAACCAAACCGGCCTTGAGTTCTTGGATCGTCAGTTCTTCGGCCGCCGATACGGCGATCAGGAGAAACAAGGGAAGGAGGGCTTTCATCGTAGGACGCTGGAAAAAGCTTTCCGAAGTGGCGAGAGAATTCACTGAAGCTCCTTCGCCAGCCTCTCCCGTTCCCCGGCGGAAAGATCCGCCGCCTCGAACGCCGCACGCGCGGCCTGCAAATCGGACCCTCGCCAGGACTTCAGGGTCTGGCGCAGTTCGTTGAGACGGGCGTTTTCATCGGTGATCGAAGCCGCCCACGAGAAGGCAGTGGCAGGGTCGCTGTCCCGGACCTGCCCGACCAGTGGCTGGATGGCGGCATCCCGCGAACTACCGGCTGCCAACGTGCCGAGCCACTGGGATGTGGCGATGGCATCGTACTGGCTCCAGGAGGCCGCGACTGCCTTGAGCCCGGCATCGCGCGCCGGCCCCTCGGGAAGGGCCGCGGCCCATCCCGATGCGGAGGCCGGATCGTCCGCCGCCCACTGACCGGCCAGTCTTTCGGCGGAGGAGGCGAGGTTCTGGCCCATGCCATCCGGCGGCGAGGCAATGAGGCGGGCAAGCTGGGCGCTGGCGGTGTCCGGATGATCGCGGGCCAGAGAGGGCAGGACGGCGGCGAGCGCGCGTGCCTTCTCGGCACCGCTCAAACTGTCCGCCCACGCCTTGGCCGCTTCCGGATCGCTCTGGCTCCATGAGCTGGCGACATTGTCGAGGGCTTCCAAGCGGCTTTGCCCAGCGGGCAGCTTCTTCCAACCCTCCGCCGCGGCCTCAGGATCCTCGCGGCTCCAACTTTCGAAAAGCCCCTTCACCGCCGAGGTCTGTTCCTGCGTGTTCTGGAGAGCCACGGCGAAATCGAGGGCCTTCTTCGGATCGCGGTTCGTGTAGGCCTGCATCATTTCCTCAAGCGTGTCGGTGTCGCGTTGTGCTTCCGGCAGCGCGAGGAAGTATTTCTCCGCCGCCGCAGGATCGGAGGAAACCAGGCCCCGCAACACCGCACCCGAAGTATCGATCTTTTCCCGGTCCGTGAGCTTGGCGATCTGTTCCTTGAGCAGGTCCGGCGTGCCCCAGGCGGCGTAGTACATCTGGTTCCCCAGGTTTTCCCGCCGCGTGGCCGGGTCCTTCACTTGATCGATGAGATCGAAGGCAAGCCGCGTGTCATTCCAGTTCAAGTTCTGCAGGAAGCTGTTGGTGGCGATGCGCAGGTCCGCCTTGTTCTCCATCTTCGTCAGCATCGCCATGGCCCTGCCCGGGTCCTCATCAGCCACGATTTCCAAAATCCCTCCGACGATCCTTCCCCGCAGATAACCCGGCTCGCTCATGAGCCGCGTCCATGCCTTGTCCGGATCCTCGCGGGCGATGACCTTGTAGACTTCCGCTGCCGAGGTGCCCTTGCGGTCGCCGCTCAGGGTCTTGGCCCATGCAAGGGCCGCGTCCGGATCCTTCTGCGCCCAGCTCGCCGCCAGCATCCCCGCCGTGCGGTCGCCCGCCCGGTCCGGCGGCAGAGTCGCGAAGCGGGCCGCCGCGGCCACCGGGTCGGTCTGCGCCCACTTTCCGAAAACCTGCGCCGTGTAGTAGTCGCTGAATCCTGCGGGGCTGGCTTCCTTCTCCAGCAAGTTGCAGGCAGCCGCCGGATCGGTGTCACCCAGGGTGTTCACCATCGCCATGCCCGCAGACTCGCGAAGCTCGCCCTTCGGCAGCTTTTCAAATTCCATCATCGCGCGATCCGGGTCGGCCTTCGCCAAGGCCCCGAAGCAGCTTCCCGCCGCCCCTTTCTGGAACGAGCGCGACTTGCAGGACATCACGAACGCGACCGATGCCGCCGGATCGACCAGCGCCCACCGCTCAAAGAGCGCGCCCATCAGCGTGTAGCTGACGGGATCGTAGCGGTTCGAGTTGTCCCGGGCCTCCTTCTGCACCATTTCCATCAGCGCGGGGATCTCGTCGGCCTTGAGTTCATTCACCGCCAGCGTCAGCCGGGCGGACGCCACCGACTCGCCTTGATGCCGGAAGACCTTCCGCAGGTCCTCCATCGATGACAGTGAGAGCATGTCCCCGCCAAACGGGTCAGTCCGTGAACCTCGCGTAGCCACCTTCGATTCAAGGGCAGGCCCGGCGGAGGTGCCGGCCCGGGCATCGGGCGAAGCCTGTCCATGCCTCCCTGCGAAATAGCCGATTCCAAGGGCAACCGGCAGCATCAGCAGGGGGACGGAGGGTTTCATTGAGTTATGAATTAGTGATCTCCATGCGGGACGCCAGCGCTTTCTATCCGGGCTCTGGATGTCATCCGGCAAATGGCCACGGGCCACCCGGAATAAAACCCGGACGCGAAACACGTTGCCGGTGGCGCTCTCCCTCTAGCATCCTCCGCGCGCCGATGGAAACCGCCGTAGAGATCCGAGATCTGGTGAAAGACTTCCGCCCGGCGGGCCGCAAGGAACCGCTGCGCGCGGTCGACCGCGTGTCTCTAACCATCGCTCCTGGCGAGGTTTACGGGCTGATCGGGCCGAATGGCTCCGGCAAGTCCACCACCATGAAGGCGCTGCTCGGGCTGGTGCAGCCGGACTCCGGAGTCTGCCGGATCTTTGGCAATGACTCAATGAAGGTCGATTCACGCCAGGATGTCGGCTTCCTCCCGGAGAATCCCTATTTCTACAAGCACCTCAGCGGCGCGGAGACCCTGCGCTTCTACGGCAAGCTCTGCGGCCTGCGGGGCGCGTCACTGGAGGCCCGGGTGAAGGAACTTCTCCATCTGGTGGACCTCGATGGTGCTGCCGACCGCCGGCTCGGCGGCTATTCGAAGGGCATGCTCCAGCGCATCGGCCTGGCCCAGGCGCTGGTGCAGGAGCCGCGGCTGGTCATCCTCGATGAGCCCACCGCCGGTGTCGATCCGGTCGGCTCGCGCGAGATCCGCGACCTGATCCTCGATCTGAAGGCCCGCGGCATCACCGTGTTCCTCTGCTCGCACTTGTTAGAGCAGGTGCAGGAGGTCTGCGACCGTGTCGGCATCATCTACCGCGGCAAGATGGTCAAGGAAGGCCGCATCGATGACCTGCTGGCGATCGGCGACCAAAGCGAGATCGTGCTGCGCAATGCCTCGCCGGAGCTGTTGGAAAAACTCACCGCCCAGATCGAAGCCGACGGCCAGGCCGAGCTGGTGCGCACCGGCCGCCCGAAGACCACGCTGGAGCGTCTCTTCCTGGAGGAAACCGTGAACCGCCGCGACTGACCGCTGACCCGATGTCCCGCCCCGCGCCCAACCGTCCGCTCGATCCCCGCCGCATCGGCGTGATCGCGATGCACACCTTCACGCAGCTGGTGCGGATGAAGGTCTTCTACTTCCTCGGCATCTTCGCGCTGATCCTGCTGGCGAGCAATCTCTTCAACATCCAGGGCCTCGACCGCGCGGACTTGGAAGGCGTCGATGTGCTGCGCTCGATCCGCTCGTGGTCACTGGGAACCATGACCCTGTTCTCCGTGGTGCTAGGAATCGTGGCCACGGCCCTGCTCCTGCCGAAGGACGTGGAGGACCGCACGCTCTACACCATCCTCGCCAAGCCGGTGCCCCGGCTCGACTACCTCGTGGGAAAATTGGGCGGCGTCATCTTGCTGCTGTTCGCCTCGCTACTGGTGATGGACCTGTTGATGTCCGGCGTGCTGGCACTCCGCAGCCACCTGGTCGTCGAGGCACAGGAAGCGGCCGCCTTGAAAGCCGGCTGGCCGAAGGATCAGATCGAGTCGCTCCGATTGGAAACGCTGCGCCAAGGCACCACCTGGGACCTGCAAGGGGCAGTGCTGCTGGTCTTCCTTCGCTCCGTGGTGGTGTCCTCGTCGGCACTGATGCTGTCCATTATCTCGACCAGCACGCTCTTCACGACGATCACCGGCTTCATCGTCTATTTCATCGGCAACTTCCAGGAAACCGCCCGCGCCGCCTATTTCAGCAAGGATGGGACCGGGCCGCTGGAGCGTCTGGCCGGGCTGGTGGTCGCCACCTTCTTTCCGAATTTCCAGCTCTACAATGTGGTCGATGACCTGATCGCGGGCACCACGCTGACGCTGAAGGACCTCTCGGGTCCGCTGGGCATGACCGCCTTCTATCTGGTGCTGCACCTGTTCGTGTCCTGGCTGATGTTCTCGAAAAAGGAGTTCTGAGATGAAGGCCCGCCACCGAAACCTGCTCGCCGTGGTGGTTCTCGCCGCCGGTGGCCTGCTGCGGTTGCCAGCGGAGCAGGCGATCACCGCCCGATTCCGGGAAGAGGGGCTGCTTTCTGCCCCGCTCGAGATCGGCATCAAGGAGCGGATCGGCCAAAATAGCTCGGCGATCGCCCTCGCCGGCCTGCGGACGCTGGTCGCGACCTTCACCCACCTCCAGGCCACCGAGGCATTCACCGCCTGCGACTGGCCCGAGGTGGAAAAGCTGATGGAGACCACCGTCCAGCTGTCGCCCCGGGGACCCTACTACTGGGACATGGGTGCGTGGCACATGGCCTACAATGCCTCCTCGTGGTATCGCATGGATTCCGGTCTGCCGCCGCTCCGGGCCAAGGCGGAAGCGCACCGCTGGATCGAAAAAGGCCGGAACTTCTACGTGCGCGGCATCGCCAACAATCCCGGCGACTGGCAGCTCCCTTCCCTCTACGGGCAGCTTCTTTCCGACGCCCGGCGAGAACCGGACGACAAGGCGGCGGTCGAGGCCTTCCGAAAAGCCGTGGCCACCGGCAAGGCCCCGCCGCACATCCACCGCCAGCGCTTTTTCGCCGAAGCCCGCGCCGGAGCCGATCCCAAGGAAATGCTGGCCGCCGTCAGCTCCCTGCTGGCCAAGCAGGGAAACCGCGTCCCCACCCTGCTGTGCCTGCGCTACACCTTGGAATACCAACTCCATGAGCCTGAGGACCCGGCCGCGCTGGCGCTGGAGATTTTCGGCAGCGAGGAAAAGGCCCTGCGGAATCTGGGCGAATACCACGTGAACAACCTGCTGGATCGCATGCCGGAGCGCGGCGTGGAGGCCGCCGTCCGCCTTCTGGAGCGGCGTCGCGGGATTTCCCCGGAAGACGACAAGAGTTTCATCCGTCAGAAGGAGAAGGATGGCGAAAGGCTCGCACTTGACCATTGAACCGGGTTTGACTCGACAGCCGCCGGAACCCTCCCCTAAAGCCTCTCCCGCCGCCATTCTCCCATGCGAATCGCTCTTTTCGGTGACATTCACGCCAACCTCGAAGCCCTCGAGGCCGCGCTGGCCGATGCCGCCGAGCAGGGATGCACCGATTACGTCTGCCTCGGCGACGTCGTCGGCTACAATGCGGACCCGGGCGCCTGCCTGGAAAAGGTCCGTGCCATGGACTGCCCGGTGGTGAAAGGAAACCACGACGAGGATGCCTCCGGCACCCATTCGTTGGATTCCATGAACCCGGTGGCCGCCGCCGCGCTGGAGTGGACCCGCGAGCAGCTGACCGATGAGCAGCGCACCTGGCTGCGCCGCCTGCGGATGGTCCGCCAAGTCGAGGATTTCACGGTGGTCCACAGCACCCTCGACCAGCCAGCCCACTGGAACTACGTGACGAACCGCTTCGACGCGATGTCGAACTTCTCGTACCAGTTCACGCAGGTCTGCTTCCACGGCCATACCCACGTCCCGCGCGTGTATGTGAAGACCGACAAGGTCGCCGAGGTCCCCGCCGACTCGGTGGTGATCGAGGACGGCTCCAAGTATTTCATCAATGCCGGCTCCGTCGGCCAGCCGCGCGATGGCGATTGGCGTGCCTGCTACGCCATCTACGATCTCGACCACAAGCTGGTCGTCTTCCGCCGCGTGGAGTACGACATCGCCACCACGCAGAAGAAGATCCTCGATGCCGGCCTGCCCTCGATGCTGGCCGAGCGCCTCGCCGACGGCCGGTGATATGATCGACGTCGTCGCCGGCCTGATCCTCGATGACGCAGGCCGGCTGCTGGCCTGCAAGCGACCGGAGGGCAAGCACCTCGGCGGCAAGTGGGAATTCCCCGGCGGCAAGGTGGAATCCGGCGAAGACCCGGCTAACGCGCTGATCCGCGAGCTGGAGGAAGAACTCGGCATCCGGGTGGAAACGGGCACCGCGCTCACCCCGGTGGTCTGGGACTACGGCCGCGGGCCGATTCGACTGCATCCGTTCCTCTGCCGCATCCTTTCCGGCACCCCCCACCCGCATGAGCACTCCGAGATCCGCTGGTGCGGACCGGAGGAACTCGGCGAACTTGATTGGGCCGAGGCCGATGTCCCGATCCTGGCGGAGTGGAAGGCGCGCCAAGGCTGGTAGGTCCCGACAACTCCGCTAATCCGGTAACCCTATAAGAGCGGAGTAACCGGAGTGGCGTCGGTCCCGCCGATGAGTCACTTCCGCCGCCGGAAAAACGCCAGACCGGTGCCACCCAGCAGTAGCAGCGCGCCGGAAGGTTCCGGCACGGGCAGAGCCGTGAGCTGGAGGGACAGGGTGCTGGTCGGCGGGGCACCCGTGGAAATCCAGATCGGCATCCACTCGCCGCCGATTTCGCGATAATACAGGCGGCTGGGATCGGTCGACGCGCCAGTGGGAGCGAGATTGGCGGCATCTTCCAGCTTCGGGCCGAAGGCACCGCCGTCGCTGTAGCTGCTGATGTTCTCGAATTTCACCGACCAGAAGATGTCGTCCGGCACCAGCGTGTGGATGTCCGCGAAGAGGAGCTGGTTGAGGTTGCGGTTGGTGGGACCATCGTCCTCCAGTTGGAAGGTGATCGGACCGGAGGACCACAGCGGCATATCGGCGGGACGATAGCCGGCGAGCGCGCCGGGCGTCACTCCCGGTTGGCCGACGGGGCCGTCGTATTCGTTGTCGTCCACGATCGCCTGATAGAAGGACAGGGTCACCGTGGCCTGCCGGGCGATGTTTGAGTAAACGGTGACCGTGGCTTGATCGAGGTAGCGCTCGGTGCTGGCGAGGTGCGCGGAGTCGGCATACTCCGCCTCCTGCGCAATCGTCAGGTAGGAGAAGGTGCCGCCGGTCTCGCCGGGCAGCGAATACACCAGAGTCTGGGCGACCAAGGGAGCCGCGAGGGCAAGCGCCGCCGCAGCGAAAAGCAGGGGGAATCTCATCGGGGGGGATGGGGTGAACGATTAGCCCTTAGCACAGGCAGGCAGGGCAAGTCGATGTCCGATTGCACGTTGCCCGAGAAAGACCTGCCGAGCTTACTTCCCCCAAGCGCCGCGCTTGGCTTTCTTGGCCTCCTTCTCCAGCTCCCGCAACTGCCTCAGCCGCTCCTTTACCGGCGTGCCATCAGGCAGGTCGGCACCCTTGGTGTGAATGCGGACGAGGCCCTCGCGGACCAGTGTCTCCTCAAGGAAGGGCCCGCCATCGGGCGGCGTGACGAAGACGTGGTAGCGCTTGTCGCCAAAGGGATCGTCCCAGCGGGTGTAGAGAGTGAAGGTGCCCCGTGAGAGCAGGTCGTGGGTGAGGGCCTTGGCGCGCTGGCCGATCTCGACGGCCTGGTCATCGGTCAGGCCCATCTCCTGTGCCTGCTCGTGGATGCGCTCGCGATTGGTGGCACCGCCCCCATAGGTGCGGAACTGGCTTTCCGGCGCGTCCACGTAGTAGAGGCGGAATTGCTCCACGCGGCCGTCCGGCAGACTGGCGTAGAAGCTATCGCCGTCATTGTGCGAGTCATCATGCCAGCGGCAGCCGGAAATGACCTCGTAGCCATGGGTCGAAGTCCGCTCGACGGTGGAAGTGCGCTCGACAGTGGAGGGCCGCTCGACGGTAGAGGGCCGCTCGGCTTTTCCAGCGGCGGGCGGTGACTTTTGCTGCTTCAGCGCCCAGCTGGCGACGGCGAGGATCAGCAGCAGGACGAGCTGCCATGGCTTGGTCGGTCCGCGCCGGGCGATGGCCATGGCTCAGAGACCCTTGAAGCCCTGATACTCCTGATAGGTGCCGAGCGGCATGGCGGCCTTGCCCCAGTCGCGGTTCAGGCGGCGGTACTTCTTGATAAACTCGGTCGGATCGGCCCAGTTCGTCAGGTCCCGGGCCACGCTCTCGCGCTGCATGCCGATGTTGAGATTATGGCGGATCTCGAAGTGAAGGTGGGCAGGGTACATCCCGCGGTTATTCCCGATGGTGCCGATCTGCTGGCCGCGGCGGACGATCTGCCCGACTTTCACCAGGATATCCCGAAGGTGGCCGTAGAGGGCATCAATGAACCGGACCTGACCCGAGGCGGGGTCGCGGTAGGCGTAGCGGACGATGACGACATTTCCCCAGCCCTGATGGACGTCGTAGGCCCAGGTGACCACGCCGTCACCGATGCTGTAAACCGGAGCACCCATGTCGCTGTCGCCGCCGCCGGCGCCATTCCAGTCCTCGCCGAAGTGGACGGGCGGGCTCAGCCGCATGCCGCGGGCCTTGTAGTAGCCGGTGGCATCAGGCTTGCCGACGGGGAAGTCGAATCCGTCCGCCAAGGGCACCTTCGCGATGCGTTGCTGGGCATGGGCAGGCACCAGCAGGGCCAGGAGCAAGGCCAGCAGAATCAGGATCGTGGGTTTCTGCGGCGCTCCGCTCACCCCGCCAGTGCACGCTTGGAGGCGGCCCCGGGCAAGTTAAATTCGCCTTGTCCCGGTTAGGCCCGGCGAGCGGGGCGGCTCAACCCACCGCCAGACCGAAGGCATTCATTGCAATCAGCACGGCGGCAAGGACGGCGATCGCGATCCGATACCAGCCGAAGACGCCAAGGCCCTTCCGGTTCAGGTAGCCGACCATCCATTTCACCGCAATCGCGGCGGAAACGGCGGCGGCGATCACCCCGATGAGCAGGGGGACCGGGCCGTAGGTGTCCCACATCAGCAGCGTGCCACCGAGCTTGTGATCGTATTTCTCCGCGATGTGATGGACCGGCCAAACGGCCTTTTTCGCCGTGGCAGCCCCGAGTGTGACCAGCCCGAGCAGGAAGGAGAACTCGACCGCGGCGCTCAACCGCAGGCCCACCAACAGGCCCCCGATGATGGTCATCAGGCTGCGCGAGGTGCCCGGCCACATGGCGAGACACTGGGCGAAACCAACCATCAGCGCCATCTTGATCGTGATGTCGGCGAGTTCCACGCCCTTCGCTCCGCCCCCCTGTTTCATCCAGCGGTCGATCGCAAGGATGGCGAGGCCGCCGGTGAACCAAGCGAGCGCGACCCACTTGAAGAGGAACAGCTTTTCCTCGATCCAGTCATTGGCGAGGTAGCCGATGATGGCGGCGGGCAGGAAGCCGGCGAGCACGGCGAAGACCAGCTTCAGGCCTTCCTTGTCCTTGCCAAGCAGGCCCATGAACATCTGGCGGACCCGCGGGAAATAAAGACCCAGCACGGCCGCGATGGCACCGCCCTGGATGCAGATCGCGAAACAATCCGCCGCCGCTTTTTCCTGGCCGGTGAGGTTCCCCAACATCATCCGCTGGGCGACGATGAGGTGACCGGTGGAGCTGACGGGGAGGTATTCGGTGATGCCCTCGATGAGGCCGAGGATGAGCGCTTGCCACCAGTTCATGAGGGAGTGGCGCGACCTTGCCGGGCAAGAACGGCTCCGGCAAGGGATTTGCGGTTGCTTGATGGTCGAGGCGGAGAGATGTTATGGCCGCCCGGCGTAACCACCGGACCCTCTACCACCACGGCATGAAGCAAAAGTATCTCTGGATGGTCAGGCGCGCTTATCGGGCGCTGCGCCATCCGAAGCTGCGCCATCGGGTGTGGTGGAGAAAACTGACCCAGCCGCTGTTCGAGCGCCGGCTGTGGAAGCCCTGTCGGGATACCGTGGCGGTGGGCTTGGCGATCGGCTTGTTCTTCGGGGTGATCCCGCTGATTCCGCAGTCGCTCTTCGCGGCGATCGCGGCGATGCGGGTAAAGGCGAACATTCCCTTCGCCGTGGCGATCACCTGGGTTTCGAACCCGCTAACCAACGTTCCGCTGTGGGTATCCCAGCTTTGGCTCGGCAATCAGGTGCAGGATCTCCTGCATCTGGACGCCCCGGAATTCGCGGGCACCTTCCAGATTCCAGGGATCGGCGAAGCGAATGCTGCCACCTTCCTGCTCGGGGTGATTCTTTCCGGGCTGATCCTGGCACTGCTCGCCTTTCCGATCGTCCACTTGTTCTCGGCGATCATGCCGCACCACCTGCCGAAGATCACCCGGCGCAACCGCGACGCGGTGGTCATCGTCCCGCCTCGCGGTTCCCGAAACTCCGAGAGCTGACCTTGCCGCCACCGAAGGGTGCGCCCAGACGGGTGCCAACGGTGGCTTTCGGAAACACGAAACGCTCGAGCGCCTTAGCCTCCGCGCGCTTCAGGCCGGCCACCACCAGCAGCGCGATCAAGCCGACCGCCGCCCCGAAGCCCACCGCCAGCAGGACCAGGCTGCTCCGGGTCGTCCCCTCGGGAACCGCTGCCCGTTCATCGAGCACCTTGGAAATGCCGGTCGCCAGTCCCAGAGCCAACCGCTCGGCATAGTCCTCGGTGGAGGGCGCTTGCCGCAGGCTCTCCTCCATGGTGCGGCCGATAGCTCCCAGGTCGGTCGGCGCGAGTTCCTTCGGCCCGGTCACCGGCAGGGTCGCCCCCGCGGGAAGGTGATCGGCCTTGGTCGGTGTCTGGCTCTGGCGAAAGATCCGGCTGTCGGTCTCCAGCACCAGCACCATACCCGGCGAGTCGCCGAGCCACGCCCTCTGCAAGACGTGGGCGCGATCGTCCAGATTGCGGCCATAGAGCGAACTGTAGAGAACGAAGTAGAAGCGGAAGCCGTGCTTTTCCTCCAGTGCGGCCAGCGTTTCAGCGACCGCCTTGTGCCGCTCGGGGCTGCGCGCGAACATCCGCGCCTCATCGAGGATGCCATCGGCAGGAGGCGGCGGAGGCGTGAAATCGTCCGTTTCCTGAGCATGCAGCCAGCCGGCCATCATCCACAGCAACGCAACGCACAGTAACCTCACGCGGTGCATCATTTCAAAGCGGGCGAGCCTGACAAGCTCGCCTGCCGTCTTTCCCCTCGACAGGTCGAAGCTCCCGCGCCAGCGTCCGGGCCGTGACGACGAATCTCCGCGGGCTTCTTGAGCTGCGGCCGCTCCTTCTAGGGCTGGCCACCCGCTGAGCATTTTCCTTTCCTACCGCCGTCCACTGGCTGCTGCAATTTTCCTGCGGCGCCCCTTTTCCTTTCAGACTCATTCTCTCTTTTTTTCCGTGAAAACCGCCTCGATCTCGAAATACCGGCCCTTTCCGCCGGTCCAATTGCCGGACCGCACCTGGCCGGACAAGACCATCACGACCGCCCCGATCTGGTGCTCGGTGGACCTCCGCGATGGCAACCAAGCCCTCCCGCAGCCGATGTCGGTGGAGGAGAAGCTCGAGTTCTTCGACGTGCTCTGCCGGGTGGGTTTCAAGCAGATCGAGATCGGTTTCCCGTCCGCCGCGGACACGGAGTTCAACTTCTGCCGCCGCCTGATCGAGGAGAACCGGATCCCGGAGGATGTGACGATCCAGATCCTGGTGCAGACCCGTGAGCACCTGATCCGCCGCTCCTTCGAAGCCATCGCGGGCGCGAAGAAGGCGATCGTCCACATCTACAACTCCACTTCCCCGCTGCAGCGCCGCATTACCTTCGGCGATGCCTCGCGCGAGGACATCAAGCAGCTGGCGATCGATGGCGCGAAGCTGGTGAAGGAGTTGGCCCCCACGATCCCGCAGACCGAGGTGATCCTGCAATACTCGCCGGAGTCCTTCTCGGACACCGAATTGGATTTCGCCGCGGAGATCTGCAACGCGGTCATCGATGTCTGGCAGCCGACGCCGGAGAAGAAGATGATCGTCAACCTGCCGGACACCGTCCAGTGGACCACGCCGAACATTCACGCCGACATGATCGAGTGGATGATCCGCAACCTGAACCGCCGCGAGTCGCTGATCGTCTCGCTGCACACTCACAATGACCGCGGCACCGGCACGGCGGCCACCGAGCTGGGCCTGATGGCTGGCGCGGATAGGGTGGAGGGCACGCTCTTCGGCAACGGCGAGCGCACCGGCAACCTGGACATCGTCAACGTGGCGCTGAACATGAACGGCCACGGGATCGATACCGGGCTGGATTTCTCCGACCTGACCTCGCTGCGGCAGGTCTATGAAAAGGTCACCCGCATGACGGTCGGGGAGCGCCACCCGTATGCCGGCGAGCTGGTCTTCACTGCCTTTTCGGGCTCCCACCAGGATGCGATCAAGAAGGGCCTGGACCGCCGCGAAAAGGAGGTCGCCGTGGATGCCGATCTCCCTTGGGGCGTGCCCTACCTGACGATCGATCCGCAGGATATCGGTCGCTCGTATGAGGCGATCATTCGCATCAATTCGCAGTCCGGGAAGGGCGGCATCGCCTACATCCTCGACCGCGAACACGGCTTGGACCTGCCGAAGACGATGCACCCGCAGGTCGGCAAGCGCATCTATGACCTGGCCGATGAACTGGGCCGCGAATTGACGGCCGACGAGATTCGCGACGCGTTTTACAAGCTGTTCGCCAACGTCGAGCTGCCGCTGTCCGTGAAGGACTACGAGCTGGTCCACCACACCACCGAGCGCGGTCAGGTCGCCTGCAATGCGACGATCGAGCTGTACGGCGAGGAGCGGAAGATCCAAGGTGTCGGCAATGGCCCGATCAATGCCTTCGTCCACGCGATGGCAAATGCCGGGATGAAGGACTTCAAGGTGACCGACTACCGCTCCCACGCCGTCCGCGGCGGGTCGGACGCAAGCGCCGCCGCCTACGTCCAGGTCCAGCACGATGACGGCCGGATCCTGTGGGGCTGCGGCATCGACCCGTCCATCGAAATGGCCGGCTTGAAGGCGCTGGTCACGGGGTGGAATTTGCTCCGGGCCTAGCCGCCCGGTCCGCTGTCGTGACGGGCGATTGGGTTCATCCCCACTTGCCATGAGTGCGGGGCTTCCCTTGACTCTGCCCCATGTCTTCCGCCCGCCACGACGGCCGCCAGCCGGATCAGCTCCGCCCGATTTCCTTCATTCCCCATGTGGCCCCGCACGCCGCGGGCTCGGTGCTGGTGTCCTTTGGAAATACGCGCGTTATCTGCGCTGCGACCATCGATGAGGATGTGCCGCGCTGGATGAAAATGCAGCGGGTCGAGGGCGGTTGGCTGACGGCGGAGTACAGCATGCTCCCCTACTCGACGCTGGAGCGGAAGGATCGCGATATCTCGCGCGGCAAGCTGGATGGCCGTTCCTCGGAGATCCAGCGGCTGATCGGCCGGGCGCTGCGGGCGGTGACGGATCTCTCGAAGCTGGGCTCACGCACGATCTGGATCGATTGCGACGTGCTCCAGGCCGACGGCGGGACCCGCACGGCGTCGATCACCGGTGGCTGCGTGGCGCTGGCAATCGCCCTGAACAAGCTGATGGCGGCGGGGAAACTGAAGGCTTTCCCGCTGACCAAGCTGGTCTCGGCGATTTCCGCCGGAGTGGTGAATGGCCAGCCGGTGCTGGATCTGGACTACATCGAGGACAAGGACGCCTCGGTGGATTTCAACGTGGTGATGACCGAAAGCGGTGAATTCGTGGAGGTGCAGGGCAGCGGCGAGGAAGCGGTTTTCACCGGTGCCGAGATGTCCGCGATGCTGGAGCTGGCGACCAAGGGCTCGGCCGAGCTGGTGGCGCTTCAGAAGAAGGCGATCCTGGAAGCCGACAAGCCGAGCGGCGACGCGCTGGCCTCCCTCGCGGCGGCCTTCGGGCGTTGACCCACAGCGGTTTTCTTTGTCCTTGCAGCGGCCCCGGGCGGAATTAGTTTTGTCCGATCCTCAAGCGGTTCGCCGCTCGGGGATACATATAAAAAACGGGACCACTTAGCGGGTCCCATCATAGACAAAACCAAAGTAAGAACATGAAAACCAACATCCGTCAGCACGGAGGCTTCACCCTGGTGGAGCTGCTCGTGGTGATCGTTATCATCGCGGCCCTCGCGGGCCTCTCGGCTCCCGTCATCCTGAAGCAGCGCAAGGCTGCCGACCGGACGGAAGCGATCAACAACGTGAAGCAGATCAACCTCTCGTTCATCGACTTCGACAACGACTACGGCAGCTTCCCGGACAATGACACTGCAGCGGACGTGAAGGACGCAACCGGTTCGAGCCTGAACTTCGGTGGCACCTTCTCGAACGACTACTTCCGTCAGATGATCGCCGCCGGCACCAAGTCGGAGAAGATCTTCTGGTGCAAGACCAGCTACAGCCCGAAGAAGGGTGATGACATCATCACCGGCGAAAAGGCGCTGGCTGCGGGTGAAGTCGGCTTCGGCTACGTGATGAAGAGCCAGACCGACGGTCTGGGCACCTCCAGCGACCCGGGCATCCCGGTCTGCGTGACTCCGCTCTACAAGGCGCAGCCCAACTGGGAATTCGATCCCGAGCCGTATGGTGAAAAGGCAGTGGTGCTCCGCATCGACGGCAGCGCCAAGCCGGAAACCATCCGTACCGACAACCGCTACATCAGCATCCAAGGCAGCCGTTTCCTCCAAACCACGGGTGACAACACCCCTTGGGGCACGGACATCAACCCGGTCCTGCGTGCGCCTCAGCCACGCGGCAACTAAGCCGGTCTGACAATCACTGATTCCCACGCCGGGAAGCCTTTCGGGGCTTCCCGGTTTTTTCGTTTCCGGGAATCGACGGTGACGATGATGCCGCCGGAAACTTCGATGTGCGCTGCCGGGTCTTTCCACTACCCTGCCGCGGTCATGAAGGAAGACGAACGGGTGCGGCTGCCGGACGGCCGGATGTTAGGCTACGCGGAATATGGCGATCCCGCGGGCGAGCCGGTGTTGTTTTTCCATGGCTGGCCGAGCAGTCGCTATCAAGGAAAGCTGCTCCATGAGCTGGCAGCGGAGCGAGGGCTGCGTCTGCTCGCCCTGGACCGGCCGGGCGTGGGGCTGTCCGATCCGCTGCCCGGACGCGGTTTCGCGAGCTGGCCGGGCGATGTCGCGGGCTTCGCGGATGTGCTGGGGATCGGGCGCTTCAAGATCTACGGCATTTCCGGCGGTGGGCCCTACACGCTGGCGACCGCGGCGGCACTGCCCGAGCGGGTGATCGCTGCGGCGGTGATTTGCGGGGCGCCACCCTTCGGCGATCCGGCCGACCGGGCCAACATGCACTGGGCCTACCGGATCCTGACGAATCTCAAGCGGCTCCGACGCGCCGTCACGCCCGGCGTGATCGGAGCCAGCCGCTGGATGATCGCCCGCGGCGCGGAGCGCGCCCCGATGACGTGGATGATGCGCAGCATTCCCACGTCCGACCGCGAGGCGATCGCCGACGCTGGCTGCTGGGAAAGTGTGACCCGCAGCTATCTGGAAGCCGTGCGCAAGGGGACGGACACTGTTCTAACGGAGGGCGAGCTCTACCTCGAACCCTGGGATTTTTCCCCGGAAGACATACGGGTGCCGGTCGCCTTCTGGCACGGGCTGGCGGACAAGAACCTGCCGTGCGAGGTCGCGAAACGCCTCGCCGCCCGTGTGCCGGCGGCCGAGGGTCACTGGGAGGAAGGCGAAGGCCACTACTCGCTACCACTGCGCTATCGAGCGCCCGTGCTCGATTGGTTGCGAGATCGGGCTTGAGCCTATGGCATGTAGAAGGGAGCCTGCCCGCTCGCATGGACTGGACGAACATTTTCGGCACGGATCCCGTCGCCAGCATCACGGTCATCCTCACGCTGATCGTGATCGAGGGCATCCTTTCCGTGGATAATGCCGCCGTGCTGGCCACGATGGTGATGCGATTGCCGGAGAGCCAGCGCGGCAAAGCGCTGAAATACGGCATCATCGGCGCCTACGTTTTCCGCGGCATCAGCCTGGCGCTGGTCACGTTGCTCATGAGCATCTGGTGGCTGGAGCCGGTCGGAGGCGCTTACCTGCTCTATCTGGCGTGGCAACACCTCGCGCGCGGTGCCGCCGTGGAAGAGGAGGCCAACGAGCACGCCGGGAATGAAGGCAACTGGCTCTACCGCCACACGATGGGACGCCTCGGTCCCTTCTGGGCCACCGTCGTGGCGGTGGAGGTCATGGATCTCGCCTTCTCGCTCGACAATGTCTTCGCTGCCGTCGCGTTCACGAAGAACGAGAAGCTCTTCCCGGAGCCGTCGAACATCATCCTGGTCTGTATCGGCGTCTTCATCGGCATCCTTGCCATGCGCTTCGCCGCGCAGGGCTTCGTGAAGCTGATGCACAAATACTCCTTCCTCGAGAAGTGCGCCTACATCGTCATCGGCATCCTCGGTATCAAGCTGCTGCTTGCGATCCCGCGGCATCTGCTGGCTCACGGCCATCCCGTGCGCGAGTTTCTGGAAAGCAAGTACTTCGATCTCGGCACTTCGGCGATCACCCTGCTGATCTTCATCGTACCGGTGGTAGTTCACCGGGCGAGAAATCGGGCTCCTCAGGAGTAATCAGCCCCAGGCCCCGGATCTTTTTCAGGGCAAACAGCAGGGGCGGCAGGCACAGCAGGCCGAAGGAGCTATCGATCATCCGCCAGCCGAACGGAATCCCGCGGATGGGCCCGCAGATCAGCGCGAGCGGGATCACCGCCAGCGATGCGACCACCCCGACGCGCAGGACATCCTGGTAGCGCACCGGGTCCCGCCACGGCAGAAAGAAAAACATCGCGATCACCAGGTGGCCGAAGGCAAGCCAGTCGGTGCCGTAGGCGAGGAAGGGATAGTGTTCATGGGTCACTTCCAGCCCATCGCGCACCCGGAGAATCCATTGCGTGAATCCGGCGTGTAGCTCCGGGTGCCCCTGCGACTCCGCGGTCACCCACGAAGTGAGGAACCGCAATTCCTGAAGCAAGGGAAACGCCGTGATGCCGCTGAAGACGAGCCCTCCGATCACGATTCCGATCGCCAGGCGAATCTGCTTCAGAGGAGGCATGACCTCACAGTGGCGGGCCGACCGGCTGGCGTCGAATCCGCAACGGTGAAAAGCCGGTGAAGGGACCGCGAAGTCAGTCGCGCGAGACGGGGTGCTGCTTCTTGTGCTGCAGATCCGCCTTCAGGCCGGTGAAGAAGAGCAGCGCCGCGGCGATGCAAATGCACGAGTCGGCGACATTGAAGGACGGCCAGCGGTAGTTCACCAGCGGGAAGGTGAAGTCGAGGAAGTCGACCACGTAGCCGGCTTTCAGGCGGTCCCACAGCGGCGCGCCCTCCATGTAGGAAAGGCGCGAGCCCTGGACCAGGCGGTCGGTGAGATTGCCGAAGATGCCACACAGCAGGAGACCGACGGCGGCCCTGCCCCAGTTGCCGATGAAGAACTTGTTCCTCAGGCCGAGCGTGATCAGCACCAGCGCGAGGACCGGCACGGCAAGGAAAACCAGCGGCGCCCAGTCGCTGCCATTGCCGAAGCCAAAGGCCACGCCCTGGTTATGGACGCGCACGATATTGAAGACGCCATCGATCACCGGCTTTTCCACTCCCGAGGAGAAGTTCCCCCGGAGAGGCTCGGGGAAGGTCGCGACGATCTTGAACTTCGACCACTGGTCGAGCACGTAGAGCGGCAGGGTGACTCCCAGCAGGATCTTCCAAATGGGCCATTCCTTCCCTGCCCCGGCGACAGGTCGCGTCTCCTCGGATGCCTGGATCGATGCCATGTGCTTCACGCGTGGGAAACGGTTTGCACCACAGACTCGCAGCGGGCGCACAGGCCGGACTTGCCGAGCGGCTCGTAGCGGCGGCAGCGCGGGCACATGTGATAGCTCGTCTTCGCCGCCTTGGCCGAGAGCTTCTTGCCAGCGGAGACGTCAAGATCGGCGATGATGAAGAACTCGGTCGCAAACTGGCGGTCGCGCAACAGGTCATACACCGGCTCCTTCTCGGGAACCACGAGCGTGACTGCGGCTTCATTGTTCTTCGTGAAGACCTTGGCCTGGATCTGCTCCTCGATCGCGGTCTGCACCGTGCGGCGGATCTCCAACAGGCGGTTCACCTTTGCTGTGGCCTCGCCGGAAGCAAAGGCGGCATCGGGTTCCGGGAAGTCCTGCTCGTGGACGCTGCCTTCGGTGAAGGTGGCGTGTTCCCACGCTTCATCGGCGGTGTAGACGAGGATCGGCGCGAGCAGCTTGGCCAACGCTTGGAAGACATCATACATCGCCGTCTGGCTCGCACGTCGGCGCACCGAACTCTTCGCGTCGCAGTACATCCGGTCCTTGGTCGCATCGATGTAGATCGCGGACAGGTCGGTGGAGCAGAATTGATTGAGCGAGTTGAAGACCTTGCGGAACTCGTATTGCTCGTAGGCCTTGCGGCACTCGCTGACGACGGCGTGGAGCTTCTCAAGGATCCATTGGTCGAGCAGCGGCAGGTGGCTCGGTGCGACACGATCCATTTCCGGGTCGAAGCCATCGAGGTTACCCAAGAGGATGCGCAGCGTGTTTCGAAGGCGGCGATACGGCTCGGCGACCTGCTTGAAGAGATCCTCACTGAAGGGGACTTCGCTCTGCCAATCGACGGAAGACACCCACAGCCGCAGGATGTCGGCACCATACTTGTTGTAGAAGAAGGCGGCGTCGGTCGGCTTGCCAGCCTTCGCGGCGTCGGACTTCGAGATCTTCTTCTTGTCCTTGTCGACCACGAAGCCGTGAGTGAGCACGGCCTTGTAAGGAGCCTTGTCACGCCAGGCGACGCTCATCATGAGCGAGCTCTGAAACCAGCCGCGGTGCTGGTCGGTAGCTTCGAGATAGAGGTCGGCAGGCGCGTGCAGCTCCGGGTGCTTTTCAAGCACGGCGACGTGCGAGCAGCCGGAGTCGATCCACACGTCGAGCGTGTCGCGGCACTTCTTCACGCCGGCGGGCAGGCCGAGCTTCTGCGCGAGCTCGTCATCGGAAAGCTCGAACCAGATATTAGTGCCTTGCGTTTCGACGAGATCGGCGACCTTGCGGGCGACGTCGGCGGAAAGGATGGCCTTGTTGTTGGCATCGAAGAATACCGGCAAGGGCACGCCCCAGGTGCGCTGGCGCGAGATGCACCAGTCCGGGCGCGCTTCCACGGTGCCGTAGATGCGATTGCGTCCCCAGGCAGGCAGCCACTCGACCTTGTCGATCTCGGACAGCGCCTTGCCGCGCAGGGTTTCCAGCGAGATGAAGAACTGCTCCACCGCACGGAAGATGATCGGCGTCTTCGAGCGCCAGCAGTGCGGGTAGCTGTGGCGATAGACTTCCTTCGCGAGCAGCACGCCCTTGCTTTCCAGCAGCTCGACGATCGGCTCGTTCGACTTGAAGACGTGCTTGCCGACCAGATCTGGCAGGCCGACTTCCGCGGTGAAATTGCCCTCGTCATCGACCGGCGAAAGGATGCCGAGGCCATATTGCTGGCCGACGACATAGTCGTCCGCACCGTGGCCGGGAGCGATGTGAACCGCGCCTGTGCCGGTGTCAGTGGTGACGAATTGGCCGAGGATGATTTTGGAGGTGCGGTCCAGGAAAGGATGGCGCGCTTCGAGATGTTCGAGATCGCGGCCCTTCACGCTCTTCAGCACCGAAGTACGACGCATGCCGGACTTCGTTTCGAGTTCCGCGACGAGCTCCTTCACCACGATCAGGATTTCCTGGCGGCCACTGCCTTCGAATTGGCTGACCTCGTAAGTGAACTCCGGATGCACGGCCACGCCAAGGTTGGCGGGAAGCGTCCACGGGGTGGTCGTCCAGATCGCCATCGACGCGTTGCCGATGCCGAGCTTCGACGAAGACTCCGGCGTGAGCGGGAACTTCACGAAGATCGCGGTGCTCTCCTTGTCCTGGTATTCCACCTCGGCCTCGGCGAGCGCGGTCTGCGCGCCGTAGGACCACTGGACGGGCTTCTTGCTCTGATAGACGGAGCCGCTTTCAACGAGCTTGGCGAACACGCGCAGGATCTCCGCCTCATAGCCGGGGGCCATGGTGAGGTAGGGATTATCCCAATCGCCGAACACACCAAGGCGGCGGAACGAGCCGCGCTGGATATCGATGAACTTCTCCGCGAACTCGGTGCAACGGCGGCGGATCTCGGCGGGCTCGAGGCCGGTGGCTTGCTTCACCACCTTGAACTCGATCGGCAGGCCGTGGCAGTCCCAGCCGGGAACGAACGGCGCGGTGAAGCCGGCCATCGTCTTCGACTTCACGACGAGATCCTTCAGCACCTTGTTCAGCGCGGTGCCCATGTGCACGTCTCCATTCGCGAAGGGCGGGCCATCGTGGAGGAGGAAGGTGGGAGCCTTCTGCGCGCGGCGGCGGCCGAGAACCTTATGGTAAAGTCCCTGTTTCTCCCAAATCGCCAACCGCTTCGGCTCGTTGTCCACGAGGTCCCCGCGCATCGGGAACGTCGTTTGCGGCAGCAGCAGCGTGTCTTTGTATTGCGATTCGGAACTCATTTTGCGGGCGCGGAAGCTAGCAACGCCCCCCCGAGGGGTCAACTACCGGCGCAGGAGATTGAAAATCAGGGAGAAATGGGCGAAACCCCGGTATTTTCAGGCCAAATTCAGGGAAATCCGGAGATGGATTACCCCGCACCCACCCCGGGAACTCGTTCCGGCAGATCCATCGTTTGACGCGATCATGTGCCTCGCGGATTCGATTATCACGGGCGCCTCACCCCTGCTGAAGTGACGCTGTGGATCCCCTCAAGTTCTCGCTTCTCACCGGCTGGGCCGGCTTTCTCGGCGGCGTGATCAGCGGGGCGATCATGGGGCTGCTCTTCCACCGTGAGGACTGGCTGGGCGGCTACGGCAGCCACGAGCGGCGGATGGTGAGGCTGGGGCACATTTCCTTTTTCGGGATCGGGCTGATCAATCTCTTCTACGCGCTGTCGCTGGAGCCGCTGGGTGTGGCTCACGAGGCCGCGCGGATTGGCTCGATCGCGCTGCTGGTGGCACTGGTGGCGATGCCGCTGAATTGCTTCCTGTGCGCATGGCGAAAGCCGTTCCGCCATCTCTTCTTCATCCCGGTGTTGTCCGCGGCGGCGGGCATCTCGGTCATCCTTTTCGCCCGGTCATGAATATCGGCTACGTCGCGATGAGCGGGCTGCGGCTCGTCGATCTTGAGCTGCTCCAGCTCGGCTTGTCGTTCCCTGCGGTGGCGCGGCGGGCGCGGGAGATCGAGGCATTGCCATCGCTCGGGTTGCTGACCTTGGCGGGAATGTCGCCGCCTCACATCGGGGCCGAGTATCTGGAAGTGCGGGATATCTCGGAGGTGCCGGATCGTTTCGATGCGATCGCACTTTCCACGCTGAGTGCGACTTCGAAGGAAGCCTATGCGATGGCGGCAAAGTTCCGCGAGAAAGGGATTCCGGTGATCCTTGGAGGCCTGCACGCGACGCTCGCGCCGGACGAAGCCGCGAAGCATGTTGACTCGGTGGTCATCGGTGAGGGCGAGGTTGTGTGGCCGGAAGTCCTGCGGGATCTGGAGCGTGGCGAATTGAAGCCGATGTACGATGCCCGTCGTAGCGGGCCCTTTGATTTCCGGCATGCGCCGATGCCTCGCTTCGATCTGTTGTCGCCGGACCGCTACCCACGCTTCACGGTTCAAACGCAGCGCGGGTGTCCGTATGCCTGCGAGTTCTGCGCGGCTTCCATGCGCCTTTCACCGACCTTCCGCACCAAGCCGGTTGAGAAGATCATCGCCGAGGTGAAGCGGCTGAAGGAGCTGTTCGGCCGGCCTTTCGTCGAATTCGCCGATGACAATACCTTCGCCGACAAGCGCCATGGCCGCGCCCTGATGCAAGCGCTCGGGAAAGAGAGCCTGCGCTGGTTCACCGAGACCGATGTGTCCGTCGCTGATGACGAGGACTTGCTGAAGATGATGCGCGACGCGGGTTGCCATCAGGTGCTCATCGGATTCGAAAGCCCGCGCTTCGATTCACTCAATGGCGTGGAGAAGAAATCCAACTGGAAAGCCCGCCGCACCGATCGCTATCTGCGTGCCGTGGAGACCATCCAGCGCCATGGTATCACGGTGAACGGCTGCTTTATTCTTGGCCTCGACGGCGACGGGACAGACAGCTTCGAACACGTCTTTCGCTTCGTGGAGGAAAGCGGGCTCTACGATGTGCAAGTCACCTACCTCACGCCCTTTCCCGGCACTCCGCTGTGGAAGCGGCTGTCGGAAGAAGGCCGGCTACTCTCGGAAGAAGCGACCGAACGCTGCACTCTCTTCGACATCAATTTCCGGCCGACGGACATGAGTGTGGAGGAGCTGAAGAACGGCTTCCGCGATCTCACACGCCGTCTCTATGCACCGGAATTCGTGGAGCAGCGGAACCAGCGCTTCCGCGGGCACCTGCGGGCGAAGGTGCGGAACCGGTGATTCAGCGGCGCTTCATCCACTCGATTCCTGCGGGAATGCCCTCGACGATCATGGCATCGTAGTGGCCGCCTTCAGGAACTTCGCGGAACGTGATATCGGCGCCCTTCGCCTTGAGATTCGCCACGAAATCACGCGAATCGGCAACGGGCACGTTCTTGTCGTCCGCCGCGTGAAACACTAAAGCCGGGATCGTGAGCTTGTCGGCATGCGTCTTCGGTGAGCTGCGCTTCAGGAAGGCCTTGATTTCGGGGAACGCCAGATTGCTGAAGGGATTGTCGGTGACTTCCTTCAGGCGCGCCTCCACGTCCGTCGCAGGCGCATAGGCCGCACATCCGGCGAGGCGGGACTCATGCTCGCCAAAGAGCAGCGACAGCGTGGCCGCCGAGCTATGCCCCGCGGCAAAGATCTTTCCGCGATCGACCTGAGGCATGCGTGCCAGGACGAATTCGAGGGCATTGCGTGCATTCACGAGCCCTGCCTGGGCACCGCGGAAGCGCTCGTAGGCCGCCTTGGATTTCTCCCGGTCGTCCGAATCGTCGCGGTCCAAATTTCCATCCAGGGAATACATCACCACCGCCATGCCTGCCTCGGCATACGGCAGGCATTCATCGTGATAAGCCCCCGCATCCAACGGACCAACATCCGTCCCGGAAAGCAAGGTGGTGCCAGCCGGGGCCACGAGCACACAGCGCAGCGAGCCCGCAGCGGGGTTTCCGGCAGGCAGGTAAATGCGCAGCTCCATCGACTCGCCGGGACCGGAGCCGGATTGCAGGCGAAGCTGGCCGACCTTCACCCCGCTATCGCCCAGCGCAGTCATCGCCGGTAGTGCGGGAAAACTGGGAATCGCCACCGAGGACAGCGGGTAAGGCGTGCCCGCGACTGCTGCATCCTTCGCCGCCTTCTTCGCGCCCATGCCTGCGAACACGAGGAACAACGTGAGACCCGCGAGACCAAGATAACCAAACACCAGTCCCGTGATCGCCATTCCTTGGCCACCCAACTCCCCGCCCGAACGACGGATCGCGCGCAAGGAAAGATGACCACAGATCACCGCAGGCAAGGAGGTAATGCCGGCACAGATCCCCAACAACCCAAGCACCAGTCCGGCCACGCCAAGCGCCGAGGTCTTCGGCATGCGGGTGATCGGCACGATCTGACGCGGTGGTGGTGCTTGATACATGAGCGTGAACTTGCGTGGAGACTCCGCCGATGTCGAACCGATAGATAGATCATCTCAATCCGGCCGAAGCTTGCCGACAAACATGGCTTCATCTTGAATGAGTTCATGCGCGTTCTCGATCCCCTGCTATTCCTCACCGGCCACCGTGGGGCGATCGAGCGCATCGCCGCGACCCGTCATGCGTGGATCATCGGCGCGATCCTGGTGCTCAGCGCTGGCGTCGCGCGGAACTACGATCACCTCGACTTACTGCGCGAGCCAGAGTGGTTCATCGGGCCCTTCGTCGCGTCGATGGTGTCGATCTTCTTCATCTTCGGATGCATCGCAGAGCCGCTGAAATTGAAAGATACCGGCAAACGGTGGCCGCAGCTGGGATCCTTCCTCACGTTTGCCTGGATGACGGCGCCGTGCGCATGGCTCTACGGCATTCCCGTTGAGTCCATGACCGATCTGGTCACGGCCACCAAATGGAACATCGCTTTCCTGGCCATCGTCTCGCTGTGGAGAGTCGCGCTCATGACGAGGACGGTGGCTGTTTTGACCGGGGTCAGGCACCTCAGGGCATTCGTTCTCATCCTCGCTCCCGCGGCTTTCGAATCGATGGTCGGCAGCACCTGGAAGGGCATGTCCTTGGTCCAAATCATGGGCGGAGTACGGTTGCCCCCACATACCCAACTTCTCCGCGATGCCTCTGAATTCATCGCAACGGTTTCGGGCTGGCTCTTCCTTGCGATGATCGTGCTCTGCTGGATCGTGCAAGGCCGGGCGACACTTCCATTGTCGCGGACTCACACCTCATCGCCATGGGGCTCTTCGGTTCTGGCGGCCATTGCTCTTTCCGCTTGGATCATTGCGAGCGCTCCCGTCCAACCTGCGGTTCAAAACAGGCATCAGCTGCAAGGTTTGATCGATGACGGTCGTTATGCGGAGGCCGTTTCTTTCGCGTCCTCGAAGAAGCGCTCCGATTTCACCAATGATCATGAGCTCCCAGCGGGTCGGCGAGGGCGCCACGCCCTTGACTTGCTCAAGGCAACTTCTCCCTCGACGCCGTCCTGGCTTCGGGACGAATGGAGTTCAAGCGCCCTTGAATCCCTGAAGGCATACCCATCGTTCTCCAAGGAAATGCTTGCCGACCTGGACCGGGACCATCCGGATATCGCCATTGGTCTGCGGACCTATGCAAGGGAACTCCGAAGCCAGAACCACTTGGACTCGGAGGAACAATGGTGGCTGGATCGCTACGAAGATCTTACCGATACCAAACCCCCAAAGGCTCCCAAGCCCTCGCGCCAGTGAAGCACTTTCTCCTTCTTCCCATCGCTTTTCTTACCGCATGCTCGACGGATATCCCGCGCATGCCCGGGGCTCCTTCGTCGGCCCTCTCGGGGGCAACCATTCGCACGGACTCCGACCAGCGCTTCGCGGCGCTGTTAGATGGGGCGACTGACAATACCGTCATCACGAACTACACCACCGACCGGCCATCCACATGGGGTCACAACTTCACGCGGCGTCTCGATTTCACCGGCGTTGCGTGGGATGATACCCGCACCGCCACTGCGGTTTCGCCGCTGCATGTGGTGATGGCGGCGCACTACCAACGGCCGGTGGGTTCCACGATTGTTTTCAACGACCGGAGCGGGCAACCCCACCGCCGCACCTTGGTCGCGGTCGAGTCGCTTTCCGAGATCGCCGACGTTGCGGTGGGAAAGCTCGATTCACCGCTGCCTTCCGGCGTGAAGCCGTATCGCTTGCTACCACCTTCGACGGGCTATGAATCGCTCGCCGGGTGCCTCGCGTTCGTGACCGATCAGCAGCGCCGAGCCTTCGTCCACGAGATCGCGGGCGTTCAGGGGAACGGCCTGTCGTTTCGCCATGGCTCGCGCGTTTCGAGCTTGTTCCGAAAGAACCTCGTCGCCGGCGATTCAGGCCATCCTTCATTCCTCCTGGTCGGTGGAGAGATGGTGCTGATCAGCACGCATACCACAGGTGGCCCGGGAAGCGGGTCCTTCTACTCATGCCCGCAAGTGTTCTCCGCGGTCGATGCGGCCATGACCAAGCTCGGCGGCGGATACCACCTCTCGGTCGTCCCGCTGGCCAGCCGTTAGATCACTTGATTGCCTTCGGCTTGTCCGACTTTTTCCAGAACTCGATGCCCACCGGCGTCTCGTGGTCGACCAGCAGCCACAGCTCGCGGGCCAGCGATGCCTGGGTGATCAAGTCAGGCGCGGGCGACTTCTTCCACGTCTCATAGTGGTACTCGGCATTCTTGATCGCACGCTCGTGATAGCTTTTGTCGCCGGTGGCGCGATAGAGCTCCAGATCCGCCTCCACCATCAGGTGCGCCCACTTGATCGGATCGCGGTAAGCGCTAGTGCTTCCATCGATCAGGGAGTTCGCGGCCTTGCCCATGCGCAGCGCTTCATCCATGTAGAAGCGCTCGCCGGTGCGGGCATAGAGCGAAAGGAAGGCCCGCAGCGGCAAGCCCGCATTGTAGGTGAGCTGGGCATGGTTGATCTCCTTGGTCTTCACATTGATCGAGTCGGCGAACAGGCCGTTCGGTGCCTGGAGCGTCTTCACGGTCCACACCATGATCTTTTCGCCAAAGGCATTCCACTTGGCCGCCTCGGCATCCTTTTCAAAGCGAGCCAGGCGGAAGCAGCCGAGCGCTGCGGGGCCGTTCACGCAGGTGTTCTTGCCATCGCCCTTGTGCGCCTCGTGCCACCAGATGCCGCCGCCGAGTTCCTCGTCCCAACCGCTGGTCACGAACTTGAGCGTCTCCTCCGCGCGCTTGAGGTAGCGTGACTCGCCGGTGAGCTCATAGGCCTCCAGGAAGGTGAGCACCATCCACGCGTTGTCATCGTAGTACTTGTCGTTGCCTCCCTGGGTTCGGCCGGGTTCGTAGCCGGGAATCTTCACCTTCAGATCCCAGTAACCCTCCAGCCCGTCGAAGAACTTCCGCATCACCGGGCGGTACTGCTTGTCGTTCCTCGCGGCTCCCACGACCGCGGAAAACATTACGCCGCTGCCCCAGATCAGCTCCGGATCCTTGCCGCCGGACTTGGAAGCGTAGAGGCCGGACTTCCGGTCGTAGAAGTTCTTCTGGATCGACGCCATGACTTCGGTCGCCTGTTCCAGGTGGGAAGTGGGCGCGGCCACCGCGGAAAGCAGCAGCGCCGGGAACAGAAGCAGGGCAACGAGTCTCATGGGCGGGAATCCGATGACATTTCAAAACCCCGGCGACAAGGAGCGGTCTCGTCCGGACCGAGGAATGTCACAATCTCGCCATTTCCCGCCAATCATTCGGCGGCCCGCCCGTTCACTCACGGGTAAATTCTTCGTCACTTCACCGATTCATCATCGAAGCCGCGACATTGAACCGTAGTCCTCTTGCCATGCGTCATCTCCTGCTGATCGCCGCCCTCGCCTGCCCGCTCGTAGCCGCCGGGGAGCGCACCTACATCCAGGAATTCTACGATGCCCGCAAGATCGAGAAAGCCGACCCTGCCGCCGCCGTCGAGGGCATGAAACGGAGTTTCGAGAAGGCGATCGCGGAGGGAAATACCGACTACGCGGCGGCGGCCGGCGCCTCGGCCTGCCACCTGATTTACGAGCAGGGCAGGAATGTCGAAGCCGGCAAGTTCGCGCGCGAGGTGCTCGACAAGCTCGATCCACTGCCGGTCGATGGCCCCTATGGCGACGCGGTCCGCCGCTGTACGATCTTCGGCTATCTGGAGCGTGGCCTGATGATGGAGGGCAAGATCGGAGCGGCGCTACAGGCCAACCGGGCCGGGGCGGAAACGCTGCGTGGAAAGAAGGTCACGGCGAATGGCGACGGCCCGCCCGTGAAGGTCAAGGAAGTCATCGCCCTGCCCGCGAAGCTACGGTCAATGGGCTGGCGATTGATCGAGCGCGAGGGGGAGCTGCTCGACCACATCGGCCGTACGACGGACGCGCGCGCGCTTCTCGACGAAGCGGCGGCTTACCTGACCGCGCCGGACCGGGATCTGGAGTCGGTGGAGCGTTTCTACGCCTTCAAGTTGCTGGCGTCGCGGGCGGAGCTCCTCGATTTCCTCGGCTACAACAAGGAGGCGATCGACCTTCAGGAGGAATTGCTCGGAAGCGATCTGGCTGCCACCCATAGCGGCCCCGGGCTGGACACACTGCGGCTGAATCTGCTGCGAAACCGATCGCAGTGGGAAGGACCGTCCGAGGCGATCCTGGAAGAAGCGAAGCAAGCAGCCGCCGCTGCGAAGCGGGCGGGCGCGATCCACGGCTTCGACCGCCTGATCGCCAAGATGGAACTCGACCTGAAAGAGTCACAGGAAGCGCTCGATGCGATCCAGGCCGATGCCAAGTTCGAGAAATCGCTAGGCCATTTTCACGAGGCGCTTTATGCGGATCGCGACTATCTCATCGCCCGGGCAAATGCCGGTGTCGACGGGCTCGATGGAGAGTTCGGCAGCCTGCTGACGCAGATGCGCGCGCAGGGCAACAAGCGGGGGGAACCGACGCTTTACCGTGAGTATGGCGACTACCTGCTCGACCGGCAGCGGCCGACGGAAGCGGCCGTCATGTTCAGCGAGGCACTGCGGCTGACCCGGTCCTTTGGCTGGGTGCTGCATGAGCCGGCGCTGCTTTCCAAGCTCTTCGACGCGCGCTTCGCAGCAGGCGACCTGGCGGGAGCGCGGGCTGCCTTGGCCGAGTTCGACGCGTTTCTCGCCAATCATCCCGACATCCCTGCCGCCCGCCGCGTGCTGGCCGAAAGCGGTCGCGCGAAGGCCCTCGCCCGCCTCGGCGAGAAAGAGGCGGCACGGACCGCATTTGCAGCAGCGCGAAAGTCCGCAGCCGATCTGCCGGACTATCTCAAGAAGTGGCTGACGCCGGAAATGGAGAGCAGCCTTGCGGACCCGGCTCCGCCCGCTCCCGGCGCCGCAGTGGCCAAGCTCAAGCCGCTGTCCGTGCAGCCGCTGGAAGTCACCAGCATCGCTCCGCCCGGCGGCAGTGCGCGCACGCGCTTCACGGTCTTCAATTCCAATGCGGCCGGGGTGACAGGAAGCCTCGTCGTCAGCGGCCCGGGCGCAGTTGCCGCGGGCGATGGCATCCGCTTTGAAGCCGGCAAGCCCGCTACGGAAGTCCGTGTGGCGCGTTCTATTTCCTCGGGCGGGGAAATTTCCGTCGTGGGAACACTGGCCGCCGGAAATGCCGCCACGGCTGAGGTCCGTGTGGCCTGGGAACACACGGGACAAGGTGCCGGCAACGTCACGACGTGGAACGTGAGCTGGGACAAGGCCGCCACCGGCAGCGTGGTGCTCGATGCCAGCGCCCTGGAGACGAGCCCATTTCGCTCGGTGGTCCTGTTCCACGAACTCGCCGTGCCCGTGCATGAACCGGAGGGAATTTCCTTCCGCCTGGTATCGAAAGTGCCGCTCCGCTTTGAGTACTACGATCCTAGTAACCAGGCGCTGCTCGGAGTCGATGCCAACGGGAATGGCGACTTCACGGAAACCGGCGATCTTTACTTCCGGGGTAGTTCGGGGGCAACTGCCGCCTTGGTACCGGCCGGGCCGGGAGGCAAGTCACCTGGCGTGGAAGTCCGGATTTTCTCCATCGACGGCGGTCCCGCCTCGCCGGAATCGCAGGCCCTGATCCTTGCCGCGGAAGTCTTCCGCGACGGCAAGTGGAGCAAGGAAGCCGAGGACACGCTGAAATAGCCGCGGATTTCCGGCTTGCCAAAGTTACTTTGTTCCACAAAGTAACTGCATCCTCACTCCATTGAGGACTCACCCGCCCCGAAACTTTGCAATACAAAGTTCATGTCTGCAAGCACCCAATCCCCTCCCTCCATGCGCCTCCAACTCCGCCGTGCGATGGTCGCCGGCCATGGAAAGGAAACCCGTGAAGCGCTTGCGCGCCTGGAGTCCCGCCTCAAACGCGGACCGGTGACGGTGCTGGGGCCGCTCGCACCGGATGCGGCGCTTTGCGAGATGTACCGCCGCCGGGGTGCGCTGGAGGGAGATCCGCTGGAGTTCCGGGCGCCAACGCACACCGTGGTGGTTCCCTTGAACGGCTTGCCGCGGGAAACGCGTCGTCGCTGGAAGGACAGCGGGCATGAACTATTCGATCTCACCTTGCCATCGGTCCGGCGTGCGCAGACTGCGCTGAATCTTTTGACGCTGGAGCACTGCAAGCCGCTAGTGGCGGGCTTTCGCGATGATGCGGAGAGCCTGTCCATCGCTGGCGAAGCTGCTGGGGCCGCAGTGGTGGAGGATGCGGAAGAGGCGGCGCTGCTGCCGTTCGCGCCGAAGTTCGGGATCGTTTGCCAGACGCGAATCACGCGCCGCCAGGCATCCGTGACGGCGGAGGCGCTGCGATTGCGCCATCCCGACAGCCGCATGGTTTTCCTCGATACGACCTCACTCACGATGTTGGAGCGTGAGCGGTCCGTGGAAGCGCTCAGCCGTTGGGCGGAATCGATCATTGTCGCGGGCGACGCCAAAGAGGCATCCGTCAGGGCCTTGATCGAGACCGCCCGGCGGTTGGGTCTCCCGGCCAAGGCGGTGGCGGATGCGGGCGCTCTCGATCCGGGCGATTTTGCAGGCGTGGGAAGGATCGGCCTAACAGCGGGCGAGTTCTCGCCGGACGCGGTGATCGAAGCGATAGCGGCCCGGTTGGAGACGGAAGGCGCGGGGAAATCCGCGACTTAGGAAAGTTCTCTTGGGTGTTTGGGAGGGCGAGGTGCTGGAGCGCGGGACGGGGTCCCGCGCTCCAGCTGTTTTTTCCCCCACAAGAATCGACGGCGACAGGCCACGCACGGTTACTATGCACTTTTATGCAACTTTTTGCTCGCCATCTCTCCTGGATGAGACCAATGGTCAGTAACCCAAGGTTGAATCGGATCTCTCGATTCACTTCGGAACCCAACCCGACAGCGCCGTTTCCACTCCCGCTCCCGAGTGACTTCACCCATGGAAGTCATCCCGGGGAACCCGGAAACAGCGCGATAGATCCAGTCCATCCATCGATCGTGAAATCCATCCATCCAACCCAACTCCATCCCCCGTCGCCTCGTCCGGAACGACGCAAAATCAAGGGTTTCGCCGCCTCGGCGATTTCCTTCCTCGCTGCCCTCGGCCTCGCTGAAGCCGCTCCGCTGAAGCTCGATTTCGCCAGCAACGCATTGAATACCGCCAGCGGCTGGACGCCGGTGACGGGCATCACGCTGGGCGACACGATGGTGAATATCACCGGTGCCGGCGGCACGTCGTACAACTTCACTTTCAACCACGTCGCCTGCTGGGACAATGGTCAGGCGGGCCAGCCTTTGACGCGTTCGGGGTTCTACAATTTTGGGCAACTCGGGAACAATCACGACTTCACCTTGTCGGGCCTGAACGCGGGTCAATCGGTGAAGCTCTACGCGAGCGCCGGCTGGGATGGAAACGGAAAGGGCGGCTACGTTCTCTTCGGTGACAACGCTCCAACCGGCGTGAAAGCGCAGACGGTCGGTAACCCCGGAACCGCCCCGACGCTTGCCAACCTGACCTACATCGGCACCGCGATCGCGAATGGCAGCGGTGTCGTGACCGGCAGCTTGAACGGCTCCGACGGGGTCGGCACTGCTTCCGAAGGACAGGTCGGTGGCTTCCTTTTCTTCCCCGCCCCTATCATCACTGCCAGTGCAGGAGCCAATGGCTCAATCACGCCCACGGGAGCGGTCGAAGTCCCGGGAGGTGACGACAAGAGCTTCACCATCACGGCGAACAGCGGCTATCACGTCGCAGACGTGCTGGTGGACGGCGCCTCCGTCGGTGCGGTGACGAACTACACCTTCAGCGCCGTCGAGGTGAACCACACGATCAGCGCCAGCTTCGCGGTCAATACCTCCACTCACACCATCACCGCCAGCGCCGGGGCCCATGGGTCCATCAGCCCGTCCGGCTCAGTGACCGTGAACCATGGTGTGAACTCTCCCTTCACCATCACACCGGAGGCAGGCTACCACGTGGCAGACGTGCTGGTGGACGGCGCTTCGGTCGGTGCGGTGACGAACTACACCTTCACCAATGTCGTCGCCAATCACACGGTCAACGTCAGCTTCGCGCTGAATAGCTACTCCATCACGGCCAGTGCCGGCGCGCACGGTTCCATCAGCCCCGCCGGCACGAGTTCGGTGAGCCATGGCAGCAGCCTGCAATACACCTTCACTCCCGATCCCGGCTATCAGGTCGCGGAGGTCTTCGTCGACAATGTGCCGGTGAGCAGCCTGGACGCGTATTCATTCGACGAAGTCACTGCCAACCACACGATCTCGGCCACCTTCGACAATCGTACCCGGCTCTATCTTGACTTCACGAACGTGGGCGGCAACTCCGTCTCCACCTGGACTCCGGTCTACGCGAACTACGTGGCGGATACCGCTGCGGCCACCGCCAGCGATATCAATGGACTGGGCTATGCCTTCTCCATCAACCACGTGGGAGCCTACGACAATGGCCGCGCGTGGGAGCCGATGATCCGTTCCGGTTTCTACACCTTCGGCCCCGCAGCCAATGCCAACGACCATACCTTCACTCTGACCGGTCTCAATGCCGGACAAACGGTGACGCTCTACGCCAGCGCTGCCTGGGATGGCAATGCCGCCGGCGGCTACGTCGTCTTCGGCGACAGCGGTGCGAACGGCGTGAAGGCGCAGACGGTCGGCGAGCCGAGCGCGGTTCCCGTTCTTGCCAACATGACCGTGATCGGCACGGCGACCGCTGATGGCAGTGGCACCGTGACCGGCAGCCTGCATGGCCGCACCGGTGTGAATACCAACCTCGAAGGCCAGGTCGGTGGCTTCGTCTTTGCCATCAATCCCGGTGGCACCTCGGTTTCACCCTATGCCGCCTGGTCGACCGCACCGCCTAACAGCCTCTCGGGCAACGCGGCCCTGCCTGCCTCCGATCCGGATGGCGATGGTGTCTCGAACCTGATGGAGTTCGCCTTGAACGGCAGTCCGATCACCGGTGCCTCCTCCGGCCGGTCCCATGGACGAGTGGCCTACATTGACGGGACGTCCGACGTGCTCACGCTGACCATCGCGGTCCGTGAAAACGCCGTCTTCTCACCGAGCGGCAACCGCATGGTCTCCGCGCCCGTCGATGGTGTGACTTACACGGTCGAAGCCTCCGCCAGCCTCGGCACCTGGGGTGACCGCGCCGTCACGGAAGTCACCGGCGACGACGCGTCCCTCATCCAGTCCGAGTTCCCGGCCCCCGATGCCGGCTGGGTTTACAAGACCTTCCGCACCGCCGGAAACGCCGGCACCAATGCCCACGGTTTCATCCGCGCGGGCGTGCAGTAATCGACTTGGGGAAAACGAAAGGCGGCGGAGAAACGATGGACCATCGTTTCCCGCCGCCTGAATTCATTTGCCACTTACAAGACCGCTTCGAGGAAGGACCACTCGTCGGCGGTCTTGTCGATCATCTTGGAAAGCGCCGTGCCCGCACCGTGGCCGGCGCTGGTGTCGATGCGGATCAGCACCGGCGGGCCGTCCTTCGCCTGGCACTCCTGAAGGCGCGCGGCGAACTTGAAACTGTGAGCCGGCACCACGCGGTCATCGTGATCGGCGGTGGTCACCATCGTCGCCGGATAGCGGGTGCCGGGCTTCAGCGCGTGGTACGGCGAGTATCGTAGCAGGGCCTTGAACTCTTCCGGGTTCTCGGCGCTGCCGTAGTCCGGCTCCCAGCCCCAGCCGATGGTGAACTTGTGGAAGCGCAGCATGTCCATCACGCCGACGGCGGGAAGTGCCGCGCCGTAGAGATCCGGGCGCTGGGTCATGCACGCACCGACCAGCAGGCCGCCATTGCTGCCTCCCTGAATGGCGAGTTTCTTGGATGAGGTGTACTTCTCGTTCACCAGCCACTCGGCGGCAGCGATGAAGTCATCGAAGACATTCTGCTTCTTCAAGCGGGTGCCTGCGAGGTGCCACTCGCTCCCGTATTCACCGCCACCCCGAAGATTCGCCACCGCAAGCACTCCACCACGCTCCAGCCACACCGCACGGCCGACGGAGAAGGCCGGCGTGATGCTGATGTTGAAACCGCCGTAGCCCGTCAACAGTGTGCGATGTGAGCCATCGAGTGTGAGACCCTTCTTGTGGACAATGAACAGCGGCACCTTCGTGCCGTCCTTGCTGGTGGCGAAGACCTGCTTGGTCTCATAAGACGAGCCATCGAAGCCAACCTTCGGACGATTCCACAGCGTGCTGGTCCCGCTATCGAGATCGTAGCGATAGATCGCACCCGGATCGGTAAAGCCGGTGAAGGTGTAGAAGGTCTGCTTGTCCTTTTCGCGGCCGTGGAAACCCGCTGCGCTGCCGATACCCGGCAGGTCGACATCGCGGACCTTGGTTCCGGTGGGATCATAGACGGTCACCGCGCTCTTCGCGTCCTTCAAATACTCCACCACCAGCTTGCCGCCGACCATGCTGGCTTCCTGAAGCAGATCCTTTGACTGCGGGATGATCTCCTTCCAAGCGGACCGCTCCGGCTTCGTCACGTCGATCGCGATCACACGACGACGCGGAGCATCGAGATCGGTGCGGAAATAGAAGACGCTATCGTAGTTGCCGATGAAGTCATACTCCGCATCGGCATCGGCAAGCAGTTCGATCACCTTGTCGCCATCCACGGGACGGTAGAAAAGACGGTTCTTCGGATCGGTGCCCTCGGACACATGGATCACGAGGAACTTGCCGTCCTCGGTGACTCCACCGCCGAAGCCCCACTTCGGCTGATCCTTCCGCTCGTAGATCAACTGGTCTTCGGATTGCGGCGTGCCGATCTTGTGGAAGCACAGCTTCTGGAACTCGTTCTTCTGCGTCAGCGCGGCACCTTCCGGCGGGGCATCGTAGCGGCTGTAGAAAAAGCCGCTGCCATCCTTGGCCCAGGAGATGCCGCTGAACTTCACCCACTGCAGGTGATCACCGGTGTCCTTGCCGGTGGCGACGTCGCGGACGAGGATCTCGTTCCAGTCGCTGCCGCCACGCGAGATGGAGTAGCCGAGCAGCTTGCCATCTTCACTCGGGGTGAAATGGGCAAGCGCCACGGTGCCATCCGCCGAAAGTGTATTGGGATCGAGGAGCAGCCTGCCCTCGCCATCGAGCGTATCGGAGACCTTCAGCACCGACTGGTTTTGCAGGCCGGTATTGTGGGTGAAGAACCACTTCCCACCATACTCCTGCGGCGCACCGGTGCGCTCGAAGTTCCAGAGATCTGCCAACCGCTTCCGGATCTCGTCACGGTGCGGCACGGTCTTCAAAAAGGACTGCGTGACCTCGTTCTGCGCCGCCACCCATGACTTCGTCTCGGCGGCATTGTCATCCTCCAGCCAGCGGTAGGGGTCGGGCACCTTGGTGCCGTGCAGTTCTTCGGTCACGTCGGCCTTGCGAGTCGAAGGATAGTCGATCGCGGCGGCGAGCCCGAGCGACGGGATCATCATGGTAAGCAGTGAGGGAATATTGGCGGTCATTCAGTTCACATCGGGTTGCCTCAGAAGCGACGCAGAAGCGATCCTTTTTGCCCAAATTCCTATGATTAAACGTCAAAATTCCACCATGGGTCCTTCTCCGAGGCGGGTGAAATTGACCGCGCCTGCACGGTGTGATTGAAGTGAAATGCCCAAAAACCAAGAATTATGAAACTCAAGCTCCCCCTCCTCCCACTGCTTGCAGCAGTCATGTTCCCGGCATCGCCGGTCCAAGCCACCCCGGAAATCATGGAACTGACCTGCACCGTGACGGGTCAATACCAGCATCCCGGCAACGTGAGCGTCTCATCCTCCTCCGAGACCATCGTTGGCAAACTTACCAATATCGCGATCACAGCCAAGGACCTGATCCGCTTCGCCGGGGATGAAAACGAGACGGAATATCCAGCCGGCTCCGCGTTGCAGGTAGATCTCGGCTACTTCAAGCCGACCATCGCCGCCACCAAGGGCTCGTCCACCTACGCCAGGGTGTGGGTCATCGACAAGGATGGTGTTCGCTTGGAAGACGTCACCGAGTTCATCTGCATCAGCTTCGATTTCGACAGCCTGATCTACTCCGGCACGGTCGATTGGGTCACCGACCAGGAAGACACGCGGAACCGCTTCGCGGCGAAGATGCACCTGCGCTTCCCCTCGAAGGGCATCCAGATGACTTTCCGCGGCAATTGCACGGAATTCTACAAACTGAGCGCACCGAATAACGATGGTGACCAACGCGAACGCGGCAACGTGATCTTCACGGGAGACGGCAGCGGCTACTTCGATGAGATGCTATGGGTCGGGAAGATCGTCGCCCATCTGGTGGGCAATAGCGTTCTCAACTTCGACTGAGCCGGTTCCATGACCCGTCGTATCACTCTTCTCGCCGCCTGTGTTCTGGTGGTCATGGCCGCCATGCTCACATGGAGAGGCTGGTGGAAGGGCCCCGGGGAATCCTCCGCCCCCCGAGCGGATTCCCGCGGGGCCATATCGGCCGCGCCGTCGCGCCTTGCGCGCAATCTTGCTTCACCCGCGGACGGGTTGCCTCGTCCCCAGCTTTCACCCTATGCTCCCGGCTCGAATGAACACGAGGCGTGGGTCCATGAAAAGGCGGACGAACTGGTGAAGCTCTCTTGGAACGAAGACAGCGACTCCTTGAAGCGAATCCTCGCGGAACTGGAGAACCCGGAGCAAGAGATCCGCAAGGCGGCGCTACAGGCAGCCGCGAACTTTGGCAGCCGGGACGCCATTCCCTACCTCGAGTCGCTGGTAGCGAGCAGCACCGACGCGGAAGAGAAAATCGCACTGATCCAAACGGCCGAGCAACTGAAGATGCCGGCGGCATCCGAATACTTCGCGCAAAAGAAGGCCGCCGCCGCGAAGTGACCGGCTTTCCTTTTGCGGAGGAGCTTCCTGCCAGTAGGGTGAGGCAGTGAGCGACGAGCACTTCTCCAAGCCGAAAGAATACGCTGCCGGCCTTCCCGCCGTGACGTCGTCACTGCGCCATGTCTTCGGCAAGGCGGGCGTGGCGCGCGGGACCAAGGCATTGCTCGACCTGAATCAAGTCGGTGGCTTCGACTGCCCGAGCTGCGCGTGGCCGGATCCAGACCGTGATCGCGCACATGCGGAGTTCTGCGAGAATGGAGCGAAGGCGATCGCGTCGGAAGCGATGGCCAAGACCATCGGCCGCGAGTTCTTCGCGGCGCACCCGGTGGCGGAACTGATGGCACAGAGCGATGCGTGGCACGACCTGCAAGGCCGGCTCGCCGAACCGATGCTGCTGCGCGAGGAGGCGACGCACTACGAGCCGGTGTCGTGGGATGAGGCTTTCAAGTTGATCTCGGAAGAATTGCGCGGACTCGATTCTCCGGATGAAGCGATTTTCTACACCTCGGGTCGCGCCAGCAATGAGGCCGCGTTTCTCTATCAGCTCTTCGTGCGCGCCTACGGGACGAACAATCTGCCGGACTGCTCGAACATGTGCCACGAATCGAGCGGTCTGGCGCTTCGTGATGCGATCGGTATCGGCAAGGGCACGGTGACGCTGGAAGATTTCCTGGAGGCGGAGGTGATCCTATGCGTCGGACAGAATCCGGGAACGAATCATCCGCGGATGCTCTCGACGCTGGAGGAAGCCGTGGACAGGGGAGCCCAGCTGGTGGCCGTGAATCCCTTGAAGGAGGCGGGCCTGCTTGGTTTCGCCCATCCGCAGCATTTGCGCGGGATCCTGGGAAAGGCCTCTCCGCTCGCCTCCAGCTATCTTCAGGTGAAGGTGAATGGGGACATGGCGCTGTTCCGCGGTGTGGCGAAGGCACTGGTGGCCGCGGGAACGATCGATCACGAATTCATCAGAGAGCATGCGGATGGCTACGAGGTTTATCGTAGTTTATTGGAGGCCACGTCATGGCAGGACATCGAGGAGCTGTCCGGCATTGGCCGCGACAAGATCGAGGAACTCGCAACGCTGCTCGGCGCGGGGGAACGACGGGTGATCACCTGCTGGGCGATGGGACTTACCCAGCATCGGAATGCGGTGGCGACCATCCGCGAGATCGCGAACGTCCATCTTCTGCTGGGAGCGGTGGGCCGTCCCGGTTCCGGACTATGTCCGGTGCGCGGCCATAGCAACGTGCAGGGGGATCGCACGGTCGGGATCTTCGAGAAGATGCCGGAGTGGTTTCTCGCGGCCCTGGAGAAACAGGCCGGTGTTCCCATTCCGCGCGAACACGGCTACGACACCGTCGCTTCCATCCTCGCCATGCATGAAGGACGCGGGAAGGTCTTCTTCGCCCTTGGCGGAAATTTCGCACAGGCAACTCCGGACAGCACGTTCACCGCCGCGGCACTCGGCAAGTGCCGGCTGACCTGCCACGTCTCGACCAAGCTCAATCGAAGCCATCTGATTCACGGCAGGCGTGCGTTGATCCTGCCCTGCCTGGGGCGTAGCGACGAAGATGGCGGGCAACTCGTCTCCACTGAAAACTCGATGGGCGTCGTCCAGTCTTCGCAAGGGCGACTGAAGCCTTCGTCGGAACATTTGCTCAGTGAGCCGGAGATTGTCGCGCGGCTGGCAGAAGCAACGCTCGGCGATGCCGGCAACATCCGCTGGCGGTGGCTGGTCGGGGATTACGATAGACTCCGTACTTGGATCGAAGCGGTGATTCCCGGCTTCGACCGCTACAATGAGCGCATCCGCGAACCCGGCGGCTTCTATCTTCCCAATGCCGCGAAGGAGCGCGTCTGGAATACGACAAACCAGAAGGCGAACTTCAGCGCAGCGCCGCTCGATGCCTTCCAACCCGCACCCGGTCGCCTCTTGCTCCAGACCTTGCGCAGCCACGACCAGTTCAACACCACGGTCTATGGATTGGACGATCGCTATCGCGGCATCTCCGGCATGCGCGATATCGTCTTCCTCAATCCACAGGATCTAACAGAAATCGGCGTGAAGCCCGGTCATCGCATCGACGTGACCAGCCATTGGAGTGATGGCGAACGCCACCTGAATGGCTTCCGCGCAATCCCGTACGATATGCCGCGCGGCCTGGCGGCAGCCTATTTCCCCGAGGCGAATGTGCTGGTGCCGGTCGGTCATGTCGCGGAAGGCAGCAACACGCCCGCCAGCAAGAGCATCGAAGTGAGCATCACGCCATCGCGAGCATGATGTCCTTGTTAGTGACGTGTCGCTGAAACAACTCGTAAGGCAGACTTTCGACAGTCGACGTCATTCGACCAGAGAGAGGTAAAATCCACGTTGAACTCCTGACGCTTGGGTCTCATCATGGGAGTTCTCATGAAGGCGCGGGGTCAGTCAGGTCCTGGGTCGGAACGCACGAGCCGTCACCGGTTTTGGCGTAGGGTGAAATGGACCATCGGGAGCGTATTCGGCCTTGTGCTCGCAATCGCAATCTTGATTGCCGGCAGTGTCTGGATCGAGCACCGCCATCCCTACGACGATCCGGCACGCGCATGGTTCCCGAGGACCCAGCGCTTGGTCACCGGGCCGATCGTCGTGGCACTCGGGAGACAAATTCAGAGTCACTACCGCCGCCAGATCGAGGCGAAGTACATGAAGACGGGCCTGAGCCTGCGGGAAACAATCGAGCGTTTCCTTGATGAAGGAACCGACCTCGCAGCGCGGCGCGATTTTGCGTTCCGGCTAGCGCGCGAGGGCACTCCGGAGGCGCTGGCCGCATTGCAACATGTGCTCGGGACCGCATCTCCCGCGGATCTGGAGCACATGCTTTGGCTTATCGGCCGCGCGGGGAACCCGGCCACGATACCACTGCTCGAGTCGCTGGTGCGCCATACCGATGAATCCGTGGCCCGCGCGGCAATCCGGGCGCTCGGGTTGATCGGCAATGACACTGCCGTGCGGCTCGTGGCAGACTTGCTTGCCAATCCAACGTGCCCGGAGGCGCTGCGCATTGAAGCCGCGGTCACCCTGGGAACTGTCCAGACGACGACCGCGCAGCTTGCGTTGACCGAGACTTTTGCCCGATTGCCTTCCGGAGAAGTTGCTTCAGAGATTCTCCACGGCCTCGGCCGCTATGATTTCGACCGCGTGGCTCCGGTCTTCCGCAGCTATCTTTCGTCTCCCACCGCCAGTGGTGAGTTGAGAATCGTGGCGGTGGAGGCTCTTGCCAAGTCATCGGCTGATGCCGTCCCGTTCCTGCTCGAAGTCGCTCGCGCCGACACCGATCCGGAAGTCCGCGCTTCCGCCGCGTGGGCGATCAGCACCCACCAGACCGCCGAGCGATTTGGCAATCGCTTGACCGAGATGGCAGAGGACGAAGCGGAGGTCGAGGTCCGGCGGCGTCTGTACGAAGCCATGGTCAACCAGTCCGACACATCGGCCGGGCGGATCTTTCCTCTGGTACTGGCCGAGGAGGACACCGCCGCCAGGATCGCCGGGCTCAACGCCCTTGGCGCATCCGTCCATCAGGACCCGTCTTCCTCCGCGGCGCTGGACTTCGACGAAAGGCTGGTTCCGGAGCTCCAGCGTCTCGCGACCTCGCCCAACAGTCTCAATCTTCAAATCCGCGCCGTATTCGCTTTACGGCGCGCCGGCACTCCGGCGGCGCGCGAGGCGCTCGCCCGGATCGAAAGCGACGCCCCCCCTCAAGTCGCCTCCGCTGCCCGTAACGGGCTGCGTGCGGCCAGCCCCTGACTACGCACGACCATGAAATCCTCCCCCGTCCTTCTGGCAGCACTTCTGTGCGCGCCCCTCCTTTCCACGTCCGCATTCGCCAACGGCGATGACAATTTCGAAGGCAATTCGAAGAACAACGCGAATTGGGGAACCGACGTGGTGACCGGCAACGGCGCGATGGACGATGCCGGGTCCCGCCTGAACTACAAATGTGCCAGCGGCACCTTAGAGGACCAAGTGGATCGACCCTGGATCCGCACCCGTCTTCCCTACAATTCCGATTGGGACATGCAGATCGACCTCTACAACACCACCTCGCCTGTCTCCCCGTTCCAAGTCAACAGCATGGGAATCACCCTCGAAAGTCCGCTGTCCAGCGATACGACCCTTTACCACGAATTTTACAACTCCGCCTTGGGTGCCCCTCCTGCCCGCACGGGGTTCAGTGCCCAAATGGACGTCGCCGGCACCCATGTGGGTGGCGGGGACTCCGGCGGTCCCCAGGGCAACTCCGGAGCTGTTAGACTTCACTGGAACGCTTCGAGTCAAACCGTGACCGCCTATTACGACATCGACCCCTCCGACGGCTACCAGTGGATCTCCCTCGGCTCCTTCGGTCTCGGTGCCGCGGGTGGCGGCACCTTGGCCAACGGCGACTGGGGCATGGCATCGACCGATCAATTCTTCTTTTCCATCTACGGCTACAGCTCCGCCATGAGTGTCGCGGTGGGTCAAATGGAGTTCAACAATTTCAGCGAAACCGGTGGCGTCGCAGGAGGAGGCGGTACCCGGCCCGCCCCGACTGGAAGCTTCCGCTTCCCCTTTCCACTCGGCAACGACCTGCTGACGCGCATCGCCAGCTTCACCGGCAACTACAAGGGGACCTCGCCGGTCGTGCCAGCGCGCAGCTACGACCTCGATGTGGCCCAAGACGAGTCCGGAAAGGTCATGGGGATGGGAACGGTTGACGGTGTTCAGGACTCGGGCGGCAACAGCGATCTCTCCATGAATCTCGGCCGGGTGAGAACAGTCAACGGCGAGCCGGTCGCTGAAACCAAGAGCAGTTTCAAAGGCACCGCCGACGGCATGGAGGCCAGCTTTAAATCAAACGGCACCTATGTGGCCGAACTGGTGGATGTCGGTGCGCCCTACGAAGGCGTGACAGGCACCTCAAGCTATAGTGGCAAGGCGAATGGCATCCCGTTTTCGGGACAGAACGAGCCGTTCGAATTCGAAGCTCCACCGGGAACCGAGGACAACCTCAAGCAGGCCTGGTCCATCGATCTCGAACTCGAAGAGAGGACGGTCAACGGCAAGGTAAGCATCTTCGCCTCCGCCATTCTCACCCGGCCGGATGGTGACGTCATCGTCTTCCCGGAGAAGGTGGTGAAGTTCTCGCAAACCAAGGGCTACAATCTGAAGTTCAAGAAAGGCACCAACGTCACCGCGAATCCGGACACCATCGATGCGAAGTCTTCCGTGACCTTCACCGGCTTGGACTTCGAGGAAAATGGGGGCGTCCTGGAAGCCAGCGCGGGCACGATCAACTACAAGTTCCTCGGCCAAAGCGGGACGGCGAATGTGACCGACTTTCTGGCTCCGTAACAATCCTCCCAAAGCCCGGGGCTCACGGACGCGATGGATTCCAAATCAGGCGGAATCCATTCGCTTCGGAGGTTGCCTGATCGATCACGTCGATGGCCGTCAGAACTCTTTTGGTGTCGATCGACAGGCCGGTGGCAGCCAGGGCTTCCGCCGTCCAATTGTTGCACATCCGGAAGATGTCATAGGGGAGGTCCCGGGGGCAGCGGATCAAGCGACCATCGCCCCAGCTCGACGGCGCAATCGTAATCGGCGTCCCGTCACGGCTCCGCGCCGTATGGGCATTGAGAAATCCGGCAAGCGCCGCCCCGGAGGATTCCGGGACTTCCGCCACGTAGATGCGTTGGTGAAGGCAAACTTCCTCAACCTTCCAGTCGAATGGAATGCACTCCATCACGGAGGGTGAAGGGGTGAACAAGGCGCGCAAGACCTGACCCGGGGTGAGCCAACGCTCCTGCACGTACGCGACTTCATTGCCCCAGCTCATCGAAACAAACTCATGGGTGCCGATTTCCGTCGGCTTGATGTAGCCCCATTCTTCAAGCCAGTGGAGTTCGAAGGCCAAGCCGGTATGCCAGGGGTCCGCCAACAGATAGATGCGAACGGTGCCAGGGCCTGCCCCGATGGACGTCTCGGGGGCCGGCAAGCGGGTGCTGGCGGCGATCAGCACGGTGGCAACCAAAGGCCGGAGGGGAAGGCACATGATGGAGGGGCCGGGACCTTGCCTGCACTGTCGCCCGTGGCATCCGTCGAAACCAGTCCAAAGTCGTCATGACCAGACAGACCCAGCAGGCGATCGCTCTTCACTGATCACCGTCTCCTTCGCCACTACATCGCGTAGGCGTCACGATGTCTCAGCACCGGATCACCCGGTGCACCGGGATGGCAAAGCCTCGCGATCAAATCACTCCATGCATCGTGGCCCTTGAGGATCTCCACCTCGATGCGGAGGAAATAGATCGGCACGGTGAGTTCCTTCGGCTTCGGAAAACGCACGGCGTCCTTTTCGGTGGTGACCACCAGCTCCATGTCGCGCTCGATGCAGCGCTCCATGAATTTGTCGATCTCGCGGCGTGAGAAGCGATGGTGATCGGAGAAGCGCCGGCGGATTTCCACGCGCGCACCGAGCTTCTCCACGCTACGCTCGAAGCCTTCCGGCACCGCGATCCCGCTGATCGCAGCAGTCCACTTGTCCTTCAGGAAATCGAGCTCCTGGCGCTCGCCGGTGAAGACTTCCTCAAGATAGCGCGGGCCGTGGGTGCACTCGATGATCGGCGCGACCCGATTGTAACGGCGGAGGCGTTCGATGAGCGCGTCATTTGACGTGCCATCGCACTTCGTGATGAGGATGTAGCTGGCGCGGCAGAGATTGCGCGGTGGTTCGCGCAGGGTGCCGCGTGGCAGGATCGCGCCGGTGCCAAAGGGGGCGCTGCGGTCCACCAGCACGATATCGATGCCGTGAGCGAGGTGGAGATACTGGAGGCCATCATCCAGCACCAACGTGTCCGCGCCGAGCTGGCCGACGGCGAAGCGGCCGCCTTTCACGCGGTCCTTGTCCACGACCACGGCCACGTTGTTGAGATTGCGAGCGAGCATGAAGGGCTCGTCACCGGCGAACTTCGAGTCGAGCAGGAGCGCCCGACCGGTGGAGACCACCTTCGGCATCTTCTCGGCGGGCAGCTTGTTGCCGTCCTTGTCCTTCCAATTCTGGGGAGTCTTCAGGCGGCGGCTCTTGTAGCCGCGGCTGAGGATCGCGACCCGGCGGCCTTCATCGCGCAGGGTGCGGGCGAGCAGCTCGACCACTGGTGTCTTTCCCGTTCCACCCACCGTGAGGTTGCCGATGCTGACGACGAGCGTGCCGAGGTGATGCTGCTGTCGCCAGCGACGCCGGTAAACGAGCAGCCGCGCCTGGACCACGCCGCGATAAACGCCGGAGAGCAGGCTCATCGCGAGCCGCATCATGCTGGCGCGAAAGCCCTTGGCGCGACCGAAGATCACGTCGGCGCCCCAACGCTCAAGTTCGGCCAGCGTTTCCTTCATCGGCACAGCCAGCGGAACCCGGAACCGCCATGGGAGGCAAGACTGGATGACGCCCACACCCGCCACGAAAAAATCTCCGCAAAGATCGAAGAAACACGTTGCGTGATTTCCGAGCAGTGCGACCAGTCTTCCCAGAGCCGGACGAACCGAGTCGGAATCAGATCGCAAAGCCTGAAGAGGATGAGCGATGACTTGGAAAAATCGCCCGGCTCACTTCTTTCCTCACGCCTGCTCCGTTCACCGGTGCAGGCGTTGTTCGTTTTGCCCGGGTGTCATTTGACCCATGCAGGGACCGGGCTTACCGGTGGTTAGATTCACATGCGGTCGGACAGACGTTTCACGGTCCCCGCGCAATGCCGGTCAGCCGCGTGATTTTCAACCCGCCGCGATGCCCTCCACCAGAGAGCGAGCATCCGGCCCATGGAAAGCGAGGGTTCCGCCATGCTATCGAAAAAACTCAAAGCCTTCCTCGACGCGAGGAACGTCAAATACATCACCATCACCCACTCACCTGCTTTCACGGCTGCCGAGATCGCACGGAATGCCCATGTGCCTCCCGACGTCCTGGCAAAGACCGTCATGGTAACGCTCGACGGGGCTTTGGCCATGGCTGTGGTGCCGTCAAACCGACGGCTAAGGCTGGAAGAACTGCACGACTTGGCCGCTACCGATGATGTGGAGCTGGCTCCCGAGTATCTTTTCAAGCGCCGCTTCCCAGACTGCGAGCCCGGGGCGATGCCGCCCTTTGGAAATCTCTACGACATGTCCACCTACGTCTCCCCGGACTTGGCGGCGGAAGGAGAGATCGTCTTCAACGCCGGCTCGCATATCGAGCTGATCAAGATGTCATGGCACGACTACGAGCGGCTGGTGAGGCCGCGGGTAGCGAGATTGACGGTGTGATTCAGGTCACTGCGCCGCCCGCACGTCCTGGATGATGATCTGCAAGGTCGTCCGGCCGCGGAAGCAGTTGCGGTCGATGGTAAATGCAATGTCCCACGGCGGATCAGGCAGGGCGACTTCGCCGCCACCGAAAAAGACGGCATCCTGCTCGTGGTAGCCCTGGCGAAGGTTCAGGCGCAGGTGCTGGTTCTTCATGTGCACCGGCGGGCGGCTAAGGTGGACGCTGCGGGCCATGAAGATCGGCTGCGGGTTGCCATTGCCGAAGGGCTGGAGCAGCTCGTAGTCGGCGAGGAATTCCAGCGAGAGCTGATCAAAGGAGATTTCAGCATCCACGCACAACTTGGGCTGGCGCTGCTCCGGGGCGGTATTGCTCAGGACGAAGTCGGCGAAGTCCGAGCGGAAAGCGTCCATGTTGTCCTCGGCAATGGAGAGACCGGCCGCCATGTCATGACCACCGCCGGCGAGCAGGTGCCCGCGGCAGGCATTGATCGCCTGAACCAGCGAGACGCCCTCGATGCTACGTCCGCTGCCCTTGCCAACACCTTCGGCATCAATGGCCACGACAAACGTGGGCTTGTGGAATTGCCGCATCAGCCGCGACGCGACGATGCCCACGACGCCGGGATGCCAGGTCCGTGAGCCGAGCACGATGACGGGGTCCCTTACCGGATCAAAAGTCGCCATCAGCATCTCCATCGCCTCGCGACGGATCTGGGTCTCGTGAGTCTGGCGGCGCTTGTTATAGTCGTCGAGCTTCTCCGCGAGCGTCCGGGCGAGCCTCTTGCAGTCGGTCAGCAGGGTAGCCAGCGCGTCTTCCGGCACGTCCATGCGGCCGGCAGCATTCAGGCGCGGGCCGATCCGGAAGCCGACGTCCATCGAGGTCGCCTTGCCATTCATGCCCGAGACTTCCTGGAGTGCCTGGAGGCCCGGATTGAGGGTCAGCGGCAGGCGCTTGAGCCCGTGGCGGACGAGCAGGCGATTTTCCCCGATCATCGGGACGATGTCAGCGATGGTCGCAACCGCCACCAGTTCAAGCAGTTCCTTGAGATCGAAATTCGGTGCCGGCCGCTCCTTGACCATGGCGTGGGCCAGCTTGAAGCAGACGCCGGCGGCGCACAGATAGGTCGGACCACTGCCGCACTTGGGATTTACCAGCGCGACCACGTCCGGGCGGCCACGGGGGCTGGGCTCGTGGTGATCCACCACGATGACGTCGACCCCATCGGACCGCAGGGCGGCAATTTCATCCAGCGAAACGGTGCCGCAATCGACCGCGATCAGCAGGTCCGGCTTCGGGCCCTCGACCATGCAGCGGGCCAGCGCGGCACAGCTCAGCCCGTAGCCCTCACTGCTACGCCGCGGGATGAAATGCCGTGGCTCCAGCCCATAGGCGTGAAGCAGGCGGCGCATCACCGCGATCGAGGTGACGCCATCCACGTCATAATCGCCGTAAATGCAGACCTTTTCGCCCCGATCGACTGCGCGGAGGATGCGCTCGACGGCCGGCCGCATCTCCGTGACCTCAAAAGGGTCGGCCAGATCTCGCAGTTTCGGGCGGAGAAAGGTTTCGAGATCGTCACCAGCCGGGAGGCCCCGCTGGCGTATCAAATGCTCCAGGATGGCTGGAAAGGCGTGGCCCCGACCGTTTCCATTGGAGTGGAAAGGGTCGCCGCGGAGAATCCAGTCGGCGGGAGGAGCGCGCATTCGGGTGTTGCGGACCTTAGTCAGCGCCCAGCGTGCCACTCAAGCCCGCATGTCCGTCAGCCGGACTAACGGCGATTTGGCATCGACCCTGCGGCAGGCCAGCCACAGCCTCCCGCCATGGGTGAGGCGAAACGGAAAAAACAGCGGGATTGCCCCGCCAAGGGCGGCGAGATCACTCCGGAAGAGTGTGGACGCGGCCGGAATAGCAGCATCGCCTGCCCGGTGACCTGCCCGCACAATCCCTTCGCTGCCGCCAACCACGCCGAGCATTTCGAAGCGCTGGAAGCCAAGGTCTTCGGTCTGCTCGGCCGGAAGCTGATCGCCGAACTGACGCCATCGCAGGTCCGTGAAATGGCCGACGCGATGAACCAGGGCGACGATTTTACCACCCAGGCACTCCTCACCTGGCACCTGATCGGTGAAGGACGGCTGGCGAAGTGGCTGGCCGAGGGCTTCGCCCGGGATTGGAAAAATGACGAGGCCGTGATGCTGGGCCATTTCCAGACGCTGCGACCGGCTCTGCTGGAATTCCGGGGCGTCGTGGACGAGCTGACCTGCAACGCCGTGGACCTGCTGGACCCTGAATCGCCCACCTTTGCCGTGATCGACCCGGGCGTTGCCAGCCGGGTGGATCGCTACGAAATCCTGCTCGGCTGGGTGTATGCCCTGCCCACCGGTCAGAGGCTGAGCGGCGGAGCGGTCACGATGCCGGCAATGGGCACGCAGGATCCTGCGGAAGCGTTCGCGGCCCTGCTCGATCACCTTGGCGCACCGGCGGAAGGCCGTGAGCTCTGGATGCTGGAGCACATGATTCTCTTGGGCGAGTCGTTCCGGGCGATCGAATCCGCACGCCGCGATCCCTCAGCGAAATATGATCTGGATTTGGTGCCGGATGCCTTCCGCGCAAGCGTCGCGACCTTGGACGACGGAGCCGAGGTGCTCGCCGACCATCCCCAGCCCGAGCTGGGTGGCAAAACACCCCGTGAAGCAGCGGCGGACCCGGTGCTGCGTCCGCGATTGGTGCGACTTTTGAAAGAGTTCATCCGCTCCGGCGACCGGCTGCGCCGCACGGTCGGAATGGACATCGATTCCAACCTGCTGCTCGGAGAAATACGCCTTGAGGAGCTGATCCTCCCGCCTCCTCCGCTCGGCTTTCTGGATGAAGACGAGGCGGATTTCGACGACGCGATCCCGCTCGATCCCCTGCCCCCGCAGGAAATGCTGGATAGCCCCGAACTCGACGACCGGCTCCAAGCGGCCACCGGCGACGAGGCTCTTTGGAACCGCCTTGAGATCCGCCTGGCCGATGTGCTGGATGCCTTCAACGACCTCCCCGACAAGCTGAATGCGAACGAGCTGGAGACGCTGCAAAGCACCGTTCTCGCCGCACTCGGCGCTCTGCATCCCGACCAGCCGCCGGGATATGAGCCGGACACCGAGCGAATGCTTGCCCGCTACGAAGCTTGGATGAGAAGCGGCGACGATCAGGAAGACCTCGCCGACTACGCGCAGCGCATTTTTGAAGAGACCCGCCAGCCTGCGCTCTGCGAGGCAGCGGCGGACATGATGTTCTTCCTCGAAAAACAGAGCGGCAAGAAGCTCCGGCCGAAGAAGCTGGATGTGCTGATGACCGCCCTCGCCGCCGCCATCTGGGAAGCCGCTCACTGGCCACCGGTGCTCAAGTCATAGTGGCGGCAGGTCAGCTGAGCCCAACTCGACTCACAGCGCGCCCCTCTCGGCATCGCGCAGCAGGCGTTCGTAGCGCTTCTCCAGCTTCACGGCCTTCGCCTCGTCACCGGCGGTGCGGTAATAGCCGCAAATCATCTTGTAGATGCCGGTCTCGGTGTTGGCGCGGAACCAATCCTTGGAGCCGGTTTCCACCACCCGCATGAAGGCGAGCTCGATATCGCGGGCGGCCTTGCGGGCGGTTTCCGGGTCGTCCTTGCAGAACGAGAAGTAGTCCTCCGCCATCCGCTTGAAGCCGGTGATGCTACCGCCGTATTGGCGCAGCGACTTGTCGTAAAGTTCGGAAATTTCCTTCGCCGCGCCGGCCGAGTTATTCTTGTGAATCAGGTCGGCCTCACGCTTGAGCGAATCGGCCACCAGGTCCTTCTGCTCGCCGGCCTCGCGTTCGATGCGGCGACGCTCACGCGACAGCATGCGGCGGGCGTCGTTCTCCTTGGCGTAGGGGAAAAGGTATTCGCTCTCCGCCTTGGAGGCGAGCTGGGCCATGCGCGGGTTCTCGCGGAACTCGCGGCGCATGCTATCCACGAACTCGTCCCACGCTTCGAGGACATCCGGAGCGCCGGGATCCTTCGCTTCCTTGGTCTTCTTCTCCAACACGGCGTAGAGTCCAAGCCAGGTTTCGGAGAATGCCTTGCCGAGGTGGTTGGCCACGCGCACCGCCGCTTCGGACGAAGTCGGCTCATAGAGATTCTCCAGCAGCTTGCCGAGCCACATGTAGCGGAAGACGTTGAGCGTCTGAAGGCGGCTCTGCTGAGCCTTGTCATTCCACAGCCAGATCTCCTGCTCGCTGATCGAGCCACCGACCTGCGGATTGCCACCGGCGCCATTGGCAGCACCGCCGATGCGGCCGATGTGGGTGTCCCACTCATCGTCCTTCGTCTTAATCGCAGCCCATGCGTGGCCGCCGAGGTCGGTCTCGCCGGCGAGTCCGATCGCCGGGATGCCGAGCGCACGGGCGGTGTTCACGGAGAAATAGGTCTGATCGCCGCAGATGCCACCTTCCTTGAGGATCTCCGAGAAGGAGTATTCCTCATAGGGGTTGATGCCCTTCACGGCGCGCTCCATGAGATACTCGATCATGCCGTAGGCATTGCCCCAGCTCTTCCGGCTCAGATGCATCTTGGTCACGGCCCACTCGAGTTCGCGCTCCGGCACCGGCGCGCAGACGACCCACACGAGATCGCGGGCGCTGATCTTGTTGATGGAAGTGACCAGCTTGCCCTTCTCGCTCTTCTCGACGTACCACGAGTAACGCGGGATCGGCTGGATCACGCCCGACGAGTTTTCCTCGTCCTTCAGTTGGGAAGTGATCTCGCCCTTGTCGAAGACGACGCCACAGGCGAGCGCGAGGTTGAAATACTTCTCCGCCTTCTCGCGGTCGGCACCCCAGGCATCGGCCACGATGGAGGCGACCTTGGAAGTTTCGTCCTCCGGCTTCACGGTGAGCAGGACCTCCTCCATCGCCGTGTCATTCGTCATCAGCCACGCAAACAGGTCAGGACCATAGGTCGGGGTGGTGATGTCCGAGGTGGTGAAAATCCCCAGCACCTGCCAGCGCAGGAAGACCTGATAGAAAACCGGCTCCTTCCACAACGCGTCGAAGCGATCGCGGAGTTTCGCCGGATCGATCTTGCCGATCTTCATCTGGGACTCGGAAAGCGAGCGCTGGAGGAATTCGCGGTAGTCGCTCCACGTGCCGAGCCGCTTCGTCTCGTCCAGCAAGCTCTTGGCGCGGGCGACCTGATCGGTCTTGGTCGCGTCGATGCCGACCAGCGGCATGACCGGCTCGCCCGCGAGACGGGTGGCGAAAAGGGATGCCTCGGTGGGGGGGGCCTTCGGTTCTTCCTTGGGCGTCGCATCGGCGGGAGCGACTTGAGGTGCATTCGCGGCCACAGCTGGAGCGGAAGTATCCGGTGAGGACGGCGTGACCGCGGCTGCGGTTTGTTCTTCGGTGGGAGTGGAAGAGCCTCCTTGCACCGCGGTAGCCACCGGCTTTTTCGCCGTCTTCGGCGGGGCATTTTGGCCGCGTTGGTCGAAAACCCACCAGACTCCACCGAGTCCGGCTGCCATGAAAAGCGCGACCGCCATCATGGACGCGTTCGCGTGATATCCCTTCGCACGGACCACCATGGTTTTTCCCGGCGCGGAGGGGGGCTTGGGGGAAGAAGCTTTACGCGGCTCTTTCATGACATGAAATGATTAGAAAAATGACGGGCGGTGCCTCTCAGCGGCGGTGAAGGTGCCTACTTACACCTATTAACGCAATTTGTTTTCCGCCGGTTGCATATCTTCGTCCACGAAAGCCTTTTTTTACGTGACGAAGCCGGTGACGTGAAACGCCACCGGCCCCGAAATTCGTTTAAAGCCCCTAAGCTTCAGGCAACAACCTGCTCCGACCGGCGGCTGAGAAGCGCTGAGACGAGGGTGGAAATCTGCTGCCAGATCACTGTTCCGACCAAACCGGCGGCCAGGGTGCCCAAGTAGGTCAGAATGATCGCAGCCGGGACATTGTCGTGGAAGAACGCGAAATGCTTCGGCAGCACGAATTTCGTGATGTGAAGGACGAGCGGATGGGCCAGGTAGGCCATGTAGCTGGCCGCCGCGAGCTGGGAAACCGCCCCTCCGATCCAGGCGGGCAGGCGGATTTCCTTGATGATCGCCAGCACCACCAGCGCGGCGACGAACCAATAAGGCCGACTGCTCTCGAGGCCGAATTGCTGCACCACCACCACGCCGCCGATGGCCACCAGCAAGGCCTTTTGCCAAGCCTTTGAGGCAAGCGCGAAGGTCCAGCCCAGCATGTAGACATAGAGCCAGCCATCGAACTTGTGCGAGAATTCCTCGCTGCCGAAGGAGTGCCGTCCCAGCCAGAACGCCAGCACCCCCACCCCGGTCAATGCCAGGCCGCTCCCGAAAGGCTGGGCCTTCGCCCATCTCCGCACCGGCGGGATCAGGAATAGCCCGCAGACGATCAGCAGGCAGTGCACCAGCGCCTCGATGAACCAGTACGAGTACAGAATTTCGCGGTGGGAGGTATCGATGAAGAACACGCTGGTCAGCGACCACCACGCCGGATGGGGCGGTATGTGCTGCCCGAACAGCAGCACGGTCATCAGCAGCAGGTAGGGAACCACGATACGCTGGAAGGCCCCTTGGATCGCCGGCAACACTTTCCCGGAAAGGAACTGCTCGCGCTGGAACCGGCACAGCGAGTAACCGGCCAGGCAGAACAGGATGGTGGTCCCGCCGCGCAACCACATGGTGTGATCGGGCGAACCGTGGCCGATGAAAATGGTCGAGATCGCGATCAGCCGCAGCACGGCATCGATCGACAAGGTGGAGATCGCCTTGCCCTTCACCGGATTGAGCACGCGTTCCTGACGCAGCCGGTCGATGTCACGCACGGTGATCCGCTCCCAGTGCTGCGGCAGGGAACCGAGCATCTTTTCCAAGCCGCGCGAGACGACCATGTAGGACAGCGAATCGCCGCCCAGCGTTGAGAAGCTCGCGTCGTCATCGATCTGCGAGATCCCGAGCGCCTTCCCGTAGAGCGTGCGGACGGGGTCGTCGCCGGTGGCGGCTTCAGCGGCCTCCTTGCGGTGGAACTCCTCACCCATGGTGCGAACCCGGACGTAGTCGATTTTCCCCGAAGGCAAGGTCGGCGCGCCATCGAGATTGAAGACGATCAGGTGATGGGCCGGCAGCTTGCAGCGCTCTGCCAGAAGCTGGCGGGCGCTCGCGGCGTCCGATCCATCGATCAGGGCCACTGCCACGAATTCGTCGGTGCCTGCGGCATAGGCGCGGCGGCCGGATTCGCGGAGGATGCGCTCGACGTCATCCAGCCCGATGCGCAGGCCGGCGATCTTGCTGAAGCGGCTGGAGCGGCCGACGATCTTCACCAGTCCGGAGTCGGACCACTGGGCGATGTCGCCGGTTAGCAGCTCGGTGAGCTTGGCGGGAGCGGCGAGGTCCTCGCGCTTCAAGCCATAGCCCATCATCACGTTGGGGCCTTGATAGACCAGCTCGCCGGAGGCACCCGGCTTGCGGATGGCATGGCCGGCCTCGTCGCGGATCTCGAATTTCCCGCGCGGAATGGCCACGCCGATGCAGTCGGAATTTTCCAGTGTCTGCTCCGGCGGCAGGTAGGCCATGCGGGCGGTCGCCTCGGTCTGGCCATACATCACGAAGAAGCGAATGCCGCGGCTGCGGGCGAATTCGGCGTAGTCGCTCACCAGGTTCGGGGGCAGGCGTCCGCCGGCCTGAGTCATCACCCGCAGGCTAGGTGGTGGGTCGGAACGCAGGCCGACCTTCTCGAAGAGTTCGTAGGTGTAGGGCACGCCCGGCAAGTCGGTCACCTGCTCGCGGCGGACGATCTGCCAGAAAGCTTCATCCACCACCGACAGCTCGGTGAGCACGATCGAGGCCCCGGCGGAGAGGTGCGAATTCAGCACCGACAGGCCGTAGGAGTAGTGCAGCGGCAGGTTCGTGATCGCGCGGCGTTCCGGGGTGAGTTCCAGGTATTCGGCGATCGAGCACGCGTTCTCGTGGAGGTTCGCGTGGGAAAGCTTCACCAGCTTCGGGCTGCCGGTGGTGCCAGAGGTGGAAAGCATCACCGCGAGGTCGGGGTGGAGCCCGTCGACGTCCTCATGCTCGTCGCGAACTTCGACTTCCCAGCCATTCGCGCCACAGACCACGGCCTTTTCCGGCCGGAAGGTGGCGATGATGGGATGCTCCCTGGAGGTGGAACCTTCCGCGGCAAGGATGACCGGCGTGCCGGACCGGAGCGCGCCGAGATACGCGGCAATCGCCTCGATATCGTTGCGCATCTCGATCACCAGCAGCTGCCGCTTCCGGGAGAACTGCCGTGCATAGCCGTCGGCCCGCTCCGCGAGGTCGCGATACGATACAGGGCTACCGTCAGGGAGGACAATCGCCACCCGGTCGCCATGGGACTCCAGGGTGGTAAAAAACTGCGGTTTCCGCGTGGAAACCGTCGCAACGGGGGGAACGAGCGTTGATACCATGGAGAGATGTGGGTGGGGGGAACTCCACCGGGATTGAAGGGGGACCGGTGGCGGGTGGGGAACCCGGTGGCCTCTCGCACCTCCGACTTCCTAGCCCCAATCGTAACAAACCCGTCGTAATTGCCAAGTTTTCAATGGCCCCCTTCCCTTCCGCGATCGCGGGAGATTAGCTGATCCAGCTTCTCAGAAGGTCGAAAACACCGAGGCATCTGGCGATCACCTCATGTTGAAAGGCCGGAGGGAAAAGGATGCCCATAGGCACCATGACCGCCAGCAGAGCGGGGATTTTCCCGATTGGCCGGCCGAGCTTTCTTTCCAGCAGGGTCAGCAGCCCGTGGAGCGTGAAATACGCGGTCGGGAGCCCCAGCCCCGGCCTTACCGGAAGGGCGATGGCGAGTTCATGCAACAAGCCCGAACCAACGAACACTGCCATCACACCGGCAGTTTCCCCCCACCTCTTTTGCACCGGACGCCCCACGAGCCGTTGCATCATCTGCGAGTAGCCGACATTCCAGCGCTTGCTCCAAAAGTCACCGATGCCGCGTGCTTCGAGGACATTGGGAAATAGTGTCCGCACCGGGAATCCCGCCGCGCGCAAGGCTCCCTTCAAGACCCGCAGCGCCCCGAAGTGAAAGCCGAGGCTCATGGGAACAAACATGATGAGGATCTGCCGCCACCCCATGGCCCAAACGATCCCGGCACCGAGCGTCCCCAGCATCATCAGCAGCAGGCCGAGCGCGACATCTCCCTTCCACTCCAGACCCCTGCGCCGGGTTTGGAAGCTGCCCGGGTCCATCCCGAACCACAGGAACGCAAACACCGCGTAATGCGACATCGGAAGCTTCTGCGGACCTGCCCACTCCGCATAGACGAGGCCTTTCATCGCGGCGAGCAGCACGCAGCAGATGCCGATCATCCGCATCAGCGGCGCCTCGCCGATCAAGACCTGATCCGCTCCTATCATCAGGACAGCGAGCAGCAACCAGCCAACGAGCCTCCTTATCCACACCGTCCGGACTTCCGCAAACATCGGACCCGCCGCGATGCCCGTCACCACCAGAGCTGGAATCACCCACATCATGGCATCCCTCCTTCCGGGACCCATCCCGCATTCCAAGCGACCAGGCTTCCATAGAGGACGACCAGCCCCACGAAGAGCAGGGTCAGCAAATGCTTCGCCACCCGGTTCGCCTTGCTTCCTTGGACCTCTGTTAGATCGAAACCGAAAAACTGCAGCCACAATCGAGCACCCCACCACAGCAGCATGAACGTCGACATCGCGGTCGCCGATCCCGTGCGGCTCATCAGCCATTCTCCGAAGCCGAGCGTGAGCACGGCGAAGAAGACGTGGCTGCTCCAGACATAGATCGAATACGTCCACCACAGCTCCCGCATCAGCGGTGTCAGGACGGCCAGCTTCTCCCGCCAGCCGAGCGCCTTCGGAATCCAGAAGCTGGCGATGCTCAGCGCCACCAGCGACCCACCTCCCAGCCATAAGCCGATTTGAAGCAGCTCTTTCATCCGTAGATCGCGGCGAGGGTGAAGATGATGCCAAGGGTGAGAAACACCCCGAGGAAGAAGAGGTCCCAGCCGCGTTCATTGCGGCGCGTTTCCTTGTCGTAGTAGGTGAGCTGAACGATCACGCGGCTGGTCCAGAAAAGTCCGAAGAACCCGCTGAGCACCCGGCCCATGCTATCGGCCAGCAAGAGCTGCGGCCACCCCAGGCAAAGCACTCCCAGCCCTCCTACAATCGCAATGATGTAGGCGCAGTGGACGTGGAAGATTTGGCGGACCATCACCTCGCAGCGCGCAAGACTCTCACGATACCGCAGCCGCCTCGCCGCGACGAAGTTTGCCATCACGATGCCCGCCATCATCAGGCCTGCGATGCGGAGGGCAATTACTAGAGTTTCAGTAGTCATGGTCGTTTGAGGGGATCAGCGTCCGGCAAAGTCGCGCTACTGATCCTCCGTAGGAGGTGGGTTCCGATCAGACCGAAGGCAGCGGCGGGCAAGACGCCATAGAGGCCCATCCAAAAGAGCGGCTTGACCACGTAGGAGCTCATATCGAAGTCGCGATAAACGAACATCGAAGTCGCCGACCCGCAGAGAACACCGGTGATGAACAAGAAGATCGCGAACACGACGCCAGCTGCGTATCCCCGAAGCTCGGAACGGCGAAAAATCCCCGACGTCTCAGCGGCGAGGATCATGGCAGTGTAGCTCGCCGCAATCTGAACCGCATACCCCGTGGCGCATTGGAAGGTCACCTTCGGACCGAGCATCAAAAGGCAGACGATCACCAAGCCCGAAACCGACAGGCCCAACGTGAGGTAGAACGCTCGGCGGAATGCCTTGGTAGTGACTTTCGTATTCATCGGATCGCAGGGGGGTCTCGATTCACTTCGTCACGCAGTAGCCATCCGCGCAGACGACCGTCTCCATCCGGTGCAGTTCCTTCCGAACCTGCTGGTCCTTCTTCCGGAAGAAGACCTTGCTTAGCGAATGGCGATTCGCCGCGAGGACGTGGCAGGCATGAACGGCAACCGGTAGCAGGTGCTTTCCTCCCAAGCGGCGGGCGGCTTCCTGATGATTCGCGCAGCTGTAGAGGCACCACACCCAAGCCTGCGCTCCCCGGAAGATCTCTCCTTCACTCGTCCTCACCACCATCTCCCGCGCCGGGTCCAGCGCGCCTAAACCCGGGAACACTTTCTCCGCATCCGGCGATTGGTAGGGAACGAATCCAATCCGGAATGCCCGCGGCTGGCGGGCGACCCACTCATGGAAGGTGCAGCACATCCCACAGCGGCCATCATAGAAAACCTCAATTCCTTCGATCGTGTCCGGCAGTTCCATCGTGTCTCCTTTCGTTGTTTTCAGTATTTACTGAAACTTCTGTAATAACAAGAGGAATCTGAAATCGAAATGCCCTTAGCCCTGAAAAATACAAAAGCCGGCGGGAGATGAACTCTCCGCCGGCTTCGAAGATACCCGCCACTCGGGCAACGCTTGGTCAGGCTGCCAGCGCGGCGATCTCGCTGCGTGCGGCTTCGATCGATTTCTCGCGCTGGTCGGTGCGACCCAGGTTCTCGGCGCGGATGACCTTGATCTCGGTGATTCCAAGGAAGCCGAGGAAGGCCTGCAGGTAGCTCTCCTGGTGATCGAGCGCTTGCAAGGGCCCACCGGCGAATGAGGCGCCACGGGACGAGGCGATCCATACCTTTTTGCCCCCTGCCAAGCCCTCCGCCCCCTTCTCCGAATACCGGAAGGTTTTTCCCTGAACCGCCAGACGGTCGATCCAGGCCTTCAGCTGGCTCGGGACGGAGAAATTGTACATCGGAGCCCCGATCACCACGATGTCCGCGGCCAGAAACTCCTCCAGAATCGCCGCTCCCTCCGCCAAATCCGCCCCGGCACCGTCGCCGCCGTGAGCAGCCGCAAGGTGATTCCCCGAAAGATGCTGGAGAGGAGTCGCCGCCAGATCGCGGTAAACGACCTCGAGACCTGGGTGCAAGGATTTCTGATTTTGAACGAGTTCCGCGGTCAGGAGGCGGCTGACGGAGGCATTGCCCGTGATGCTGGAATCGATGTGGAGCAGTTTCATGATGAGCAAGTGGTGAGTGGTATTTGAACCTTTGTTCTTTAAACGACATTTGTTCATTAAACCGACTTTAGCCACGCGCAACCTGGAAAATGAACAAATGTCTATTTAGCGACCCTTGTTGCCTTTCAGGGGTCCGCGAGTACCCTGCCCGTCGATGCAAGAAGGCCGGGAACTGGATCCACGCGTGAAGCGGACCCGTGCCCTGCTATTCCAGGCCTTGCAGGAGCTGCTTGCGGAGAAGGGATTCGAGGCGATCTCGATGCAGGACATCGCCGAGCGATCGACGCTCAACCGCGGCACGATCTACCTCCACTACAAGGACAAGTTCGCGCTGCTCGAGGCGCTGATCGAAGAGAAGTTCCGTACCCTGCTCGAAGCCCGGATGGCAGGTTCGTCCGGTGGCTGTCCCGCCGCCTTGCGACAGCTGATCCTCGCGGTCAGCGACTTCTTCGGAAACGTGGGCGGCGGCTGCTCGGCTCATCGGGGTCTCTTCGAGCCGATGGTCGAAACCGCTGTCCGCGGAGTCGTGAGGGCCTTCCTGCTGACGGGCTTGGAGCACAGCACCAGGGTCACCTCCCGCACCGACGCGGAGCTCCGCGCCACCGCGGCCACCTGGGCGATCTGCGGCACCGTCATGGAATGGAGCCGTACCCGCCCGATCACCGCCGAGGAACTCGCCGACGCGGTGCAACCCCTGGTAGCCGGCGGGCTATTCCTGGATGGGAAAGCACCCGCGACGCCAGTCTGCGCGAGCGTCGCCCGGTCAGAATGAATGGAGCATCCCGAGCGAAAGGATGAACGCGGAGTCGAACGAGAGGTTCGCCGACGAGCCGTTCGCCCCCAGATCGAAGTTGTCCATGTACTGGTAGCGGCCGGCCGCCTGGATCGCCCAGCTGTCGGTGACCTGATAGATACCGCTCAAGCCGAGGTAGACGCCCGGCAGGATCGAAGTATCGGAATCGCTGCCCGCACTGCGGAGGGTGCCGACGTTGGCAATCGTGGTATTCGACAGGTAGTCATACGATCCCGAAGCGAGCGCGGCATTGAAGCCACCTTCAAGCGTGAGGCTGGCTTTCTGAGCGAGCGGGATTTCCACGAAGCTGCCGAGGCTGAGCGTGGTGAGATGGACATCCAGTTCGCGTGACCCGGACACCAGCGCGAACCCGCCCGGCGCGATGCTGCGATCCGGAGAGTCGGAGATCAGCGGACCCGGGCCATCGAAGGATCCCTCATAGGGGGCAAGCGGAGGAATGGTGCCGCCCAGGCTGAACCGGTCGGTGAGCACGGAGGTGCCGGACCGGAGATTGTCGCCATTCGAGATATCGATGTGGGCGTAGTGGACGCCGACACGGAATCCCCACTTGGCCCCGGGAAGCGAGAGCCCCGGGATCTTCACGTCTCCCATGTCGTAGTAGCCGAATGCCTCGACTCCGGTCATGGCGTCGTCGCGTTCCTCGGCGCTCGCGTTGCCGGTGCTCCGGCTCAGCGTGTACGAGACCGAGCCGTCGCCCGAAGTATCGATCTGGGAGGCATTGTCGTAGCCCCAGTTCCACGTTTGCCCGCCGGCGTTGCCGGACGAGTCCCTGTGGACATAGCCATCGTCGTAGTTGTAGTCCTGCCCGCCGCCTAGCGGCTGCGGAGCGAAGCTACTGCCGAAGCGGCCGAGGCCGGAGAACTCCGCCTTGAGACCCAGCAGCGGCGCGTAGCCGAGGCCGACTCTCCAGCGCTGGGGCGCCGATGGGGCGGTCGTGATTCCCTCCACCGCGGAAGGTTCGCCCGCCAGCAATGACGTGGCCGCGGCACCGAGAAGGGCCGTCGAGAGCAATGAGACGCGTGCGTTCATGAGGATCGCGATTTTCAGTCGGTGGCGGGGTTCAGGGGGCGGCAATCTCGTTGACGCGGTAATAGCGGTTGGGCACCTGGGACGGCGGCACATCGGTGAAGGGCGGGCCGGAATCGATCCACTGCATCCGGGTGGAGCCCGCCTGCAGCGGAACCGGGCAATCCTGCCAGTGGACCAGATCCGAGCTGTATTTGACGCGATACCACTTGCCGGTGACCGACGGGAACTCCAGCAGCAGGCTGCCATTGGTAAACCCGACCACCCGCGGCTGCACGCCGGCGCCATCGGTGCCGGGCAGTTGCGAGCTCGGCAGGATTTCCACCGAGAGCTGCGGTGCGAATGGCGACGGGAAGGTGCGCGTGCTGGTGTAGAACGACAGCTTCATCGTGACCGCGCCATCGATCGCGACCGGGAACGGGTAGTCCACGTAGACATCCTGGGCATTGGCCGGGCTGCTCGCATTGAAGAGGCGCAGGCTCGGGTAGGCCGCCTTGTAGGAGGCGTAGTCGACGTGCAGACGGAAGCCATTGATCGCATTCGGCGTGGTGTTGGTCACGTTGACGTTCACCTCGAACAATCCGGACTGCGAATTGAGCGCGATGCCGGTGGTGATCGGCTGGACCACGGTCGGCAGGACCGTTCCCACGGCTGCGGTGGCGGTGGCCGAGTTGTTCGCCGTCTGCGGATCGCTGGCCGCCGAGCTGGTGGTCACCGTGGCGGAGAGCACCGTGCCCGTCGGGGCATTGGTGTTCACCTTGGCAACGACCGTGAAGTCAGCAGTTCCACCCGTCGCGAGGGAGGTCGCGGAGAAGGTCACCGTGCCCGTGGCCCCGACAGCCGGTGCGGTGGTCGTCCAGCCCGCCGGAGCGGAAGCGGAAGCGAAGGTCATATTGGCCGGCACCGGCAGTGATACCACGGTCGATGCGGCGTCGCTCGGACCCTGGTTGGAAAGGCCCACCGAGAAGGTCACGTTGGATCCCTTCGGCGCGGTGGTCGGAGAGGCGACGATCGCAACCGCCAGGTTCGCCTGTGTCGAAACCGTGGTGGTGGCCGTGACGCTGTTGTTGCCTGGCACGATATCGACCGTGGTCGAGCTCACCGCGGCGGTGCTGCTGAGGACGGTGGCGTTCGCGACATTGGAAGCGACCTTGACCACCAGCGTGAAAGTGCCGGTGGCGGCATTGGCGAACGATGCCCGGGTGATCGAGACTGTCCCGGCCGATCCCACTGCAGGTGTGGTCGCGCTCCAAGCGGCTGGCACGTTCAGCGAGACGAAGGTCGTTCCCGCGGGCAGGGCCTGGTTGATCGAAACATTGTCCGCAGCCAGCGGGCCGTGGTTCGTGGCACCGATCGTGTAGGTCAGGTTGGTGCCGGCATTCACCGGATCCGGGCTATCGGTCAGCGTCAGCTCCACATCCGCGCCGCTCTTGGCCTGCGTGGTGGTGGTCGCGGTGTTGTTGCCAGGCGTCGGATCGGCCGTGGCAGAGGAAGCCGTGGAGGTGGCGGTCAGGATCGAGTCGTTGACGATGTTGATGTCCACCTTGGCCACCACCGTGAAGGAGGCGGTTCCCGCGCTCGCGATGGACGAGGCGGTGAAGGTGACGGTGCCAGTCGCCCCGACTGCCGGTGAGCTGGTCGACCAACCGGCTGGCGCGGAGGCCGACGCGAAGGTGGTGCCCGCTGGCAGCGGCAGGACGACCTGCGGCGAGGCTGAGGCACTCGGGCCGATGTTCGTGAGACCGATGGTATAGGTCAGATTGCCAAGCGCATTCACCGGATCCGGCGCATCGGTCATCGTCAGCGCGAGATTGGCTTGCGGCGTGAGCGTGTCGGTATCGGTCGCGCTGTTGTTGCCCGGGGTCGGGTCGGTCACTCCGGCAGGCGTGGCCACGGTGGCGGTATTGGCCAAGGTTCCGGTGGCGGTGGACGAGATCGTGCCGGTCACCGTGTAAGTCACCGAACCACCTGCGGGCAGGTTCACGGTGTCATTGATGTTTCCGGAACCGGAGGCCGTCGCGGTGCCACCGCCTGCACCCACTGCCGTCCAAGTGACGCCGGTGATGGTGGCGGGCAGCGTGTCGGCCACGGTCGAACCTGGCGAATTGCTCGGACCGGAGTTGGAGGCGGTGATCGTGTAGGTCACCTGAGTTCCCGGAATGGCGGAGGTGACGCCGTCGGTCTTGGTGATCGCCAGGTTCGCCTGCGGCGCGAGCGTGTCGGTATCCGTCGCGCTGTTGTTCGCCGGATTTGGATCCGTGGCAGCGGAGCTGACGGTCGCGGTGTTGACCAGGGTTCCAGTGGCAGCGGCCGAAATCGGCGCGGTCACGGTGAAGGTGAAGGAACCACCCGCTGGCAGGCTGATGTTGGAGACGCTGATATTGCCCGAGCCGTTGGCAGGGCCCGTTCCACCACCCGCGCCTGCACCTGTCCAGGTGGCTCCGGAAATGGAGGCTGGCAGGACGTCGCTCACGCTCACCGCGCTCGCATTGCTCGGACCGGCATTCGAGGCGGTGATCGTGTAGGTCACGCTGCCGCCCGGAGTCGCGGTGGTCACGCCGTCGGTCTTGGTGATCGAGAGGTCAGCCTGCGCGTCGAGGGTGTCGCTGTCGGTCGCACTGTTGTCCGCCGGGGTCGGGTCGGTCACACCGGCAGGCGCACTAACCGTTGCCGTATTGCTCAGCGTGCCCGAGGCCGCAGGAGAGATCGCGGCTGTCACCGTGTAGGTCACAGAGCCACCCACCGGAAGGTTCACCGTGTCGTTGATGTTTCCGGAACCGGAAGCCGTGGCGGTTCCGCCACCTGCGCCGAATGCAGTCCAAGTTGCGGTGAGCGACGCGGGCAAGGTGTCCGCCACGGTCGCACCGGTCGCATTGCTGGGGCCGGCATTGGTCGCAACAATCGTGTAGGTTACCGATCCGCCCGGAGTCGCGGTGGTCACTTTATCGGTCTTGGTGATGGCGAGGTTCGCCCGCGGCGTGAGCGTGTCGCTGTCGGTCGCGCTGTTGTTCGCCGGAGATGGATCGGTGACGCCTTCGGGTGCGGAAACCGTCGCGGTATTGGACAGCGTGCCGGTGGCCGATGCGGAGATCGTGGCCGACACGGTGTAGGTCACCGAAGCCCCTGCGGGTAGGTTCACCGTATCGTTGATGTTTCCGGAACCAGAGGCCGTGGCCGTGCCACCGCCTGCACCGACTGCCGTCCATGTGGCGGTCAGCGATGCGGGCAAGGTGTCTGCCACGGTCGCACCGGTGACATTGCTCGGGCCGGCGTTCGAAGCGGTGATCGTGTAGGTCACGCTGCCGCCGGGGATGGCCGTGGTCACGCCGTCGGTCTTGGTGATCGAGAGGTTGGCCTGAGGTGTAAGCGTGTCGGTGTCCGTCGCGCTGTTGTTCCCCGGAGTTGGATCGGTCACCGCAGAGCTCACCGTTGCCGTGTTACTCAGCGTTCCCGTGGCCGACGGAGAGATCGTGGCCGTGACCGTGTAGGTCACCGATCCGCCCGCGGGCAGGTTCACGGTGTCGTTGATGTTTCCAGAACCGGAGGCCGTGGCGGTTCCGCCACCGGCACCGACTGCCGTCCACGTGCCGGTGAGCGAGGCCGGAAGAGTATCCGCCACGGTGGCACCGGTCACATTGCTCGGGCCGGCGTTCGAAGCGGTGATCGTGTAGGTCACGCTGCCACCCGGAACGGCGGTGGTCACGCCGTCGGTCTTGGTGATCGTGAGATCGGCGCGCGGCGTGAGCGTGTCGGTGTCGGTCGCGCTGTTGTTCGCTGGAGTTGGATCGTTCACTGCGGAGCTAACCGTCGCGGTATTGCTCAGCGTGCCGGTGGCTGCTGGGGAAATCGTGGCCGTCACGGTGTAGGTCACCGATCCGCCTGCCGGCAGGTTCACCGTGTCATTGATGTTTCCGGAACCGGAGGCCGTGGCCGTGCCGCCACCTGCACCCACCGCGGTCCAAGTCGCGGTGAGAGATGCCGGCAGGGTATCCGCCACGGTGGCACCGGTCACGTTGCTCGGACCGGCGTTCGAGGCAGTGATGGTGTAGGTTACCGATCCGCCTGGCGTTGCGGTGGTCACGCCGTCGGTCTTGGTGATCGAGAGGTTTGCCTGCGGCGTGAGGGTGTCGGTGTCCGTCGCGCTATTGTTCCCCGGAGTCGGATCGGTCACCGCGGAGGTAACCGTCGCGGTGTTGGAAAGCGTTCCCGTCGCCGCAGCAGAGATCGTGGCCGATACGGTGTAAGTCACCGAGCCGCCGACCGGCAGGTTCACCGTGTCGTTGATGTTTCCGGAACCGGAGGCCGTGGCTGTGCCGCCGCCTGCACCCACTGCGGTCCACGTCGCGGTGAGCGACGCCGGCAAGGTGTCTGCCACGGTCGCGACCGCGTTGCTCGGGCCGGCATTGGAAGCAGTGATCGTGTAGGTCACCGATCCGCCTGGCGTCGCGGTAGTCACGCCGTCGGTCTTGGTGATCGAGAGGTTGGCCTGCGGGGTAAGCGTGTCGCTATCGGTCGCGCTATTGTTGCCCGGAACCGGATCGGTCACTGCGGAGCTAACCGTCGCGGTGTTGGAGAGCGTGCCAGTGGCTGCCGCGGAGATCGTGGCCGACACGGTGTAGGTCACCGAGCCGCCTGCCGGCAGGTTCACCGTGTCATTGATGTTTCCAGAGCCGGAGGCCGTGGCGGTGCCGCCGCCCGCACCGACTGCGGTCCAAGTCGCAGTGAGCGATGCCGGCAAGGTATCTGCCACCGTGGCGACTGCATTGCTCGGACCGGCATTGGAGGCGGTGATCGTGTAGGTCACGCTGCCGCCCGGAGTCGCGGTGGTCACACCGTCGGTCTTGGTGATCGAGAGGTTGGCCGACGGGGTAAGCGTGTCGGTATCAGTCGCGCTATTGTTCCCCGGAGTCGGGTCGGTCACGACGGAGCTGACCGTTGCGGTGTTGGAAAGCGTGCCAGTAGCCGACGGGGAGATCGTGGCCGACACGGTGTACGTCACCGAGCCACCCGCAGGCAGGTTCACGGTGTCATTGATGTTTCCAGAGCCGGAAGCCGTGGCCGTGCCGCCACCCGCGCCGACGGCGGTCCAAGTTGCCGTGAGCGAGGCTGGGAAGGTGTCCGCGACCGTGGCGACTGCATTGCTCGGACCGGCATTGGAAGCGGTGATCGTGTAGGTCACGCTGCCACCCGGAGTCGCCGTGGTCACGCCGTCGGTCTTGGTGATCGAAAGATCGGCCTGCGGGTTGAGCGTGTCGGTGTCGGTCGCGCTGTTGTTGCCCGGAGTCGGATCGGTCACCCCTGCGGATGTGGAAACCGTTGCCGTGTTGCTCAGCGTGCCCGTGGCGGCCGGAGAGATCGTGGCCGATACGGTGTAGGTCACCGAGCCGCCAACCGGCAGGTTCACCGTGTCATTGATGTTTCCGGAACCGGAGGCCGTCGCCGTGCCGCCACCGGCACCAACTGCCGTCCAAGTCGCGGTAAGCGAGGCCGGGAAGGTATCCGCCACCGCGGCTCCGACCACCGGGTCGGGACCCGCATTGGAAGCGGTGATCGTGTAGGTCACCGAACCACCCGGAGTCGCGGTGGTCACACCGTCGGTCTTGGTGATGGCGAGATCCGCCTCGAAGTCGTCGTTGGTGATCGTGCTCGTCGCGGAAGTGCCGGAAACAACGTAGCCGTCGGTGGGATTGCTCAATGTGACCTGGAATCCTTCATTCGACTCGCGGACCGAATCCTTGCTGACGGGAATGGTCACCGCGATGTGATCGCTGCCATCGGCGATCGTCACTTGGCCCGAGGGCAGGGTGCCGCCGAAGTCTGCCGCGTCGGCGGGATTTCCACCGCTGCCGGTCACTGCGTAGTCGATCGTCACCGGTCCGGTGGTGCCACCGCTGCGGGTGACCGTGAAGGTGAAGTCCGTTGTGCCCGCGCCGTTGCCTTCATTGGCACTGGCAAGATCGGCGGCGATGGAGACCGACTTCTGAAGCTCGAAGGCTCCCATATCGACCGAGCCGATGGCGCGGACGAAACCGGTGCCACGCTGGTCGAAAGGAATCGGTTCGGTCGTGTTCGAGTCACCGTCGAGGTCGAGCGTATCCGCCGGGAGGTCGGCATTCGTGCCGCCGTTGATCGCCGGGCTGCCGCTGGGCAACGAGTGGGTCTGAGTGGGGCCTCCGTTGTTAGCCAGAGGGCTGAGCAAATTGCCCAAAGTCGTGCTCGTCGAAGCGAAGGTCTTGTCCGTTCCTGAGATTCCATTGGCTCCGGTCGCGGAGCCGATGAAATTGGCACCGTTGCTCACCAGCAAATGGCCAGCGCTGAACGTCTGGATGTCGGCTCCCGTTCCGGTCGCGGTATTTCCCGCAACAATCGAGTTTTTCAACGTGAAGCTGCTCGAGCCAGAGCTCGCAATGCCGCCACCGTCGCCAGTCGAAGCATTGCCGGTGATGGTGGAGTTGATCACCGTGAGAGTGCCTGAACTCAGGATGCCCGCTCCGGAGCCTCCGGCGGTGTTGCCGGAGATCGTGGAATTCGAAATCACCACCGTCGCGCCGGACACGATCGCAATGGCCCCGCCGCCGTTCAGGGAGGTGTTCCCCGACAACGTCGAATTCACGACCGTCAGCGAACTGCCTGCGATGCTGTAGATCCCGCCACCGACCCCCGAAGGCGAAGCGTTGTTGGCGATGGTCGAGTTCAACACGACCAGCGTGCCATTGTTCAGGATTCCTCCATAGGTGGACGAGGAGTTCCCGGAGATCACGCAGTCTTCCAAGCGCAGCGTGCCCAAGTTGGCGATACCGCCATCCCCGCCGGAGAAGGTCAGTCCCGAAATCGACGCATTGGCACCCGGGAAGAGCTGCATCAGGCTATACGGACCGGCCGCGGCCGGGCGACGGATCACGAGCTTGGCCGAACCAGGACCGACAATCCGGAGCTGCTGGGAAAGGGACGGCAGCATCGACGCCAGATCGATGAAGTCCGGTTGGGTGGCGTCGGAGAATGTCGAACCCTCGAAGGTGATCGTATCCGCTCCGGCGATGGCATTGGCGTTGGCGATTGCCTGCCGCAGCGAACCCGCGCCGCTGTCGTTGGTGTTTACGACCACGAAGCCATTGGCCGCTATCGTCACGGTAGCGTTATTGCCCGGCGAGGAAGCAGGAATGTAACCCGTGCCGGAAGCGACATTCAGCCTGGCGGTCTCCGCGACTTCCGCGGCATTCAGACTTTCCGTCAGGGCCGTGAGCGTGACTGTCGCGGTCAGCGATCCATCCGGGATCACGAGGGTGCCCGCGCCGGAGGCGTTGTTAAACGTCAGCGCCTGGGTAGAAGACAAGGTGAAGTCCGTTCCCGCCACAGCGGTGCTGGAGGCATCCAACTGGAAGTTCACCGTCACGTCGCCCGAGCTGGCACCGCGGGTGAAGGTGTAGAGGCCCGTCGCTCCGCCTTCCACGGCGGTGGCGGTCGTGGCGGCGATGGAAACCGCGTCCAGGATGGTGCGGCTGAATTGCGTCGCCGCGGTGTTGGAGTTGCTAGCCGCATCCTGCGCCACGCCCGCCGCGATGTCCGCGGTGGCGGTGACTCCCGGAGCGCTTGGCACCAGATTGAAGGTATAGTTTGCGCCCGTTCCTCCGAAGTTGGCCACGGTGGCGTTGCCCGGGGTAATGTCGGCGGCGACAAAGCCGGTCACGCTCTCGCTGAAGTTGACGCTGACAGGAATGGCGGCATTGGGGGCCGGGTTGCCCGTGGCGGAAGTCATCGCCACCGTCGGCACGACGCTATCGTAGTTCCGGATGAACTGCGCCGCGGCGGTGTTGTTATTCGTCGCGGAATCTTGGGCCACGCTTGCCGCGATGTCCGCAGTGACCGCGCCTTGGCCGGCTGGCACCAGGTCGAAGGTGTAAATATTACCCGAGCCCGCGAAGTTGGCCACGGTGGCGTTGCCGGGAGTGATGTCACCGGCGATAAAGCCGGTCACGTTTTCGCTGAAGGTCACCGTCACCGGGATCGGCGAAACGTTCGTGGGATTGGCCGCGGCGGAAGAGAAGGCTACCGTCGGTGGCGTCTTGTCGATGGTGTAGACCTGACCGGTGAACGGCTTGTTGGTGATGTCGTGTAGCAGACCGGTATCGTTTGCCAGGTTCAGTCCCAAGGAGCCGTCGCCAGCCACGCCGGTCACCGTGACGTTCCAGGTGGTGTAATAGCCGCCGGGAGGCTGCTCGGCACTGGCAGGCACCGGAGCACCGATGGTGGCGCCGCTGACCGTGCCGGTGGTGGCCAGGGAAAAGTTGGAAGCCGTCAGTCCATTGACCGGAGCAGCGAAGACAACCTGCCAGCTCATGCTGGTGGTGTTGTTCGGATTGGCGCTGGTGCGGTTGATCGAAGCAACCGTCGTGTCCGGCCGCTCGATGAGGGTCACGGTCGGATCCGCGGGACCCGCAGGAGCATCCGTATCGTTCACCACGTCATCGGTGGTCACCGGGGCAAAGTTGCCTCCGGTCACGGTTCCCTGGCTCGAGATCGGTGCCACGGTGAGCGGGTTGTTGACCGTCACCTGATAGTAGATCCGGAATCCCTTGCCCGGTGGCAGGTTCTGGTATCCCACCGGCAGGCCGAGCGGGGCATCCAGATAATGCGGCGTCTCATGGTCATGCGGTACCGCTCCCGCAGCCTCGCCCTTTTTCGGCAAGCGGCGCTCTCCCTTGGTCAGGAAGCCATACATCACGCCGTTCCGCTGCTCGCCGACATAGGCATCGCAGAGACCGATCGTGTGACCCATCTCATGCAAGACGGTCGTCAGAAGGTCCACGCGTCCGGTCACATCGCTCCGGACCTCCGATCCCGCCTTCGCCATCAGTCGTCCACCTTCGCTGGTGAACTCGCTGTCTTCGGCGGGCGTGCTGTCCACGAACCATCCGTTGCCACCCGCATCACGGTCGATACGCACCTTCTTTCCGCCGGCCTCGCCCAAGTGCCAACCCGGCAGGTCGGTCACTTCAAAGGTCAGCCCATCGAGAGCGGCGGTTTGCTCCCCGCTCAGGCCCGCTGCTTCCCAACGCTCGCGCGCCAAGGCGACCATGCGATCCAGTTCCGCTTGGGTGATGGGTTCGATCTCTTGCCGCGGTGCCGGAGCAGGAACGTCCTCCGTGGTCGTCTGCACCACCGGCTCGGCCAACGCCACCGTGTCTGTCGATTGCGGCTCAACCGGCATCACGCTCGCCGTTTCGGCAGGAGCGAACAGTAGCGGCAGCGGCACCGATCCCGGTGTAGACACCGGGCCGCCGAAATAGCCATCGGTGGTGACGGAAGCATCATTGCTCGCTGTGGCCGTGGCAGTCGCCGGGGCATTGTTGGTCTGGAGGAAGCTGATGACATTGGCGGTGTTGAACGGATCGCCACCGTTGTTGAAGGAAGGCATCTCGACCCGTGAACGGAAGCGCTGGCGCATGCGAATGTCGCCATTCTTGGACGCGCCGCCGACCAGCGTATTGCCCGAAAGGTTCACCCGCGTCGTGGGCGCATCCACTTCGCCGAAGACGTTCGTGCTGGTGGAGGCAATGTTGAACTCGATGGCCTCCCGCGATCCGTTCGGATCGTTCGCCGTGGGCCTGAGGTTGTTGCCGGTGATGGTGAGATTGACGACCGGGCTGCCGTCGTTGATGAGCACGCCCATGCCGCGGTCAAAGGCTTCGCGGACGGTGTTGCCGGTTACCGACGAGGTGTGCGTGCCCTTGCCATGAGCGTCCCAAGCGATGCCGTATCCCTGGGTGGATCCGGAGTTCGTCTGGCCCGTGGTGCCGATCACGTTGTTGCGGATGAATCCGTTGAACAACGCCGGTGGATTCGAGGTTCCCAGGTTGACCGTGATCGCGCTCAGGATGGACCCATTGATCGTATTGCCGTCGATGTCGTAGTTGACGGTGCCGGTGTAGCCACCAAATGCCAGGCCAGTGGCCGCATTGATGGTGATGCCTTGTCCCAGGGCGCTGGAGTGGCCGCCCGTGAGGGTGTTCGACTTGAATGTGACGTTGAGGTTGCCGCTGTTGGAGGCGGACGCTTGGAAATGGTCGCCTTTGTTTGCGGAGAAGGACGAACTCTGCGCATTCGCCGTGATGGTGGCCGACGACAGCACCTCGAGGAACAGGCCGTCGTTGTTATTGTTCTCCGCAGCCCTGCCGTTGAAGGTGCATCCGGTGACCGCCAGGCCGACGGTGCCGCTGCTGTTCCGCACGGTGAACTGGTTGTAGTAGTTCCCGGTGAAAGAGGAGTTGGTGACGTTGGCCGATCCGAACAATCCGTTCGGCGTGACGGTTCCCGAGCCTCCGAAATCGACGCCATCCTCGTTCACGGCGTTGCCGTTGTTGGTGACGTTGCACCGGTTCATGGTGAACCCGGTGACGGACGTGCCGCTGATCCCGTCGTCAGCGGAGTCCTGGATATTCATGTAACCCAGGCTCACATTCGAAGCAGAGGTGAAGCTCAGACCGGCTCCGGACGTCCTCTGGATCGTTCCGCCCGAACCGTTGTTCGACCCACCGCCGTCGCCGGTCACGGTCAGGCCGCCGCTGTTGCCGGTGGTGTTCAGGACGATGCCATTCGCCGGCCCGGAAGCAGCCGTGCCTGCCGAGATGCTCCTGAAGGTCATTCCACCGGCCCCGATGTTCGTGCCCGTGACGTTGAGCGCGGTCCCGGTGGTCGTCGTGATGATGTTCGCCTCGTCAGCTTCGTCGGTAGTGCCGTCGCCATCGTTGTCGATGCCGTCGGTCAGAGCGTTGGTGACCACCACCGTGCCGCCGTTGATGGCGCTGAACGCCGTGTTCGTGGCGGTGGTGAGGTTCAGGCTGCGGAAGGTGATCGTTGCGGCGTCATTGTTGTCCAGCAGGATGCCGGCGCCGGTGTTGATGATCTTGTTATTGAAGGTGAGGTTGCCACCCGCGCCGCGGTTGCTGATGTTCAGGGAGCGACCCGTTCCAGTGGTGCCGCTGAAGGCGTAGTTGGCCGGGAGACCGAGCGTCACGGTGCCGCCATTGATGTTGAAGAGGTCACCGGTGACACCGGTCATGCTTACCGTGGTCGCATTGAGCGAACCGGTGATGGTCGTCAGGCCGATCGCCGTACCCGCCGAAGTGGTCGAAAGAGATGCAAACGTGCCGCCGAGGGCTCCATTGGTGAGTCCCAATACCTGTCCCGAGCCGCTCGTGGAAACCAAGCTGCCCACCGCCAAGGTGCCGAACCCCGAACCCGTAATGGCCGAGCCGGTGCGAGTGCCCAGGTTCACTCCCGAAATCGTCTTGGTGGCGGAGCCCGCCGCGAGGCTAACGATGTCTCCGCCCGTATTCGTCAGCACCGGTGCTGTCGTCGCCGGGAAGATCACGAGTGGGGGCGAAGCGGGAAAGGAGGGATGGCCGGTCGCCACGCTGAGTTCCACACCCTGCCCGCGCAGTTCCTGGCCATCTTCCAAGGTGGACTGACCATTCAAGGGGCTGGCACTCCCGAGCACATAGATCATGTCCGTCCCCGTCGCCGCCGTGGAAGCAGCCGCCGGCGTATTGAAAGGCGACTGGCTCTGGCCGTTTCCTCCCGCAGCAGCCCCGGCCTGGACAAACCAGATCCGTGGACCGGTAAGGGAGAAGGTCACGATCCCCGGCGAGACGCTCAGGACATTGTCGCTGTCCCTCAGGTAATACTGGAAGCGCTCGGAACCCGTCGCACCCACACCCGGAGTGTAGGTGAAACTTCCATTCCCAGCGACCACCAGCGTCCCCGGATTCGCGTTGGTGGTCCCGGTGCCGTCCAGTCGGGTTGCATTCACCACTGTCAGCGAACCCTTGTCGTCGACGTCGTTCCACGCCACGCCGTGGCTGGAGTCGATGACCAGTTGCGTGTTCGGGAGCGTATTGTAACTCTCATCGAACACCAGGGGCGACATGTTCACCGATCCCGCCACGATGGTGGTCCCCGCGGGCGTCGGCAGGCTGACTATCGGATTGTTGGCATTTCCCGTGGCGGTCGCGGCATTCGTGACCGTGACCCGGTAATTGATGGCATCTCCCGGATTCTTCTTGGTCGCCGCCGGCGTCGTGTCCGTCAGCGTCGCTTTGACGTCAGGAGTTTGGGCGGCGAGCCGCTGCATGGATCCGCCAAGCAGCGAAAACGCGGCAACCGCGATGGGGAGGGACCGGAACATGTCGGTAATTCGAAAGGGTGAAGCGAACAGGAAAAGAGATGGGTGCCAGGCAACGGTCAGGTGCGCGGCGGGAACACCCCCTGCAGGGCGATGCAGAAATAGAAGGTCAGGTATGGCATCATGTTATTGTGCGGAGCATCGCCGCCGGCTGGCGCGAGTGCTTGCGGTGCCATCTGGACGAGATTTCCCCCCGGTGGATTCTGCTGATTGGTAAAGCCCCCGGTGGAGCGGGCCAGCGAACGGGCAGGCGTGGGAGCCTTGAGATCAGCGTCATCGGTCGACGCGCGGAGCGTGTGCGTGTGGGACGGGATTTCCGACTCGAGCAAGGTTACCGTGTCCGAGCCGCCCGTTTCTCCCAGATCATGCAGGGAAAGGCCCGGGCCCTGGCCGGGATGCATCGGCGCGCGACCTTGCAGGTCGGGCAGCGCGAAGTTGCTCTTCCCGTTGCCTCCGTAGGTGGTGCCAAGGAGCGAAAACAACGCGGTATTCTGCGAGAGCGGCAGAATTTGCCCGTCGCACCATGCCCAACCCCGCGGCGCGAAGTTAAAGGGAAAGATACGGATTTCGGCGACGAAGGGATCAGCCATGGGTGGATCAGGTGGGAGACGGGAAGATGCCGAAGAGCGAGATGATGAAATTGATGCAAAGATACGGCTGGAAGTTCGTATGCGGCTGGCTTCCACCGGTCGATGTGATCGCGGAAGCGTTCATGAGCCCCGCCGGTGCATCCTCAATGTAGAGGCTGATATTGGGTGACTCCGCCGTCAGATGACCTGCCGGGCTGTTCTGCGAACCGGGGCTGGTCGATGCCAGCAGCGGGTGACTGTGGGCGGGGATCTGATTCACCGTCAGGGTGATCTCCTCCGCCCCACCGGTCTCGGCGAGGATGAAGCTGTTTCCCTGGTGAATCGGGATCCGTCCGCGCATGTCGGGCATCGCAAAGGTGCTCTCGCCATCGCCGCCGTAGGTGGTGCCAATCAATTGGAACAGCGTTTCATATTCCGAGATCGGCAGAAGCTGCCCCTCGCAAAACTGCCAGCCGGCGGGGGCGAAATTGCCCGCAAACATGCGGATCTCACCAACATAAGGTTGAGCCATGGGTGATCAGGTGGGAGATGGGAAAATGCCCTGCAGGGCGATGCAGAAGTTCAGCGTGAGGAACGGCTGCATGTTCAGGTGAGCTTGGCTGCCGCCGACGTTCGTGACGCTGCCGGGATGGAGAGAGGTAAGGTTCGTCGGAGGCGCATAGACGTTCGACGCGCCGGCGAGGACAGCGGTGGCCGGCGCGGGGCCGGTCGCATTGGCAGAGCTGCCTTGAAGCACGTGAGTGTGCGTCGGGATTTCGGAGATGCTGAGCGTGTGCGCCTGCTCCCCGGCCTTTTCGCCAAGCGTGTGCCCGCCGCCGACGTGAATCGGGGTGCGACCTTGGTTGTTGGGCAGGCCGAAGTTCACCCGGCCGTCGCCGCCGAAGGTGGTGCCAAGCAGTGAGAACAGGCCTTGGTTCTGGTTGATGGGCAGCAATTGGCCGTTGCACATCGCCCACCCTTTGGGAGCGAACGCGAACGACATGATGCGGATCTCACTCAGGAAAGGTTCGGCCATGGTATCGGCGGGAGAAATTGGGAAGGGACGCCGGATCCGGAAAAAGCGGATAGCGGCGGTTCCCTAACAGGCATTGATGATACCCGTCCAGCCGATATCTGGAGTCTTCATGAATTTCAAGTATCTTTGATTGTAAGCGCAGGATGCAACTGCTATTCCGAACCCAGAGCCGCTCATGAAAAATTCCGACGCTTCCTCCCCTTCATTGACTCGCCGGCGTTTGCTTGGATTGGGTGGCACGGCAGCCCTCGGTGGTGTCGCCTGCTATCTTGGCTGGCCTAAAAACTCCGAAACGCCCGCAAATAGTGCCGCTGGCATCGTGCGCCCGCCTGTAAACGACGCTGTGGTGGCGAAGTACAAGGCTTTGGAGGAGTCCGAAGTTCCCGGCGAATACAGCCACAAGCGGTTTGCACCGCATGTCGGATCCGATTTCCAACTCGCTGCGGCTGGCACGACATGCCGCTTGGAGAACGTCGGTGACATTTTTGCCACCACCGGACCACCGGGGGATTTCGTTTCCTTCTCCCTGGTGTTTTCGGCCGCTGCGGGCAGCCCGGTAGAGAGTGCGATCCACACGCTCAAGCATCCGGTGCTGGGCGAGTTCGATCTCTTCCTCTCCCCCATCGGCCCCGGCGACAAGAAGCTCTATCTGGAGGCCATCTGCTGCCGTCGCGTCTGACGTCCGCCCAGTCCATGGAGCCCCTCGCCCTGCGCCCCGTTACCGATGGCGACCGGGATTTTCTCGCGGACGTCTATGCCTCGACACGGGCTGAAGAGCTGGAGGCGACGGGCTGGACGGATGCGGAAAAGGCAGGCTTCTGCCGGATGCAATTCGACGCCCAGGACGCGCACTACCGCCAGCACTATCCGGGGGCGAGGTTTGAGGTAATTGAGTCCGCTGGCGTCGCCGTCGGGCGGCTGTATGTCGACCGCTGGCCGCGCGAGATCCGCATCATGGACATCACACTGCTGCCCGGCCACCGCGGCAAGGGCATCGGCACGCGTCTGTTAGAAGAGTTGCAACAAGAAGCCGCAGCGTCCGGAAAGCTGCTCTCGATCCATGTCGAGCGGATGAATCCAGCCCTGAAGCTGTATGACCGGCTCGGCTTCCAACTGATCGAAGACAAGGGCGTTTACCTGCTGCTCGGCTGGACCGCCGGAGCAAAAGACGTCACGTAAAGATGGCCTCGAACTCTGAACCGCGCGCGCCGTCGCCGGTTTGGGTGATGAAGATTCCGGCTACTCCGAAACCCTCGCGGGAGAACTGATAGATCTCTTGCGGCAGGCGCAGTCCCTGGGGACCCACGAAGCCCAGCGAGAAAGGATCGCGAATAGCTTCCGGCCGACGGTGGCCGAGAAGGCGAACCGAATCCAGACGCAACGTGACGGCAGTGCCACCCGACTCCACGGTGAACTCCGCCCCGATGTGCGGCTCGAACGACGCGGCGGAAAGATCTTCGAGTGGAGTCGTCATGATTCCGCTGCCTTTCTCAAGCTCCGCCACTCGCGATGTGCGCGAACTTGTCGTCGAGGAAACGCAGGACGATCTCCTCCACCTTCTCGTCGCCAAGGCGCTCGATGACTTCCACCGAGAAGCCGCGGGCGATGAGCTGGCGGGCGCGCACCGGATCGATGCCGCGGGCGCGGAGGTAGAAGATCTCGCTCTCGTCGATCTGCGAGCTGGTGCTGCCGTGCGAGCACTTCACGTCGTCGGCATTGATCTCAAGGCCGGGCATGGAGTTCGCCTCGGCGTCCTCGCTCATGAAGAGATTGCGGCAGGTCTGGTAGGCGTCGGTGCGGTGCGCACCTTCGTCCACGAAGATCAGGCCGGAGAAAATGGTACGAGCTTCATCGTACAACGAGTTCTTGTAGAGCAAGTCGCTGTAGGCACCCGGGGAAACGTGATGCTGGAAGGTGCGCTGGTCGTACTCCTGCTCGCGGGCGGGAATGCTGACCGAGAGCATGTCCGAGCGAGAACCTTCGCCCTCCAGACGACAGAGTGATTCATTGCGCGCCCAAGCGGCGCCGGTGTTCAGGATGAAGCCGGTGGTGGAAGCATCCTTGGCAGCGCCGGTCTCATTGACTTGGATGACGCGGGTGTTTTCGTTGAATGCCTGGATCGCGACGTAGTCGAGCTTGGAGCCTTCGCCGGCGATGAGGTCATTCACCGCGACGCAGAGGCCGGCGGCGCTTTCATCGGCGGATTGGAAGTAGTCGACCACGCGGACCTTCGCGTTCGCACCGGTGACAATGAGCGTGTGAGGGAAGATCGCGACGTTCTCGCCGCAAAGCCAGTGGAAGACCTCGATGGTGCCTTCGACTTCAACGCCCGCGGGGACGTGAACGAAGAGACCGTTGCGAAGGTTTGCCTCGTGAAGCGCGGTCCACTTCACCGAACCAAGACGCGTGTCCTGCTTCATGAAGTGTGCACGAACGAGATCCCCGTGCGAAACGAGCGCTTCGGCAAGCGGCAGGCAAATGACGCCTTCCGGAAGCTTCGACTCGGAGTGAAGAAGCTGCTCATTGCCGAAGACGAACTTGGCAATGGGAGCTTCGAGACCAGCCGAGCGTGTGACCAGACCAGCGGGAGCAGCGGCTTCCGCACGGGCCATGCCGGCGAAGTCGAGCCGCTTGATGCTGGAGAAGCGCCATGTCTCATCGCCGCGCTTCGGCGCGGGCGTTTCGAGGAAGCGCTGCCACGCGGCACGCTGGCGCTCGGCAAACCAAGCGGGGAATGCGGCGGGCGTCTCGGGAGCGGATTCGAGCAGGGAAGCGGGATGTTCGAGCACGGCGGGCATGGGAAATCAGTTCGGCGGAAGGTTTTCCAAGTCGGCGAGGTCCTTGTGCCGACCTGCCGCGAGCTTGTTGGCTCGCAAATCGGTCAATGAGAGAAAGGGAATGCGGAGGCCGGAGTAGTCGATCACAGCACGTCGCTCGTAGGCGGCATCGAATTCGACTCCGGTGATGGAATTGAGAACATCGACACGCATCGGTTCCACGCCGAACTGGCTCATCCGGTCTGCCGACAGGAAGTTCTCCACCCGAATCTCCGGCATGGGGCCGAAGAATTCGTGGAGCGCCGAGACGGTGCGGTTGGCGTTTTCGATGCTCATTTCGATCCAGAGGTCGATGTCGCCCGTATTGCGCGGACGACCGTGAACTCCCAAGGCGTAGGCGCCAACAACCAGAAACCGGACTTCATGGGAAAGGAACAACGCGATGAGTTCTTTGAAGTCCAGGGGCAGTTCCAGTCTCGCTTCCATAGGTCTGGGCTCTGAGGAATTCGATGGCGGAAAGCTTTTCCTGCGGGGTTCGCCCGATCCAGTCCTCCAAGCCCGACTCATGCGCGACCGAAGTGACGCGCACCTTGGTGCGGTCGATCCGATATGCAGCGAGCGGCTCGTTGAGGCGGGATTCGGACACGGAATGAGATGGTTAACCGACGGAGCCTTCCATTTCGAGGTCGATCAGGCGCTTGAGTTCGACGGAGTATTCCATCGGGAACTCGCGGACGAGGTCGTTGATGAAACCGTTCACGGCTAGCGACATCGCTTGGCCTTCATTGAGACCTCGCTGCTGCATGTAGAAGAGCATGTCCTCGGACACCTGCGAGACGGAGGCCTCGTGCTGCGTCGCGTGCTGGTTGCCCTTCACGGTGATCGCCGGGTAGGTGTCGGTGCGGCTGCGGGTATTGATCAGAAGGGCGTCACACTCGGTGTTGTTCTTGCAGCCCTTGAGGTGCTTCGGAATGTGGACCTGGCCACGATAGGTGGCGCGGCCCTGGCCGACGGAGATCGACTTCGACACGACGTTGGAGGTCGTGTTGTTCGCGGCGTGAATCATCTTCGCACCGGTGTCCTGATGCTGGCCGGTATTGGCGAGGGCAATCGAGATCACCTCACCGCGGGCGCGCTCGCCCTTCATGATGACGCCGGGATACTTCATCGTCAGGCGGCTGCCGATGTTGCAGTCGATCCAACGGACCTCGGCGTCTTCCATCGCGAGGCCGCGCTTGGTGACGAGATTGAAAACATTGCTGCTCCAGTTCTGGACGGTGACGTACTGGATCTTCGCGCCCTTGAGGGCGACGAGTTCCACCACGGCGGAGTGCAGCGTGGAGGTTTCGAACTTCGGCGCGGTGCAGCCTTCCATGTACATCACCTCGGCACCTTCGTCGGCGATGATGAGCGTGCGCTCGAACTGGCCGAAGTTTTCCGAATTGATCCGGAAGTAGGCCTGCAGCGGCTGCTTCAGCTTCACGCCCTTCGGGATGTAGATGAACGAGCCACCGGAGAAGACGGCGCTGTTCAGTGCGGAGAACTTGTTGTCACCGGTCGGGATCACCTTGCCGAACCACGGGCGGAAAATCTCCTCGTGGTTCTTCAGGCCTTCCGTGGAGTTCACGAAGATCACCCCCTGCTTGGTCAGCTCCTCCTTCATGTTGGAGTAGGCGGCCTCGGAGTCATACTGGGCCTCCACGCCGGCGAGGAACGCGCGCTCCTGCTCAGGAATGCCAAGGCGTTCGAAAGTCTTAAGCACTTCTTCCGGCACTTCATCCCACGAGCGCTTCGGCTTCTCGCCGTCGGACAGGTAGTAGCGGATGACGTCGAAATCGATGTTCTCCAGGTCCTTGGTGGCCCAGTTCGTCGGCATCGGCTTTTCGCGGAAGACCTTGAGGGCCTTCTGGCGGAAGTCGCGGATCCACTGTGGCTCGCCTTTGACTTCGCTGATGTAGTCGACCGTGCGCTCGGTCAGGCCACGACCAGCATCGTACTTGTGGCGCTCAGGGAAGCTGAAGTCGCCCTTGGTGCGGTCGATGTCGATCGCTTCGCGGGTATCCGCGTCGATGGTACTAGATGCGTCGTAGGACATGGCGGGAAAAGGTCAGGATTCGGTGGCGGGGACGTCGTCCTCGCAGGAAGGATCGGTCTCGAGGGTGGCTTCCAGGAACCACAGTGCCTTATCGAGCTCGCCCGAGGTTTTGATGAAAAGGTCGGCCGTCACTTCGTCGCCGGCCTTCTGCGATTGCGCGATGGCGAGGCCCGCGCATTCGGTGACGGCAGCGAAACGATCGGCGAGTAGTGCGACGAGTTTTAGACCGGCGGTCGCCTTCTTCGGCAGCTCATCGAGCTTGGACTTGTCGGCAACGCGGGATGCGGTTCCGAGCGCACGGCCACCGAGGGCGGTGGCTCGTTCGGCGAGTTCATCGATAATCTCGTCGAGTTCCCCGGAGAGACGGTCGAAGAGTTCGTGGAGGCTGATGAAGTTCGGCCCGCGGACATTCCAGTGGGCCTGCTTCACCTGAAGGCGGAGGTCGATCGCCAGCGCGAGGAAGTCGTTCAGCATTTCCACGATGAGCTCGCGGCTATGCGGATCGAGGGGGTGTCGGGTCTTGCGCAGTTTCATGGCGGGTCTCCGTGAGCACGGATCAGGCCGTGGCGAGAGCTTCCTCCTTGAGGAATTCGTAGCCGTCCTTTTCGAGTTCCAGAGCGAGCTCCGGACCACCGGAGCGGACGATCTTGCCAGCGGCCATCACGTGGACGTGATCGGGAGCGATGTAGTCGAGCAGGCGCTGGTAGTGAGTGATGAGCAGCATGCCGCGGGCCGGAGAACGCATGGCGTTCACGCCCTTGGCAACGATCTTCAGTGCATCGATGTCGAGGCCGGAGTCGGTCTCATCGAGGATGCAGTAGGTCGGCTCCAGCATCATCATCTGGAGGATCTCATTGCGCTTCTTCTCGCCGCCGGAGAAGCCTTCGTTGACGGAGCGGGCGGTGAACTTGCGGTCCATCTCGAGGTGATCCATCTTCGCGTAGAGGCTCTTGTAGTAGGCCACGGCGTCGAGTTCTTCACCCTTCGGCAGGCGGGACTGCAGCGCGGCGCGAATGAAGTTGGCGTTCGAGACGCCGGGGACTTCCGCTGGGTATTGGAAGGCGAGGAAGATGCCGGCGCGGGAACGCTCGTCGATGGACATTTCGAAGATGTCTTGGCCGTCGAGGGTCACCGTACCGCTGGTGACGACGTAGCCTTCGTGGCCGGCGATCACCTTCGACAGTGTCGATTTGCCGGAGCCGTTCGGGCCCATGATGGCGTGCACTTCGCCGGCGGGGATTTCAAGGGTGACACCCTTGAGGATCTCGGTGCCGTCTTCGAGGGTCGCGTGGAGGTCAGTGATGACGAGGGACATGGCGGAAGTGGAAAAAGGAAATGATCAGTGAGAAGTGGCAGGAAGTTCGCCGCGGAGGGTGATTTCGACGCCGGTGATGACGGTGCCGGGGGGAAGATCGAGAACGTCAGCAAGGTTCACGCCGGGCTTGATGGTCACGTCGTGGATCTTGCCGCTGGCCTTGTCGTGGAAATGGCCATGCTCCTGGAGGTTCGGGCAGAAGCGGGATGACTCGCGCTCGAAATTGACCTGGCGGATCACCCCGTGCTGCACCAGCGCCTCGAGGCAGTTGTAAACCGTTGCCAGCGAGATATTTGGCAGCCGGTCCTTGATCCGCATGAAGACGTCATTGGCGGTCGGGTGGTCCCGCTGCTCCATGAGCAGGCGGTAGACCTCCCAACGCTGGCGGGTCATGCGCAGGCCGGAAATTTCGGCCGGCATGTCATCCGGAAGACTGTCTGGCGAATGGGTGACCATCGGGGCGGCGGGAAGCTAGCCCTGCACCCAGAGTTCACAAGAATAATTCTAATTTTAATTATAAGGATGAATTCGGGAGCATCGGGTCGCATGGAATTTAGGAGCCGGGCAATTCTTTTTCACGCGGAAGCCCAAAACAAATGGCTTGAACTGTTCAAATAAACATCATTAACAGCTGCCATGATCCCGAGTGAAGATCTGCTCCCGCTGCTGAAAAAGCACTTCGGTTACGAGACCTTCCGCCCCCTCCAGCGGGAGATCATGGCCGCCATCCTCGGCCGCCGGGACACGCTCGCCATTCTCCCTACAGGTGCAGGAAAGAGCCTGTGCTACCAGCTTCCCGCGCTCGCCCGGGACGGTGTGACGCTCGTCATCTCGCCGCTGATCGCCCTGATGAAGGATCAGGTGGACCAGCTCCTCGCCGCGGGGGTAGCGGCCACCTTTCTCAATTCCACCCTGGCACCGGAGGAAAACCGCCACCGCCTTGAGGAGATCCGAAGCGGCAACTGCAAGCTCGTCTATCTCGCCCCGGAGCGGCTGATGTCCGGGGATTTCCTTTCGGTCGTCCGGTCATGGAATGTCACCGCGCTCGCGGTGGATGAGGCGCACTGCATCAGCGAGTGGGGACACGATTTCCGCCCGGAGTACCGTCGGCTGAAAGAGCTGCGCCACGCGTTGCCGGGTGTCCCCGTCATTGCCCTGACGGCGACCGCCACACCGCAGGTGCGGGAGGATATTCTCCGCCAGCTTGCGTTGCGCGATCCCGCCGTCTTTCTCGCCAGCTTCAACCGGCCGAACCTGAACTACCTCGTCGAGCCGAAACAGGACGCCGCCTCGCGGCTCGTCGCGTTCATCAAGTCGCGCAGCAACGAATCCGGCATCGTCTATGCCCAGTCCCGCAAGCGGACCGAGGAACTCGCCGCCTCCTTGCGCGATGCGGGCATCCCGGCCGCCTGCTATCATGCAGGTCTGGAAGCACCGGAGCGGGCGCGGAACCAGGAGGCCTTCCTGCGCGATGAGATCCGCGTGATCTGTGCCACCGTCGCCTTCGGCATGGGCATCAACAAGCCGGACGTCCGCTTCGTGATCCACGCCGATCTACCGAAAAACCTCGAAGGCTACTATCAGGAAACCGGCCGTGCCGGACGCGACGGGCTCCCCGCCGATTGCCTGCTGCTCTTCTCCCGCAGCGACATCGTTAAAAACCTGCGGTTCCTCGACCAAATGAGTGACGAGCAGGTGCGTGAAAACGCACGCCACCAGTTGGAGACGATGGCTGACTTCGCCGAAAGCGACGCCTGCCGCCGGGTGGGACTGCTTGGCTACTTCGGCGAGTCTTGGACGATGGAGAACTGCGGCGCTTGCGACAATTGCCTTTCTCCACGGGAGACGTGGGATGCCACCGTGGAGACTCAGAAGATCCTGAGCTGCGTCCTCCGCGTGAAGCAAGCCGGTGGGCCGTCCGTCGGCATCCGCCATCTCGCTGACATCCTCGCCGGTTCCCGCGCCGAAAAGGTCCTGGCCCGCAACCACGATAAACTTAGTACTTACGGCATCGGCAAGGAACACTCCGCCGCCAAGTGGACAGAGATCGCCCGCCAGCTCGCGCGCAAGGGCTGCCTCGCCGTGGACGGCGGCAACTATCCCACTGTTTCGGTCAGCACCGAGGGAATGAGCATTCTCCGCGAGCGCCTTCCCGTCACGCTCAGCCGGCTCATGGTCGCCGAGAAAGCCAGCGCCGCCCGCGCTGGCGATATCGAATGCGACCGAGAGCTGTTCGAAGTCCTCCGCAGCCACCGCAAGCAAGTCGCCGATGCCAAGGAAGTGCCGCCGTATGTCGTCTTTTCTGACGTGGCGCTGCGGCACATGGCCCGTGCCTATCCCATCGATGAAGCGGCCTTCCTCAAGATCCCGGGCGTGGGTGAACGCAAGCTCGCCGACTACGGCCCCGGCTTTATCGGTGAAATCGTGGCCTGGCTCGCCGATCATCCGCGTCTCCAATTCTCTCCACTCAGCGCTGCGACCGTCCCCGCTTCTCGCCCCGTCGCGAACGGCACCTCAAAGGTTTCCTTGGAACTGTGGCGCGAGGGAAAAACAGTCGATGAAATTGCGGCCCTCCGCGGATTCGCCGCAACAACCATCGAAGGCCACCTCGCCCAAGCCATTGAGGCCGGCGAGGATCTCGACCCATATCGCCTCTACACCCGCGAAGAAGAAAGCGAGATGCGCGCCGCTCTTGAGGGCTACGAAGACGCTTCCCTCAAGCCCGTCTTCGAGCACCTCGGGGGTCGCATCAGCTACGGAAAGCTCAGGCTCTTCCGCGCCATCGAAGCCCGGCGGAGCATGGCGGTGGCATGATCGCGCCGAAACCAGCTCAGTAGGCGGAATCCGCTTTCGTCCCACCCAGACCGAACTTCAACGGCTTGTCGTCCGCGACCGGATGCACGACTACCTCGACTCCACGCTGGCTGGCCACGGCGAGAGTTTCTGCGACAACGCGATCTTCAGGATTCACCGCGAACACCATCAGGCGTTGCGCGGCAGGGTCCATCTTGTCGATGACGGCCTTGGCATCTGCGACAGGGGCGTCGGGCTGGAGGGCCAGATCGAGGTTACCTGAAAGCGAGGCGCGCAGGATGACGCGATAGCCGTCCACCACGAGCACGCTGTCGGTGATGTCTTTGATGTAGTCCACGTTCACCCGGCCTGCTTTCGCGAGCTTCTCGGCGAGTACCGGCGCGGCTTTTTCCCGCGCCGTTGCGACGGGCACAGCGTGGACCTTGCCATCGCGCACTTCGAGGAAGACGGAGGACTTCGGTGCTGAGCGCTCGGCACGGGGCTTGGCGAAAGCGCTCCACGCGGGTCGCGCCGAGCCATCGGGATCGAAAAAGGCCATGCCCTTCCACATCCCCTCCCCGCACCACTCGGGGCTCCAGTAGTAGACGCCCGCGATGGCCGGGGTCTTGGCGCAGGCATCGAGAAAATCACTGACCCAGCGGCGCTGACCATCGGGCGTGAGGGGGTAGCCCGGCGTCTCCTTCTTCCAACGGGAGAACTGCCCTTTGAAATCCGCCGTCGAGGGGTAGGCCACCTCGGGCACGATCACTGGTACGTTGGTCAACTCGTTCAGCCTCTTCGCCACATCGAGAAACTGTCCCATCTCCAGCGAACCGCCGATGTTCGACGACGGGAAATAAGACAAGCCCGCATAGTCCACCCGCGCGGCGTTCTCCTTCATGAACTTGAAGAACCCGTTCACGAATTCGACATCCCACCAGTGCGCGATGTGGAGGAGGAACTTCGCTTCCGGGTCTGCTTCCAAGACGCCTGCCTGGCTCGCCTTGATGAGCTCCACGGCTTCAGGCCAGCACTTCTTCGACAGGCTCTCGGGTGACTTCTTGGTACTCTTTCCCGGATAGACGCCGCAAATGCCGTAGTCGATCTCGTTGCCGATCTCGTAGAGATGGCTCTTCAGCCCCTCGCTCCGGAAATGGGTGACCATCTCGCGCGAATAGTCCTTCACCGCCGCGGCACGCGCTTTCAAATCGAGATCGGCCCAGATCTTCGGTGCCGGTTGCTTCATCAAGTCGGCCCAATCCTCGCTGAGGAAGATCACCAGGTAAGGATCCAGCCCGGCCGCGAGTGCGCGCTTCACCACGCTGGTGGATTCAATTTTCCCGTGTGCTCCCTCGTCCCCGACCCACAGGCGCACGCGGAAGCCATGCACTCCTGACTTCGCCATACCTTCAAAAAGGTCTCTCTTCTTCCCGTCCCACGACCACGACTTCCCCTCCTTCTCCATGCCGAGCGAGTAGTTCGCATCGACGCCGATGAAAGGCGTCTCGGCAGCGGCCGACGCAATGAAAGCCGCCATCAGAAAGTTCCGGCACCACTTCATGGCGGGAAAAGCAGCTTGATCCGTGCCTTACTTCCGGTGGCTGCGAATGTAGTCCGCAACGATTCCGATCTGCTTGTCGCTCAAGAGGCCCGATGCCGGTGGCATCCCCGCGATAGGGACTCCATCGTGGATGGTCTTTTCAAGATCAGCGGGATCCTTGAGGTGCTTGAACTCGCCGGAAAGCAGGCCGCGTTTTTCACCGCCGGCGAGACCGGAGCCGTGGCAGGCGGCACAGGCAGCAGCGATGATCTTCTCGGGATCGTCCATGTCCGGAGTCAGCAAGACGGGCTCGGCGGTCTTGCCCACGACTGCTTCCACGGTGCCATGCGGATCGGCGACGATGCGGATCAGCTTGTCGTCGCCTTCGTTCGGCTTTCCTTCGGGCGGGTCCTGCATCGAGGTGCCGAGCCACAGCGAGCCATCGGGCGCTTCATTGATGAAGCGGATGCGGCCCCACTTTTGATTCCAGAGGCGCTCGATGTGCGTCGGCAGGCCATCGCCACCGAGCGAGATCCGGAACACCGCAGAGCCGCGCAGGCAGCAGAGCAGCAGCGTGCCACGAAGCTCGGGGAAGGCCTTGCCCTGATAGAATAGCAAGCGCCCCGGTCCCACGGCCGGCGTGATCTCAATCAGTGGCGTGCGCATGCCCTCGGCCTCGCGGCGATGGGAGATTACCGGCCAACCGTAGTTCGCGCCCTTCTCGATCAGGTTCACTTCATCACCGTGCAGCGGGCCGTGCTCGGATTCGTAGAGGCGACCGGTGCCGGGTTGAAAGGCGAGGCCCTGCGGATTGCGGTGGCCATACGACCAGATCTCCGGACGTGCCCCTTCCTTGCCGACCAGGGGATTGTCCTGCGGTACCGAGCCGTCGGCATTGAAGCGGAGGATCTTGCCCTGAAGTTGGTCGAGCTTCTGCACACCATCGGCCTGGTCGGCATCGCCGGTGGTCATGTAGAGCATGCCATCCGGGCCGAATTCCAAGCGGCAGCCGGTGTGATTCTGATTTGCGGGGATGCCCTCGATGATGGTCTTCGGTTCGACCAGCTTGTTGCCATCGAGCCGGTAGCGCTCCATCCGCAGCTCGAAGTGGCGGTCTCCCACAACCTTGTCCCACGCGAGGAAGAGGTGGCCGGTCTTCTCGAAATCCGGCGCGAGCACCAGACCTAACAGGCCCATCTTGTTTCCCTGCGCCGCGGGCAGGGTCAGCGCCGGCTCCTCCAGCACCTTGCCATTCTCCACGATCCGCACCCGACCGATGCGCTCGGTGAAAATCTGCCGGCCATCCGGCAGGAAGCGCAGCTCCCATGGCACCTTCAGCCCCTCGGCCAACACCTCGATGCGATGAGGTGTTGTGAGAGCGGCGTCAGGTGGCGCGGAGATGGAAAGCGGAGCGGCACCCGCAAGCGGGGGTACCAGCAGCAGGAAGAGTCCGGTCGCTTTCATGGCGATGACGATTACTTCGCCGGCACCAGGCGGATGATGTTGTCCGGGCCGTTGAGCACCACGTAGATGAAGCCGTCCGGCCCGTTGCGCACGTCGCGCACGCGGCCGATGTTCTTCAGGATGATTTCCTGCTCGGTCACCTTGTGATCCACGAGCCGGAGGCGGCGGATTTCCTGCTGGGCCAGTGCGCCGACGAAGAGGTCATTCTTCCACTCCTGGAACTTGTCGCCGCTATAAAAAGCGAGACCGCAGGTCGCGATGCTCGGCTGCCAGTAGGTCACCGGCTGGTCCATGCCTTCATGCGCGGTTTCATTGCTGATCGGCGAGCCATCGTAATCCATGCCGTAGCAAATGACCGGCCAGCCGTAGTTGTGGCCCGGTTGCACCCAGTTCAGCTCATCGCCGCCACGCGGACCGTGCTCGGTATTGTAGAGCGATCCATCGCGCGGATCGAAAGCGAGGCCCTGTGGATTGCGGTGGCCGTAGGTCCACACGCCGGGCACTGGATCCTTGTCGAACTTCGGATTGTCCTCGGGGATGCGGCCATCGTCATGGAGGCGGTAAATCTTGCCCTTCGCATTGGCGACGTCCTGCGCCTCCATCCGTCCGCCGCGCTCACCGACGGGGAAGTAGATGTGGCCCTTGCCATCGAAGACCAAACGCGTGCCGAAGTGGATGCCAGCGTCGGTGTAGAACTTTGGATCGGCCTTCCAGATCTGCTCTTGGTCCACCCACTGGCCATCCTTGATACGGCCGCGGACGTAGGCGGTGATCGTCTTCACCTTGCCCCCTTCACGGGTGCCATCGGCGAAGCCGAGGTAAATCCAGCCGTTCTTCTCGTAGTCGGGATGGACAGCCACTTCCATCAAGCCGCCTTGGCCATGCTCGATGATCGCCGGCGTGCCCTTCACCGGCTCGGGCTGCAGCACGCCATCGGTGCCGATGATGCGCAGGCGGCCGCTCTTTTCGGTCACCAGCTTCCGGCCATCGGGCAGGAACGCCAGCGCCCATGGATCCTTGAGGCCACCGTCGATCACCATCTCGATCTTGTAGTCAGCCTTCTCGGTCTTGGTCACCTCGCCGGGCTTCGGCTTGGGAAAGCTCATCCCCTTTTGCTTCGCCTGCTTCTCCTTTTCGCGGATGTAGATGACCATCATGCGGAGCTGCCCGTCATTGAGCACGGTGCCGAAAGGGGTCATGCCGAGCTGCGGATTGCCCTCCTTGATCGACTTCATCAGGTCGGCGTCCTCGCTGCCGTGCTTCCATTCGCCATCGATCAGCGATCCGCCCTGGCCGCCGCTCAGGTCAGCCCCGTGGCAACCGGCGCAGAGCTGCTCGAAGATTTTTTCGGCCTTCATCTTCGAGAAGTCGGGCTTGTCCTGGGCAAGCAGCGGGGAAATCAGGAGCGCGGAGAGAAGCAGGGTGCGTTTCATGAATGAGGAGCGTGGAGACGCATACGAGAAACGTTTGGCATTTCAAATTCCCATCACGTCTGTCACGAAATCGGAGCCTGTTTCCGGGTCACGGTTCTCCGGTGGCCTCTGGCCATGATTCCCGGGGGCCATCGGATTCCAGCGCGGCCTTGGTCAAGGCCTCCTCCGAAATATCGCGGGAATCAAAGGCGAGAGAGTTGGAACCCAAAAACCCGCCTAGTTCGGGATCATACAACCAGATCTCGTCGATCACCCGGAATACTGCCGCGGCGAGAGGAGTTCCGACCACTTCAGCGCGCGTCAAAATCCGTAGCCCAGTCGAGCTCCAATCATGGTCCTCAGGTTCCGCCACGGCGAATCCTCCCTCTGCGACCAGAAAAGAGGCGGAAACCGCATTCCCTTCGCCACCCAAGCATACGAGAAAGGGGATTCTCGGTTCATACTCTTCATAGTTCCAACGAACCATGTAGCGGACGCCCGACTCCTCCGCGGTGTCCACCCGTCCGGTGGTGGTGATCGTCGGGGGACCGCTTTCTTCGCATTCGACCTCGTAGTCGCGGATCGGCATTCCGCCACCCTGACAGGAACCGGGAGGACGAGAAGCATGATCTACCCGGCAAATCAGGAGCCCCACCCGCCGCCAGCTTGGAAGCAAACCGCGAAACTCCTCGTTCGCATGGACCGCCGACCGGTGTTAGGATGACAGGTGAAATTTTGCGTTTTTCTCCTGCTGGCGTCGTTCCCTGCGATGGCCGCCGAACCAGCCACGCGCCCCGGCATACTGGCGGGAGCGGACCTTGAGGAATATGCGTCGCTCGACGGCTTGCGGAAACGGATCGTGGACGAGTCCTTGGACCTGGCATCGAAAGACTCGTGGCTGAGGTACCAGTTCGGCAGCGCCGATCCGGACAGCGGCGGGTTCGATTGTTCTGGCTCAGTCTATTACATCCTCCAACGCGTCGGGATCGATCCGCCGCGGAGTTCGGCAGACCAGTTTACCTGGGTCAAAGATGCGGACGCCCTGACGGAAGTACCTTCCGCGGTCAGCTCCACCAGCGATTCCGCCTTCAAGGACCTCAAGCCCGGCGATCTGCTTTTCTGGTCAGGCACTTACGAACCGACCGATGGCCGCACCGTCCCTGTTTCCCACGTGCAGATCTTCCTCGGCCACGAAAAGGCGACCGGCGAGCCGGTCATGGTCGGCGCCAGCGATGGCCGGACCTATCGCGGGACGAAGCGCAGCGGCTACGGCGTCTTCGATTTCAAGCTCCCGAAGCCCGGCTCCAAGGCGAAGTTCCTCGGCTACGGCCTTCCCACCGCCTCCGGCTGACCCGTTCGGGGTAACCATCCTGAAAAATCTTGCGAATTCATAAGAAACGATACTTTCATTGCATTCGCGCCGCCGAACCCAAGTCCCGCTGCCATGCCCATTTCCACGGAAACCATCATCCGCGCCCTCGATTCCTTCCGCATCGAAACCCCGTCGTGGGGCTACTCCGACACCGGCACTCGCTTCGGGAAATTCCACCAGCCGGCTGCGGCGATCGATCTCGACGACAAGCTCGCCGACGCCGCGCACGTCCATTGCCTGACCGGCTGCTGCCCGACGGTGGCGACGCACGTGCTGTGGGACTTCGCGCCGGGCACCGATGCCGCCGTGGTGGCCTCGAAAGCGGCGTCGCTCGGGATTTCGATCGGCTCGATCAATCCGAACCTATTCCAAGACCAGATCTACAAGCTCGGCTCGGTCGGCAGTCCGTTCGAAACGGCACGCGATCAGGCGCTGGCCCACATCATCGACTGTATCAAGCTCGGCCAAGTGACCGGCAGCAAGGCGGTCTCGCTGTGGTTCGCCGATGGCACCAACTATCCGGGACAGGACAACATTCGCGCCCGCAAGCACCGCTTCGAGGCCGCGCTGAAAGAGGCCCATGGCCACCTTTCCAAGGACCAGATCCTGTTGGTGGAGTACAAGCCCTTCGAGCCCGCCTTCTACCAGACCGACCTCGCCGACTGGGGGATGTCCTTCCTCACCGCGAAGAAGGCTGGCCCGCAGGCCAAGGTGCTCGTCGACACCGGCCACCACTACCTTTCGCAGAATATCGAGCAGATCGTCGCGTGGCTGCTCGATGAGGACATGCTCGGCGGCTTCCACTTCAACGACCGCCGCTACGCCGACGACGACCTCACGCTCGGCTCCATCGATCCCTACCAGATCTTCCGCATCTTCCACGAGATCCACCTCTTCGCCTGGGAGCGCGGCGGCGTCTATCCGGAGATCGAGTACATGATCGACCAGTCGCACAACCTGAAGCCGAAGATCGAGGCAATGATCCAGACGGTCTGCACGGCGCAGGAACTCTACGCGAAGGCCGCACTCGTCGACCACGAGGCGCTGCTCGCCGCGCAGAAGAAGGGCAACATCGTTGATGCCGAGCTGTGCTTGAAGAAGGCTTTCAACACCGACGTCACCGAAGCTCTCGCCGCATGGCGGGCCTCGAAAGGCCTCGATGCCGACCCGCTCGTCGCCCACCGCGCCAGCGGCTACGCTGAAAAGGCCGCCGCCGAACGCGCCAAGCGCCGGCAAGAGCTGGGAATCGCAACGGAGCACAGCTACGCCTGATTGCCACGCCGGGACTTGGCAAAGATGCCGCGCGAAACCTAACATGGTTTCGTCAAACTCGCCGCCTTTCGAACCCACGCGTCTTGAAACCCCTCCTCCAACTCTCCGACATCCGCAAATCCTTCGGTGCCGTGCGCGCACTGAAGGGCGTGTCGTTTGAGCTGTTGCCGGGCGAAGTCCATGCGCTGCTGGGCGAAAACGGCGCGGGCAAGTCGACACTGATCAAGGTAATCACCGGAGCCCATGCTCCGGATGAAGGAACGCTGGTGGTAGGCGAGGAAACATTGCGTTCGCTGACACCGTCGCATGCGCGCGAGTTGGGCATCGCTTGTATCTATCAGCAGCCCGCACTCTTTCCTGACCTTACGGTCGCGGAGAACATCGGGCTGCGACTGAAGAAGACATCAGCATTTGCCAAGGTGAACCACGCGGAGCGGCGTGCGAAGGCGCTCGAACTGCTGAAGCGTATTGGCGCAGAGATTTCGCCTGATGCGGAAGTGCGGTCGCTCTCGATGCCGGAGCAGCAGCTTGTCGAGATCGCCTGCGCGCTCGGCTCCGGCGCGCGGATCGTCATCATGGACGAGCCGACGGCTTCGCTTACGCAGAAGGAGCAGCATCTGCTCTTCGCTGTGGTGAGAGACCTGCGAAAGAATGGCGTTGGTGTCGTTTACATCTCACACCGCTTGGAGGAAATCTTCGCGCTCGCCGATCGAGTGACTGTCTTGCGCGATGGCGAGAGCGTCGGCACGAACCGGGTCGATGACCTCGACGAAGCAGCGATGATCAAGCTGATGGTCGGTCGCGAGGTTGCCACGCTTTATCCTTCGGCCGAAGGCCAGCCCGGTGATGTGGTGCTTTCGCTGAAGAACGTCAGTTGTGCCGGCGGCGGCGTGCAAGGCGTAAACCTCGAAGTGCGCGCCGGTGAAATCGTCGGCATGGCGGGCCTCGTCGGCGCGGGGCGCACGGAGTTGGCGCGTGTGCTCTTCGGCATCACGCCCGCCGACTCCGGCGAAGTCGTGCTGAACGGCAAGAAGCTCTCCATTTCGAATCCGCGCGAAGCAATCTCGCATGGTATCGCGTATGTGCCCGAGGACCGCCGCCGCCATGGCGTGATCCTGGAAATGCCGATCGCGCACAACATCACGATGGCAGTGCATCCGGTACTCTTCCCCGGCACGTGGCTGCGCTTCAAGGCGGAGACGGAGATGGCGCAGGACTTCATCCGCGACCTCGGCATCAAGGCCTACGGACCGGATGCTCCCGGCGGCAGCCTCAGCGGCGGCAATCAGCAAAAGGTCAGCGTCTCGCGTTGGCTTGCGACCAAGCCGAAGTTGCTGATCCTTGACGAACCCACGCAAGGCGTTGACGTCGGTGCGAAGAGCGAGATTCACAAGATCATCCGCGGCCTCGCGAAAGAGGGCCTCGCGGTGCTGATGATTTCCAGCGACCTGCCGGAAGTGCTCGGCATGAGCGACCGCATCGCGGTGATGCGTGGAGGCACGGTGACCGCCGTACTTCCCGGCGGCACCGATGCGCATGACGTGATGGCTGCCGCGCTTGGCCAAAGCAACGGGAAGGAGGTCGCATGAGCGGCAAGTATTCCCGCGAGATCACCGTGGCCGGAGCGCTTGGCTTGCTGCTGGTAGCACTCGCTATCTTCGCGCCGAATTTCTACGAGCTGCAGCCGCTGCTTTCCCGCACCACCTCGCAGATGCCAGCGCTGGTCGCTGCGATCGGCATCACGCTGGTGATCATTACGCGGCAGATCGACATTTCCATCGGCGCGCAATTCAGCATGTGCGCGGTGATCGCCGGGATCGTCGCCGCAGCGGGCATGCCCCTGCCCGTCGCCGTGTTGGCGGCGGTCGGCACCGGCGTCGTGATGGGTGCCTTCAATGGCCTGCTGGTCGCATGGCTAGGACTGCCAAGCATCGTCGTCACGCTCGCGACCATGGTGACGTGGAATGAGCTATTGCGACTGTGGCAACAAGGTCGCCTGATGAATCTTCCCGCCGGCTTCCAATGGTTCGGCCTCAATCAGGCAACCGGGCAAGGCATTGTCATCACCGTCGCGGTGGCACTGCTCTTGTTCGCTGCATGGGCAATGAAAAATCTCGCCGGTGGCCGCTACGTCTATGCCGTCGGCACCGACGCCGAAGCGGCTCGTTTGGCCGGCATCAACCCAAAGTGGACCACCTTTGGCGTATTCGCACTTATGGGTGCCCTCGCAGGCATCGCCGCGGTGATCAACCTCGTCCAATCGCCTCAAGTCCAGCCGAACGCCGGTGACGGCCTTGAGCTGAAAGTCATCGCCGCCGCGGTCGTCGGCGGCGTCGCCATCAATGGCGGTCGCGGCAATCTCTGGGGCGTCCTGCTAGGCCTGCTGTTGCTCGCCAACATCAACCCGGCGCTCACGCATTTCCACCTGCCCCCATATTGGGAACGCGCGATCCAAGGCATGGTCATCCTGCTCGCCGTGATCGCCGACGGCCTCAAGCGTTCGAAGAAAGCCACCGCATGAGTTCCGCGAAGTCCATCAAGAGCCTTCTTCTCCGGCACGAGGTCGTGCTGGTGGTGGTTATCGTGCTGGAGATTATCCTCTTCCAAGCATTCGGCCGTAGCTTCCTGGTCGCCTCGAACGTTTCCAATATCTTCCGCTTCTCCGTCGAGGTCGGCCTGCTCGCGCTCGCGATGACGCCGGTCATCCTCACCGGTGGCATCGACCTTTCCGTCGGCTCGATGATGGGTCTCTGCGCGGTCTGCTTCGGGATCCTGGTGAATGACGCGTCGCTGTCACCGTTGGTCGCGGGCGTCCTCTCCGTCGTCATCGGCATGGTGGGTGGCGGCATCAATGCGCTGCTCATCGCACGCTTCAAGCTGCCGCCGCTGATCGTCACGCTCGGCACCTTCTCCTTGTTCCGCGGCTTGGCCGAGGCCCTGACAAAAGGATCCAAGTCCTACTCCGGCTTCTCGAAATCCTTCCTCAATCTCGGCAATTCCGACGTCGCCGGCATCCCAGCGCAGATGTGGATCTTCATCCCGGTGGCGATCGGCATCTGGCTGCTCGTTCATCGCACCACCATCGGCCGTTCGTTTCGCGCCATCGGCTACTCGCCGGAGGGCTCGCGCTACGCGGGCATCCCGGTCGAGCGGAACTTGAGCCTTGCCTACATCCTCGCGGGCGCAGTGGCCGGGCTTGCCGCGGTGATTCTTGTCGCCCGTCTCGGCGAAGCCCGCGCAAACGCGGGCATCAACTACGAGCTGCTCGCGATCACCGCGGTGGTGCTCGGCGGCACCAGCATCTTCGGCGGCTCCGGCACCGTTGGCGGAACCTTCCTCGGCTACCTCGCCATCGCCATTCTCAACAACGGCCTCAGCCGCATCACCGCCTACAAGCTCTTCGACCAGCCGATTGCCAGCATTTCACGCGAGCTCTCCGGCGTGCTCACCGGCGTGCTGCTCCTGCTAGCCCTGGCCGTCGGTCCCATCTCCAAAAACCTCGCCACCCGGCGATCTCGCCGGCAGATTTCAAAGCAGTCTAACCCATGAAACGCATCCTCTGCTCGCTCGCGCTCTGCGCCGTCCCCTTCCTTACCGCTTGCAAGCCATCCGGTGAATCCGCTGGTGGCAAAGGTGGCAATCTCACCATCGGCTTCCTGCCGAAGAGCAAGGGCAACCAGTACTTCGTCACCTGTGAGAAGGGTGCCCGTGCCGCGGCCAAGGACCTCGGCATCGAGATGCTCTTCGACGGCCCGACCAACTCCGATCCGGCGAAGCAAAACGAGATCGTCGAGAACTGGATCTCGCTCGGCGTGGATGTGATCGCCGCCGCTTGTGAGAACAAGGACGGCCTTTCCACCGCACTGCGCAAGGCCCAAGAGAAGGGCATCAAGGTCGTCACCTATGATGCGGACGCGCAGACCGACGCCCGTTCGTTCTTCGTCAACCAAGCCACCGAAAAGGGCATCGGCGATGCGTTGCTCGACAACGCCGCCACGCTGGTAGGCAGCGAGGGTGAGTTCGCCATCATCACCGCCAATCTCACCGCTGCGAACCAGAACGCTTGGATCGCAGCGATCAAGGCACGCCAGGCGGAGAAGTATCCGAACATGAAGCTCGTCGACATCAAGCCGTGCGACGACCTCAAGGACAAGGCCCAGCAGGAAACCACCAACCTCCTCAGCGCGCATCCGAATCTCAAGGCGGTCATCTCCGTCTGCTCGCCGGGCGTTCCCGGCGCGGCCGAAGCCGTGAAGCAAGCCGGCAAGACCGGCGCGGTGAAAGTCGTCGGCCTCGGCCTGCCAAGCGAAAACAAGGCCTATGTGAAGGAAGGCGTCACCCAGGCGGTGATCCTCTGGAAGGTCGAAGACCTCGGTTACCTCACCATCCAAGCCGCGGCCGCGCTGGCGAAGGGCGAGCTCAAGTCAGGGGCCACCGAATTCAAGGCCGGTAAGCTCGGTGCGATGAAGATCGAAGGCGACAACATCCTGCTCGGCACGCCATTCGCGTTCACGAAGGAGAACATCGACCAGTTCGATTTCTAACAAATCCTATTCACACGAAAGCCGGCATCCCGCGTGAGATGGCGGCTTTTTCGTGTAGGGATCGTTCAGTTCTCCAGCACGATGCGATAGCGTGCCTTGCCCGCCTTGAGGTGTTCCAGCGCATCGTTTACATCCGCCATCGCGAAGGTTTCCGTTTGCGGGGCGATGCCGTGGCGGGCGCAGAAATCGAGCATATCAAGGACCGTGGCGGGTGCCCCGAGCGGTGAGCCGGAGATGCGCTTGCGCTGGCCGATCAGCGAGAAGGCCTGCACCTCGATGGGCTCCAGCACGGCACCGACGAAATGCAGCCGGCCGTCCGGAGCGAGCAGGTTGATGTAGGCACTCCAATCGAGCGGCACGTTCACCGTGGAGAGGATGAAGTCGAAGCTGCCCGCCGCTGATTTCATGGCTGCACTATCGCGGGAGTTCAGGACTGCATTCGCGCCGAGCGCCTTGGCTTCCGCCGACTTCGAGTCACTCGAAGTGAAAGCCGTCACGTGGCAGCCCCACTTTGAAAGAAATTGCAGCGCGAGGTGACCCAGCCCCCCAATGCCAATCACGCCGACGCGATGGGTCGGCTTCACGCCGAAGTCGGCGATCGGCCCGAAGGCGGTGATGCCGCCGCAGAACAGCGGCCCGGCCTTTTTCGGGTCGATGCCCTCCGGCAACTTCAGAGCCCAGCTCCAGTGGCAGCGCACGCGATCCGCGAAGCCGCCGTGGCGGCCTACGATCGTCTGCTCGGCCGTGGCGCAGAGGTTATGACGACCGGAGAGACAGGGGCGGCAATGCATGCATGACCCCGCGAACCAGCCTAGGCCGACGCGGTCGCCGACCTTCACGCCCTTCGCGAAATCTCCCGCCGCCTCAACGATCCCGATCGCTTCATGGCCGAGGACGAGCGGATAGACGGAGTTTCCCCAGTCGTTATCGAGCATCGAGAGGTCCGAATGGCACAGCCCGCAGCTCTCGACGCGGATTTGCACCTGCTCTGGACCCAGTGGGCCCGGCGAATAATCGAACGGCTGGAGTTTTGCTCCGCGGTCGGCGGCAGCCCATGCGTGGAAGGTTTCGGCCATATTCTCCCATCGCAGCCCCGGCTGATTTCGCAAGTCCGCGATGATGACGACTTGGCAATTTCCGTTCTGCCCCGTAACCCCGCTCCGTGCAGCGTCCGCCGAAAAAGTTCCACCCCCACCCGTTCGCCTACCATCAGGAGATCGAGCTGCGCATCGACGCGCTCAGCAACCTCGGCGTGGGCATCGGCCGGATCGATGGCTGGGTAGTCTTCGTCCCCTTCTGCCTGCCGGGCGAATTGGTGAAGGCGCGCGTCTTCCGCAACGACAAGAATTGCTCGAACGCGGACCTGCTCGAGGTGCTCGAAGCCTCGCCCGAACGTGGCGAGCCGAAGTGCCCACTCTTCGGCACCTGCGGCGGCTGCCAGTACCAGCATCTCTCCTATCAGGCGCAGCTCGATTGGAAGACGCGCCAGGTGGGCGAACTGCTGCAGCATATGGCGGGCATCGAGTTCCCGGTGCTGCCCTGCATCCCTTCGCCGAAGATCTGGAACTATCGCTCAAAGATCACGCCGCACTTTGACCGCCCAAAGGATGGCGTCATCGGGCCGATCGGCTTCCTGCCGAATGGCCGGCGCAGCATCATCGATGTCCCGCAATGCCCGATCGCGATGGAGGAGATCAATGCCGCCCTCCCTCGCGAGCGCGAGTCGGCCCGCCAGCGCGCCAAGCAATTCAAAAAAGGCGCCACGCTGCTGCTGCGCGCGACCGAGGGGCGCGTGGAAACGAATCCGAATGCGGTGGTGACCGAGCATGTCGGCGAGTTGTCCTTCGATTTCCTCGCCGGTGAGTTCTTCCAGAACAATCCCTTCATCCTGCCCGCCTTCACCGGCCATGCCGCGGAAGAGGCGAAGGCGGGTGGCGCGCGTTTCCTTGTCGATGCCTACTGCGGCTCCGGCCTGTTTGCGCTGACCTTGGCGAAAAACTTCGAGCAAGTCGCCGGCGTGGAAGTCAGCGAAGCCGCCGCCGATTGGGCGCGGCGCAATGCAGAGTCAAATGGTATCACCAATGCCCGCTTCCTCGCTGCCTCGGCCGAGACGATCTTCGCCGACATCGAGTTTCCCGCGAACGAGACCGCGGTGCTCATCGACCCGCCGCGGAAGGGTTGCTCGCCGGAGTTCCTCGAGCAGCTCATCGCCTTCGCGCCGTCCCGGGTCGTCTATGTCTCCTGCGACCCCGCGACCCAGGTCCGCGACCTCGCCATCCTCAAGCAAGGCGGCTTCGAGCTTCAGAAGGTGCAGCCTTTCGATCTCTTCCCGCACACCCGGCATTTGGAGTGTGTGATGACGCTCACACGCAGGACTACAGATTGAACATCCGCACGCGGCGGAAACGGCGGGGAGGCAGAGAGCGTTGGCGGCGCTTGAAGAGCGATAGTAGTGCGGTGAAGCGAGAGATCATGATGGCGCGCGTTTTAGCGAAGCCTGTGCCACGACGTGATTCCGCGCCGATCCCGCTCCCTCCAAGGATTTCCTACAGCATGCCCGCCCTGGCACGTCTCTAACGGGTGCACCCTGCGACGAGGCGGATGCATCTTGCGCCGTCCACCTCTCTCAGTCGTACAGCATGGCGCTGCGGTTCAGGTCGAGATGCATGCGCTGAGCCTCATTGAAGCTGCCGGGATACTTGTGCTCATCGAGCATCACCTCGCGATAGGCCTTGGCCATTTGAGCCGCTGCGACTTGCGGAGCCAGATGCCCCACGCCTGTGCCCAGTCCCGGAACCGCGACATGAGTGATCGGAATCTCTTCTTGATGCGACTTGGCAGCAATCAAGATCGCTTTCATGGCGAGATACGCGTGGATGCTGTTCCGGATGCGCATGGGCACCCGCATCGTCGGGGCGGCGATGAGCCAAGGGACCCGGACATCTTCCGTCGCTACGACAATCGCTTCGCCGATCAGCAGTTCGCGCATCGGCCGACTTTGGATCGCCTTCATCACGCGATCCTGCAAATCCCATCCGAAGCGCTCCGAGAGCAAATGATCCAGCCCTCCGTCCATGAAGCCGAAGGAATTGGCGGGACTGACCACCGCATCGCAGGAAAGCTGGCAAATGTCGCCTTCGAGGATGGCCACCTCATTGAGCCCTTCGAAGCAATGTCTCCAAGCCTCACCCAAGGGCTCATCGCGATAACACAGCGTGATCTTCACGCGCGCAGGATCATCTCCCCCACCGTTCTCCGTCAAACGCTAGCTCTTCTCCACTTGACCAAAGCCCGCCCCGGGGCTTTGGTCCCGCCGCCCGGACGAGACGCGCCGTACCCGGTTGAAGGAAAAGACGACGCACCTGAACCCTGCTTCAAGTGCACATGAATTCCTGGATCCTACTCGTTCTCGCCGGCTTGCTGGAGATTTGCTGGGCCCTCGGCCTGAAATCCACTGAAGGCTTCACCCGCCTTTGGCCCTCTGTCTTTGTCGGCAGTGCGCTCGTTGCCAGCCTCGTGCTTCTCTCACTTGCGGTGAAGAACCTGCCGGTCGGGACCGCCTATGCGGTGTGGGTCGGCATCGGCGCCGCGGGAGCCGCCATCGCGGCGGTCTTTCTCCACGGCGAAACCATGACTCCGGCCCGGGCCTTGTTCCTCGGCTTGCTGGTGGTCGCGATCATTGGCCTGAAGTTCACCTCGACCGCGCACTAGCCGCTCAGCGCTTCCCGCGCCGCACCTTCCGCACGAATTTCTCCATCGTCTCCTGCTGGCGCTCGATCTCCGCCACCAGCTTGAACTGGGTGCGACAGCGATCGAGGTTGTGGCCTTCGCGGTGAATCTTGAAGTAGCCGTCGCCCTCAAGAAAGTCGGTCAGGAAACGCATGCCGGTTTCGAAGGTGATCAGCTTGCCGCTGAAGGCGAGGTGCTCGATCTCGGCGTCGTTGAGGAAATCGTCGGCCGCATCGAGGTAGCCATCCACCAGCGCCTCGAACATCGGCATCTGCATCACCACCTTGGAGAGATCCCGCTCGTCTTCCGCTGCCGGGCTGGTGGCGGTGCGGACGAGGTCGCCGAAATCGTAGAGCGAGGCGCCGGGCATCACGGTATCAAGGTCGATCACGCAGACCGCCTCATCCGTGTCGGCATCAATCATCACGTTGTTGATCTTGGTGTCGTTGTGAGTGATGCGCGTCGGAATGGAATGCGTGGCGAGCAGGTCGATGATCACGCCCACGTCCTTTTCCCGCTGCCGCACGAATTCCAGCTCGGCTCCCACCGATCCGGCGCGACCATGTGGGTCGGCATCCGCCACCCGCATCAACCGCTCGAAGCGCTTCCTTGTGTGGTGGAAATCCGGGATGGTCTCCTCGATCTCACTCGCCGGCAGATCGCTCACCAGATCTTGGAACGAGCCGAAGGCGCGCGCCGCCTGGAAAGCCTGGCGGGTGTTTTCGATGATGTCGTAGGTGACGCAGCCTTCGATGGAATTGTAGCAACGCCAGATCCCGCCATTCGGTCCCACCACCCATGACCGGCCGCCGCGGCCGGGATAGAGGCTGAGCGTCTGGCCGCCGAGGTCCTTTTTCACCCGCAGCACCTTCCAGTTGATGTGACGGGTCACACATTCCACGTTCCGCATCACCGCCACCGGGTCCTTGAAGACCTTCTCATTGATCCTCTGGAGGATGTAGCGGTGCCGGGCTCCGGACGAGGTCTCGAAGGTAGCCCGGTAGGTCGAATTGATATGACCGCTCTCGATTTCCTCGCCTTCGATGAACTCGCCCTCAATCGCGAACTGGTTGGAAATGCGGGCGATCGATTCTTGTAGAGCCGGATCGACGGGATGGACGGGCGAGGTACTGGGGACCATGTGGCGCAGGTTTCGGGGCGGAAAGGGATGGTTGTAACGGCGATTTGTGACAAAGACAAACTGGAATTCCCGGAGGTGTTGCCGCTGGGGACCCCTCATTTTGGAGGATAAGACTCAGAACGGGAAAGCCTTGCCGGGATCCGGAGGAGAACGCATTTCTCCCCGCGCGTGACGCCTGCCGTGCCATTCAGCTTCCCGGGGATTGCGGCGGATGTCCGTCGTCTCGGGGACTTGCTGGCGCTGGGCCTGCGGGCGGCGGAATGGCAGGCTCCGGAGAAAGTGGCGGTGCTGAATCTGGCCTGCGGGCGGGCGGATGAGACCGGGGTCTTGTTGGGCGCGGTCGCCCCCCAGGCGACGGAGTTATTCTATCTGGGGATCGATTTGCGGCCGCCGGAAATCGCCGAGGCGAGGTCGCGCTGGATCCCGAATGCGCCGCCGGGGTGGCAGCTCGATTTCCGCGCGGGGGATGCCTCGCGGACGGATCGGATGAAGCAGCTGCCGCCCTTCGATTTCACCTTCATCCGCCACCAGAACTACTGGCACGACGCGGCGGTGTGGGAGGTGCTGTATCGCAATGCGCTCGATGGGCTGAAGCCGGGTGGTCTGCTGGCGATCACTTCCTACTTCGACCGCGAGCACGAGCTGGCGATGGCGTGCCTGTCCCAATGCGGCGGGCGGAAACTGGCCGACCTGCGTAATCCTCACAGTCGCCCGCTCGACGACGCGCCGAACAAGTCCGTGGACCGGCGGCTGGCGCTGTTTGTGAGGTAGCGGAACGGCTGCGCCGTTCCGGCGGGGTGCAGACACCTTGCGAATCGGAGTGACGATTCCAAGAGAGAGCTCGCCCCACCCGGAAGCGCGCAGCGCTTCCGCTACGAAGACTTAGAGAGAGGCCACGAACGCCCGTAACCGCGCCACGCACTTCTCTTGGCCTAACAAGCCGAGGATATCCCCCAGATCCGGCCCGCCGGACTTGCCGCTGAGGGCGACGCGGACCGGGAACATGAGCTGGCCCGGCTTGGCGCCGGCGGCCTTGGCGGTCTCGCCGATCTGGTGCTTCGCTGCATCAGCGGACCACTCGGAAAGCTTGGCGAAGTCGTTTGCCAAGGCGGCGAGCAGATCCTTCGCGGCGGCATTGCCGCGGACCTTTTCGACGGCCTCGGGGTCGAGGTCGAAACTATCGGCAAGCAGGAAGCCAATCGCTGCCGGGACTTCAGAAAGCAGGCGGACCTTCTCACGCACGACGGCGGCGACGGCGGGGTAGCGGTCGTCGATGGGCAGGCCGGCTTCGGCAACGAAGGGCCTGGCGGCTTCGGCGAATGATTCCGGGGAAAGCTTGAGCAGGTGTTGCTGGTTCACCCACGCGCATTTCTCGTGATCGAAGCGGGCCGGAGCACGATTGACCGCTTCGAGCGAGAAGCGCTCGATCAACTCGTCCATGGTGAAGATTTCATCGTCGCTCTTCGACGACCAGCCGAGCAGGGCGATGAAGTTCACCACTGCCGAGGCGAGGAAACCCTGTCGCTCGTAACCCGGGCTCGCTGGAATTTCACCAACGGGTGGGGTATCACCGATCGATGCGCCTTTGTCGCTCTTCGACATCTTTGAACCGTCTGGATTCAGAATGAGTGGGATGTGCGCGTACTGCGGAGCCGGAGCATCGAGCGCTTCGAAAAGCTGCAGGTGCTTCGGCGTGTTCATGAGGTGGTCCTCGCCGCGAATCACGTGGGTGATCTTCATTTCGAGGTCGTCCACCACGTTGACGAAGTGGAAGACGTACGAGCCATCGGACCGCCGGATCACCATGTCCGGTGTGTTCGACTCATCGCGGTAGTCGATGGTGACTTCGCCGCAGACGAGGTCGTTCATGGTGACGGGCTTGCGCTCGAAGCGGAAACGCCACGCGCCTTCCTCTTCGTAGACGCGGCCCTTCTCGCGCAGCACTTCGAACCACTTGTCGTAGATCGCGGTGCGCTCGCTCTGGTTGTAGGGACCGTAGTCGCCGCCCTTGCCCTCGCCCTCATCCCAATCGAGGCCGAGCCAGTGCATCCCGGTAAAGATCGCATCGCGGGCAGGCTGGGTATTGCGTGCCTCATCGGTGTCTTCCACGCGCAGGACGAAGGTGCCGCCGTGCTTGCGGGCGAAGAGGTAGTTGAACAAGGCAGTACGGGCGCCGCCGACGTGGAGGTAGCCGGTGGGCGATGGGGCGAAGCGCGTGCGGACGGACATGGGAGGCGGAGTGTAGGGCAGTCCGGCGCTCCGCCAAGAGCTTCGTGCAGACGAAAAAGCCGCCGCCGGAGAACTCCGGCGGCGGCTGGGATTGAATGCGCGAAGGCTTACGGGTTCACCGTGGCACGGAAGAACACCCTCTGCTGGCCGCTCAGCGCCGGGAAGCTGGACAGATTCACCGAGAACGGCGTGCTGTTGCCGGTGGCAGGCAGGCTGTTGGTGAGGTCGACCCAGCTGGTCAGATTGGTCGAACCCTGGACGGTGTAGGTCTGGCCGGGCTGGCCCGCGATATTGAACGAGACCGAGGTCACCGGATGGCCGGTCAGAACGATCTGGTTGATCTGGAAGCCCGGGCTGTTCGGGATGACCGTCTGCTCGATCAGGGCGAGGCCGCCATTGACCGGAGCGCTGCCAGCGGTGGTCGTCAGCAGCGGGTAATTGTAAGCCGCCGTCTCGGAGCTGCCGATGACTTCCCACCACGAGCCGCCACCGCCCTCGAAGAAGAGGGTCTTGATCTGGTATTGGCCGGCTTGCAGGAAGACGCGGACGATCGTGCGGCTGTTGCCGGTGCCCACGTCGGTGCGGACGGCGTTGTTCACGGTGCTGCCGGGGGCGGTTCCAATTGCCGCCTGCTGCGGGTGGTGGGTGAAGACGATCGAATCGATCGCCGGGTCGGTGTTCCCACCCACGCCATAGATATACATATAGCCGCCGTCATCGCCTTGGAAGCCGAGGTGGTAGTAGCCAGCCTGGGTGATGATGATGTTGCCGGTGGCACGGATCGCATAGTCGTTGTCCGCATTCGTCGTGTTGAGCGGCCACGGATTCGTCGGAGAGAAGCTTCCAGCCGAACCGTCTTGCGGATCGTTGAAGTCGAGCGAAGCCCAAGTGGTCGTGCGATTGGCGGGATTCAGTCCGAGCGTGGTCCAGACGGGATCATTCGTGGCCAGCCCCTGCGTGTAGCTGATCTTCGCCTCTGCTCCGGCGATGTTACTCGCGAACTGGTTCAGCCCTGGGATCGAGCTTTCCACAGTCCAGCCGGGAGCGGCAATCGCCGGGAACAGCACCGTCGAAGCAGGTACGCCGACGAGCTGGAAGCCACCCGGAGGCGTGGTCTGGTGAGGCCACTCGCCGGCGGCAACACCGAGCTCATAGCAGAAGCCGCCGACATTCTCCACCTGGAGGTATTCGATGTCGTACGATCCAGCCGCGAGGTCCACGATGCACCGGGTCTCCTGGTTGGCCTGATCGAAGTAGACCTCATTGGGATTCGACATCTGGAAGCGCGGATCACCACCTCCACAGGTCACGCGACGGAAGGAGGGATCGGGTGCTCCATTCGTGCCCTTGAGGCGGAAGACGAAGCCATCGTCCGAGGTCGTGATGAAGGTGTAGGTGCCAGTGGTCGGAATGGAAATCCGGCCCTTGGCTACGGTCGCCACGTTGTTCTCGTCCACACCGTTGTTGTTGCCGGGGAACGGCCTGTCATCGATGAACCGGTTGAACCCGCCATTGTTCGGGTCGCGATGGTTCAGGTAGGGCACCTGGGCATCGACGGTGTTCGCCGCATCGTTCGCCGGGGTCCGGGTGGTCGTATCGAGGAACGTGCTCATGTTGCCAATACCGGTAACCCCCGCGGCGTTAAGGAAAGTCCGCACGCCGAAGGTGCCGTTTCCTGCGAGCGGTCCCGGAGGATTGATCGCCCACCGTTCGCGGAAGGGCGGGATGGATGGGTCCGTGTCGTTTCCGATCAGGCGCCACAGGTTCGTGTCTCGATCGTCGAAATAGGTGCCGGGTGCCCAGGCGACTTCATAGTAGCCGCCGCCGCCCCCGTCCCAACCGAGGTAGGTGATGTCGTAGGTGCCGGCCGCATCGAAGCGGAAGGTGCCCCGCGAGTTCGAGTCGCCGGTGCCACCATCACGGTAGAGTGACTGGAAATCGCCGTCATCGATCTGGGCGTCGCCGCCGACATGGACGAAGCGACCGCCGCCCGGTCCGGTCACGCGCATGATGAAGCCATCATCGCTGTGAATCGAGAAGGTGCGAAGCTCGCCGGGAGTGGTGATGGTGACCTTCGTCTTGCCCACCACGACGAAGTTCTGCTCTCCGGCGGCATTCGTCAGGATGTTGAAGTCGTTGTTGAAGTTGCCTACGCCGCCTTGGTCGTTGGTGTCCGGGTCCGCGTGGTTGAAGACGGGGGCGGATCCTTCCACGGTGGCGGGATTGTTCAGCACGGAAGACACGGCAGCCACGATGTTGCCGACATTCGGGGGCAGCGGGGTGTCTCCGGTGGAGATCTCGCGAATGCCCCAGGTGCCGACGCTGCCGGCGAGGCCGGGAAGCGCCACCGGCAAGCGATGCGAAGTGAAACCGGAAAAGTAATTCGCCGAACCTCCGCCGACCTTCGGCACGGTCAGGTCATAGGCGTAGGAAGTCGCGGCGTCGATGGTGGCGGCGAAAGTGACAGTCGTGCGGGCGCCCGATTTCGATACCGTCACGGGGGTCGGATTTCCGTCCAGCAGGAAGGTGAAGGTGCCCGCTGCATTGATCTGGCCGGCGGTGGTGTCCACCAGCACGAAGCGACCGCCCGCCGGGTTGAGCGCAGCGCTCTCCAGCATCACGTCGGTGGCGTAGGTATTCCTCAGGTCGCTGGCGATGGTCGCGGCATTGGCGGACTCGTCCGAATTGTACATCCGCAGCTCGGCGATCTGGCCGTTGAAGGGATTGCTCCCCCCGCTGGTGCTGGCTCCGAGGGCAAAGGAAGAGGAGATGCGCGGAGCCATGACCCCGGTGTTCTGGCTGCTAACGAGCACGCCATTCACGTAGATCTGCTGCACGCCGGTATTGCTCCAGGTGAACATCGCCACCTTCAGCTCACTGTCGCTCACGGGATCGGAAAAGATCGTCCGCTCCATGACGCCGTTTCCCGGAGCTGCGCCGCTCACGCGGCTGCCGTTCCAAGTGAATCCCCAGTCTTCCGTGACTCCTCCGACCTCGTTTCCGATCAGGCCGCTGCCGTTGTAGAAGCCGCCCCCGCTGGAACCGAGCCCGTTGGGCTTGAAAATCGCCACCAGCGACATCGCGGTCGCCCCGTTGATCGGGTTGTTGGCTTGCGAAACGACGAAGTACGGCGACCCCGGCATGTCGACGGCCTTGGTTCCCGGAGCATATCCGGAAGTCACTGCAACGGGCGTGCCGGAGCCGCTGAGAGTCGCGACTTTGCTTCCCGTGGCGGGGGTGGAGGTCCAATTCTGGCCGTCCACGTAATCCGTTCCCCGCCATTGACCGACGAGAGCGGCTTCGACAACGGGGAGGCTCAAGGCGGTCGACATGAGGGCCAATGCGACGCCGCGATGATACGTAATAGTTATATTGTTCACTGGGTTCTTGGGTTGCGATCCAACGCCTCTTGGGTGGCGTGGCGGAGAGGGGCCTCCGCGAGAATCGACCTCACTAGTCGCATACTTTTGCGGCAGGCTTGCATCTTTTTTCGTTCACCCAAAAAGGCCAAAATCGGGGAAAAGAGCCAAAAATGACTAATTCGGCTCCATTTTTTGGATGAAACATAGCTTATCGCGCCGTCCTGTCCCACAATCAAGGGACAGGGGTGCTGACACAATTTCGGTAGGGACGACGGCTTTGAAAATAATTCTGAGCCCCTTTACTAAACCGTTTTATTAGCGGAGACGTCTATCCTCTATTTTTTCACAGGGTAGTTGTTCCATTAGTAAAACAGAGATGCATTTCGCATCCCCTGACGCGTCCCGCACCCAGGCTTGCCAGCAGCAGCCACGCTGCCGACTCTCCTCCCGTGGCCGAGCCCTTCATCCGCGTCCGCGCGCTCGAACAAAAGTTCGGCTCCCAGCATGTGCTGCGCGGCGTGGATCTCGACATCTTCCGCGGCGAGACGCTGGTGATCCTCGGCGGCTCGGGCGGCGGCAAGTCGGTGCTGCTCAAGCACCTGCCCGGCCTGCTGTGCCCTTGGAAAGGCACCGTGGAGATCGATGGCGAGGATATTTCCAACCTCAATGAGCGCCAACTCGCCCCCTACCGCCGGAAGGTCGGCATCATGTTCCAGGGCGGCGCCCTCTTCGACTCGATGACCGTCGGGGAAAACGTCGCCTTTTCCCTGCAGGAAGCTCACGCGAAGAAGAGCGAGATCCGCGAACGGGTATCGGAGGCGCTGGAAATCGTCCGCCTCCCGGGGCAGGAGAAGAAAATGCCTTCCGAGCTCTCCGGAGGCATGCGCAAGCGGGTCGCCCTCGCCCGCGCCGTGGTCGGCAGGCCCGCCTGCGTGCTCTACGATGAGCCCCACGCCGGACTCGACCCGATCACCGCGGACTCGATCGATCACCTGATCAAGGACCTCCAGACCTGCCACGGAATGACCAATGTGGTCGTCACCCACGAGATGCGCAGCGTCTTCCACATCGCCGACCGGGTCATGTTTCTCCAGGAGGGCCGCGTTCATTGGGTGGGCAGCCCCGAGGAGCTGAAGGCCACCGAGGACCCGATCCTGCGGCCATTCATCGATGGCGATTCCGGCGAGCCGTGGTCAGGATCGCCCTTGCGCGCCTAGGCCCGCCCGTGGAAGCTTCCGCCACGCATGGGAGAATCTTCCAAGAAGACGGAGCTCTGGGTGGGGCTGTTCGTGTTCATCGGTCTCGCCCTGCTCGGGGCATTGATCGTCCAGTTCGGGCGATTCGGCGACAAGCTCCACGGGAAATACCAGATCCTGGTCGTCTTTGACGATGCGTCCGGTCTGATCAAGGGCTCCGAGATCCGCATGGGCGGTGCCCGCATCGGCAAGGTGGACGATCATCCCGAGCTGAATTCGGAAGTGAAGGTGCAGGTGGTCATGAGCATCAACGAGCCGATCCACATCCCGGAGAACTCGATGATCCAGATCGCCTCCGCCACCCTGCTCGGTGACAAGATGATCGTCATCACCCCGCCGCCGAAGTCGGAGTCCACCGGCCGCTTTCTCGAGCCCGGTGCGGTCGTTCGCGGCGGTGGAGCGTCGGGACTGGACGCCATTCAGAACAATGCCGAATCGATCAGCCGCGACGCGCGCAAGCTGATGGAAGATGCCGGCGCGACCTTCAAGAAGGTGGACGCCGCGGTCGATGACATCCGCTCGGTGGCCCACCGGCTGACCACGACCATGGACAAGGTCAATGGCTCCCTCTTGTCCGAAGAGAATCTCAAGAGTCTCAGCAGCACCCTGACGAACTTCGAGAAAGCCTCTGCCGAGCTGACGCCGACCGTCGCTGAAGCTCGCGACGCAATCGCCGCCTTCGAAAAGGCGTCTAACAGCGCCCAGGGAACCTTCGCCAATGCCGACAAGCGCATCGAGGAGCTGAAGCCCGCGCTGGAGGAAGTGCCGAAGGCCGTGGCCTCGATCTCCCGCGCCGCCGACAAGGCTGGCAACGCGATCGACCGCGCCGAGCAGGGCAACGGCCTGTTAGGCACGCTCGCCTACGACCATGACGTCTCGGACGATGCCAAGGTCTTCATCCGCAACCTGCGCCAGCAAGGCATCCTCCGCTACCGCGACAAGGAAACGCCGGAGGACGATCCGCGGAACCGGTTCCGGGGGAGACGGCGGTGAGTGCGGAGGAAAATCCCTACGCGGCACCGCAGGCGCCCGGCTTGGCGAAGGCGGAGCCCCGGGAAGGAGCGCTGTGGTATGTCTCGGAAGGGGTTCTTCAAGTCCGCGACGGGGCGAGCCTGCCGGATGTCTGTCTCTCGGGCATGCCACCTGGCGAACCCGGGGAACGGGACTCCTTGGAGATTTCTTGGTGTCCCGCTTGGATACGACATCTGCCATCCGTCGCATTAATCGGCTTTCTCATCTGGGCCTTCATGTCATTGGAGGGATCTTCCGATCCACCCGAGCCTTCCACATTCGTGGCCATCGCGGCCGTAACCGTCGCGCTGATCTGGCTTGTCCGGGGCGTGAGCAAGCGCGGGCGCTTTCACATGTTCCGGTCCGACCAAGCCAAACGAGACGAGAACCGGCGGGATTGGGTTGAGAGGCTGACGGTTCTGGCGTTGGTATTAGGCGGCGGTATTGTCTTAAACAGGATCTCTCCCGGTCGCTTCCCGGGAGGAGGCGCTGGTTTGATCGGGGGTATTTCCATTTACCTTTCCGGAAGTCTCGGAAGGTTACGGCAAATAAGGCCCAACGGATTCGATTCCGGCTGGTTCGAGCTGGCCAACGTCCACCCCTCTGCGATTGCCCGGCTTGAAGAAATCCAGAGCCGCCTCGACGAGCTTCCGCTTTCCCGAAAGCCCTCGTGACACCGCGTTTTCGACTGCTAGCCTCTCGCCCATGAAAGCCCTCGCCGCGCTCGCCGCTTTTGTTTTCGCCTCCTGCACCACCACCTCCTGTTGGAAAGGCGGGATCCCGATGCGCGAGACCGAGATGCACGCCCAGTGGGGTGCCGAGGTGGACATCAACCAGTCCGCCAACAACGTCAAAATCTACCGCGGCCTCAACCACCCTATCGCGGACAAGGCGCGCTATGACAGCCAGGTGAAGAAGGGCGGCTGGGTCGAGTTCGAGGGCTTCAAGTTCAAGGCCGAGCCCCTCTCCCTGCCCGCCGGCACCGCGGAAAAGGTCCTGGACATCTACAAGCGCTCCGCTTCCCACGAGGCACTGGCGACCAAGACCACCTGCGCCGGCTTCCATCCAGACTATGCGCTGGTGTGGAGCAAGGGCGGCAAGCGCCGCGTGCTCCAGATCTGCTACGGCTGCCACGAGTGGAAGTACTTCGGCCCCGGCGGCACCGTCCACACCGACATCGAGGACAAGACCTACTTCGGCGAGCTGACGACCAAGCTGCTGCCCAAGCCGAGGCCGCATCCGTGAACCGCCACCCATCCTTCAATCCGGCGGCGAGGACTTTGCCTGTCCCTTGACTGGAATCGTCAGGGCGCGGGCTTGAAGACGCCTTTGCGGGCGAACTTCAGATCCTCATTGGTCTGATCGTAGTAGGAGATCACCGGCTGGCCATCGAAGCCGAAGGAAAGGGCGCAGAACGAGCCGACATTGCCCGGAGTATCAACCGTGCCGCCCGTCCATGAGCTGCCATTGTAGCGGGTGAAGCGGAGGTCCTGAGTGCCCTGATCGTGATGGGAGATGGCCGGCTGGCCGTCGGGGCCAAAGGCGAGCGAGGCGGAGCGGCCCACTGCACCCGCACTTTCAACCGTCGCCGGGGTCCAGGTGGTGCCGTTGTAGCGGGCGATCTTGAGATCGAGATTACCAAGATCCAAATACGCAATGGCGGGCTGGCCATCAGGGCCGAATTTCAACGAAGGATCGACGCCGACCGAGCCGGTGCTGTCCACCGTGGTCAGCGTCCAGGTGCTGCCATTGTAGCGAGCGAACTTGAGATCTTGATTGGTCGCGTCGTAGTAGGCGATGGCAGGCTGGCCATCGGGACCGAAGACAAGGGAGTTGTCCACACCCCCCACGTCCGCAGCGCTATTGTCAACGGTGACGATTGTCCAGGTGACGCCGTTGTAACGGGCGAATTTCAGGTTGCCGTTGGGCTGATCGTAGTAGGCGATGGCGGGTTGGCCATCGGGTCCGAAGGCAAGTGAGGTGTTTCGTCCGATGTTATTGCCGACGTCAACTTCCACCGTGGTCCATACTCCTGCGTCGCGAGTGGAGTACTGCACCGCACTGGTGGCGCCGAGGATGACGTTCCAGCTTGAGATGGCAGGTTCTCCATTGGGACCGAAGGCGATGGACGTGTCCACGCCGCCAAACCCGCTCGCGGTTTCGATGTGCCAGGAGCTGCCATCGTAGATGGCGTATTTCAAATCCGTGCCGGTGAGCTTGTAGTAGGCAACGGCAGGCTGCCCCTCCGGGCTGAGGGTCATGGAGTGGAAAGTGCCGACAGAATTCGCGCTCTCCACAATTCCGATGTTCCAAGGCAGGCTCAGGCTTGCCGCCGAGGTCGAGAGCAGGCCCGTTAGAAGCTGCTGGTCGGCCTGAACCCGGCCCAAGGCGGCGCGGGTTTTCACGAGATCGGATTGAGCCGTGGAAAGCTGCGTGCCGAGCTGCGCGATCTGATCCGAAAGTTCCTGCAGCGTCTTCATGCTCGCTGCCGGTGGCCCGGCGGGTGGCTCGAGCGGGCCTTGGGCGAGCAGGGGAAAAGGAACGAGAGCAATGGCGAAAGCGAGGAGTTTCATGAGAGGGCAGGTAGCAATGACCGGGCGATCAATCGGAGAAATTCGCGAATGGATTGGTGCTCGCGATGATTCCGGTGGCAGTGACGATCGGGCCGACCGCCGAGTTGGCACTCATGCTGTAGCGGGTCGTGCAGGTGCTGACGCTGTTGCCGCGGACGACGACCCGGCCGGAACCCGCGAGGGTCTGGATGCCGGTGGGGCATCCAGTGACCGTATTGTCGTCCAGGACGCCGCCCGAGCCGCCGAATTGGATGCCGAGGACGCCGGCATTAGCCACGGAACAGCCGCTGATGCGGGTGGTAGTGGTGGTGCCCCCGATGCCGATGCCATCGAGATTGCTGACGGAGCAATTCACGATGCTGGTGCCGTTGATGCCGTTCGCTGTTCCGCCGTCGTTTGAGACCAGGTCGACGCGGGTGTCGGTCACATTCTCGGCGAAGATCGCGTAGATGGCGATGGAGGTGTTCGCCACCAGATTGGAGACGGTGCAGTTCGAGACGCTCTGGGCCGCAATGGCTTGGTTGCCGGTGAATCCGCTGCCATTCTGCACGAATCCCGTGACGTTGGCATGGTCCACGATTCCGGAGCGAATGCCCACCACGGTACCGGCGCCCTTGAATGTCTGGAGCGTCACCTTGGTGACAGTGCCGGTGTTCGTGACGGAATTATAAATGCCGTTCACCGAGGAGGTGACGCCGGCGTGGCCGATCGTCTGGAGCGAGCAGTCGCTCACCAGAGAGCCAAAGTTGATTCCGGTGACTACTCCGGTGGAGCTTTCGTAGCCAATGCGGGAGATCTGGCTGGCGGTCACCGAGTCAGCATCGATGCCCGTGACCGTGCCACTCCCGGTGGTCTTGAGGCTGGCCACCGAGCAGCCGTTCACGATGCCTTGGGGTGCGTTGCGCTGGGCTATGCCGCGGACATTTCCGCCGGCGGAAATAAGGTTCTGCACGCGGGTGGCAGTGACGAGATCCCCTGTCACGCCATCGACCGGCCCTGCTGCCGTGAGGGTGAGATCGGAAACCACGCAATCGTTCACCTCTTCGCCGTAGATCCCGACGAGGCCGACTGTGCCGCTGACGGATGCAACGCGGCAGTGGGAAATCCGGCTGCCGCTGATGACGACCAGGCCGGAGTTGGTCACCTGGCCGACTTGGCAACGTTCCACCACATCGCCGACGATGGCCTCGCCGGTGATGCCGCTCACCATGCTGTCCTCGATCTGATCCAAGCTGTTTCCACCGGCGCACTGAATGCCGCCCGACCCTCCGCGAACGAGAACCCGGCGCACGATGGTGGAGCCCGCCACATCCGACCGGAGGCCGGTGCCGACGCAGGCGATGGTGAGGTCCTCCATGGTCAGCCCGTGGATGGCACCGGTGCCGACGGTGTAGATGCCGCGCTGGCCGAAGCCGGTGATGAATCCATTCCGAATGGTGAGGCCGGTAAGTGCCGCTCCGCTGCGTGAAATGCCGATGCCATTCAACGAACTCCCCAATCCTTTGAGCGAGTAGCCATTGAGATCGAGGGTGACATTGCTTGCCTCGATGAGGATACCATCCTTCGACGCGACACCCTGCACATCACCCGTCAGATAGTAGGAGCCGGGGGTGGAAATGACGTGGACCGCATTCGCATTGCCGGGTGCCGTGGTGGCGTTGATTGGGATACGCGCCTCGATCTGATCGAGGGTCTTCATGCTCGGCACCGGCGGGCCCGCGGGCGGAGCGAGCGGGCCTTGGGCGAAGGCAGCTGAAGAAAATACCAGAGCGGTGATACCCAGCAGGAGGGCCGTAGAGTGGGACCGTCTCGACGGCATCGTTTGTGGGATCATGGGCTATTGGATTCGCGATGTATCCGCCTCAGGGCGTCTTGTTTCCGGTAAGCGTGCTGCCGGTGGTGAGGCCCGTACCGTATTTGGAGAGAGCGACCACGGCGTCGGTGGCGTTGAGATCGTAGTAGGTTCCGGTGGAGGTGTGGTTGTATAAAGCGGTGCTGGAGGTGACGCTTCCCGAAGAGGCAAGGATGCCGTCCTGGCCATTGAACATGGCTACCGAACTGGTGATGGTATTGCCGAACATTCCTCTGCCTCCATTGTGCTGGGCGCTGGAGCCGGTGACGGTTGCCCCGGATATCCCGGAACTCCCGTTGTATTTGGCGATGCAATTGGTGACGGTGCCTTCCGAGACGATGAGTCCCTCGCTGCCATTCGACGCGACCGACGAGTTGGTGACGGTCGCGTAGTAGGCGACAATTCCCCAGGTTCGACAGCCGCTGACCTGGAGGTTTTCCACGGTCATGTTCCGGAAGGCGCCATACGGATAGCCAGAGCTGGCGTCGGCATACAGTCCGGTCTCGAACCCGCCAGGGGTCGCTGTCCAGGTCTGACTGGGAGGGGCACCGGAGACGGAGACGGTGGTGGTCCCGGTGATGTTGCCATTCTTGATCGTGATGTTGGTGAGACCACCGTTCACAACGATACCCCTGGCGGTCACTGCAGCGGTGGAACTCAGGGTGAAGCCGCCGAGGTCGAGCGTGACGTTGTTAGAGGTGATGGTGATGGCATGCCCTCCACCGGTGGACTCGAGGTTCTTGGTGAAGTAGTAGCTTCCGGGAGTGCTGATGGTAACGGGCAGCGAGTCGATCGCCGTGCGCCGCTCGCCATCGATGGAACTGCCGGTCACATTGCCTGTCCCGTACTTCGTGGAGGCGATCACGGCGTCGGTGGCATTGAGATCGTAATAGGTCCCCGTCGAGGCGTGGTTGTATAGAGCTGTGCAAGCAGTGACGCTTCCCGAGGAAGCAAGGATCCCGTCCTGGGCATTGAACATGGATGCCGAACTGGTGACGGTAGTGCCGAAGATCCCTCTGCCTCCATTGTGCTGGGCGCTGGAGCCATAGACGGTGGCCCCGGATATTCCAGAGCTGCCGTTGTATTTGGCGATGCAATTGTTGACGGTGCCTTCCGAGACGATGAGTCCCTCGCTGCCATTTGACGCGACCGACGAGTTGGTGACTGTCGCATAGTAGGCGACAATTCCCCAGGTGCGGCAGCCGCTTACCTGGAGGTTTTCCACCGTCATGTTCCGGAAGGCGCCAAACGGGATACCGGAGGCGGCATCGGCATACAGCCCGGTCTCAAACCCACCGGGGGTCGCTGTCCACGTCTGACTGGGAGGGGCGCCGGAGATGGAGACCGTGGTGGTCCCGGTGATGTTGCCGTTCCTGATCGTGATGTTGTTGAGACCGCCGTTGACGACAATGCCCCTGCCGCTGACAGCAGCGGTGGAGCTCAAGGTGAAGCCACCGAGATCAAGCGTGACGTTGTTAGAGGTGATCGTGATGGCATGGCCTGCTCCAGTATGCTGGAGGTTCTTCGTGAAGTAGTAGCTCCCTGGAGCACTGATGGTAATGGGCAACGATTCGATCGGCGTACGCGCTTCGATTTGATCGAGCGTCTTCATCGAAGGCACAGGCGGACCCACCGGCGGGATCAGCGGACCTTGGGCGAAGGCCGGAACAGCGGCCAGCAACAGGAGGATCAGTCGTTTCATGGGAGAGGAGATGAAGCGGGTTTACGGTGCGGGCTGGAAGACGCCCTTGCGAACGAAGATCAGGGAGGAGTTGTTAGAGTAGGAGATGGCTGGCTGGCCGTCAGGACCGAACGCGAGCGAGGGGTTCGTGCCGCCTTGGCTCGGGCTGTTCACGCTTGAGATCTTCCAAGTGCTTCCGTCGTAGCGGGCGAAATCTAGATGAATCAAAGGTGTCACCGAATACGCGACCGCCGGCTGGCCATCGGGGCCGAAGGCAAGGGAGGTGCTGCCGCTGGTGTTTCCGGTGCTGCCAATCCCTGTGACCGTCCAAGTGCTGCCATTGTAGCGTGCCATCCGGATGGCCTCCGCCGCCACATAGTAGTGGGCGATGGCGGGCTGGCCGTCGGGGCCGAAGGCGAGCGAGGTGGATTGGCCGGTCGCGTTGCTGGCGTCAATCGCCTCAATACTCCAGGATGCTCCGTTGAATCGTGCGAACTTGAGGTCGTAGTTCGTTCCATCGAAATACGAGATCGCGGGTTGGCCATCGGGACCGAAAGCGAGCGAACTATAAGAGCCGACGTCGGCCGCGTTGTTGTCTACCGTCGTCGCCACCCAGCCGGAAGTGAAACGGGCAATCTTGAGATTGGAATTACTAAGATCGTAGTATGAAATCGCAGGCTGCCCATCCGGACCGAAGGCCAGCGAAGGATACCGGCCGACGTCCCCGGCACTATTCTCGACGGTGACGGATTGCCAGGTGGAGCCGTTGAACTTCGAATACTTGAGATTGGTATTGGTGAAGTCGTAGTAGGCGATGGCCGGCTGGCCATCCGGTGCAAAGGCGAGCGAGCAGTAGCTACCGACCGAGCCCGCCACATCGACCGGGGTGGTCGTCCATGTGCTGCCATTATAGCGAGCAAAGCGGAGATCGAAATTGGTGGCGTCGTTGTAGGCGATGGCGGGTTCGCCATCCTTCCCGAACCTGAGCGAGGTCGCGCCCACGTTCACCGAACTGTCGACGGCAGTGACGATCCACGCGAAATTGACGGACGAGGATGACAGCAAGCCGGAAAGCACCCGGTTCTGCGCCTTTAGCTGGGTGAGCTGGGATTCCACCGTGCCGATCCGGTCCCAGAGCTCCTGCAGGGACTTCATCGTCGGAGCAGGCGCACCAGCTGGAGGGGCCAAGGGTCCTTGCGCGAAGACGACGACCGGCATCAAGCACGCGCCAAGAGTGAGAAGCCGGGAGGTCATGGTTGAAGAGGTTTGGCGACCGACACCCGGAGGAAATTCCTGGGCGATGGCTGGGCGGAAATCCCGTGGCTGGTCGAGGTGCCGGAAGACCCCGGAAACAGTCCGCTGGCGTCCTGCCACGGAGTAGCCCCGAGGTCCGTGGAAGTCTCGATGCGGTAGAGCCGGCGTGGCGAACTGGTGAAGGAAACGTCCCAACTATTGTAGCCTTCGTTAGGGAAGAACTGGACGAGGTGATCAATGATCCGCAGGCGGCTGTTAGGGTCGTTCGGATCGCTGTCGGCGAGGTATTCGTCCTTGTCGGAAACGCCATCGTGATCCGTATCGGTCGATGCGGTTGCCGTGGTGAGATTGGCGAAGTTCTCGCGCTCCCATAGATCGGCGATTCCGTCGCCATCGTCATCCACGCTGTAGATGGAAGCGGCTTGCAGCGTGCTCAGGTTGATCCAGCCGACATTGGCCCCATGGGCGTATCCACTGAACTGGCCGGTGATGAGGTCGAAGCGCGGGCGATCCGGGTCTGAAAGCGGGCGAGGCGCTCCGTTCGATCCCGTGCCGAAGTTGATCCAGCCGATATTGGCTCCCCACGCGAGGCCGGAGAGATTGCCCGCGCCATCGTGATTCACGCCGCTGTCGCTGCCATCGGTGTTCGCATAGCGGAAGCCATTGGTGGGCGTCCCGTCGCCGAAGTTGATCCACCCGCAATTCGCGCTGTGGGCGTAGCCGGAGCAGGCATACTCGCCGATCACCACGCCGTTGGTAGCAGGCTTGGCGTGGATCCAGCCGATGTTCGCCCCATGGGCATAGGGCGATCCCGCTGCGATCGTGCTCGGCAGCGGCGGGGATGGAAGTCCGCCGGCCTGCGGGCCGCCGAGGCTGGCGATATCGGCGGCGCTGAGTTCCTCGCCCCACAGGCCGAAGGAGCTGAGCTTGGCCGGCTTCAGATCGCCGCCATTCCCATCGTCCGAGAAGAGATGGAAGGTGGACTGGAGCGAAAGCCCGCCATCGAAGGTGCTCGTCCGCGGCGTGCCATTCGGGACGCCATTGAGGTAGAACTTCATGGCGGTGGGGCCACCTGTGCCATTGTTGCCGCAGGTAATCGCGAGGCGGTACCAGGTATTCACCGCGATGGCTCCGGTGGAGCTCAGGCCCGCGTTGAGGGTGGCAGTGAGATTGTTCGCGGAGAACAGGTAGATCGAGACGTCGGTGTTATTGGCCGGATTGAACTGGAGGATGCCGGCGTAGGGCTGGAAGGCATCGAACTTCACGTCCATCACCACGGTCCACTGGTTGGTGCGGGTCGCGCCCGGACCGCCATTCGGACCGGTGGGATTGGTAACCGTGAGACGCTTTGCCGGCGAGTTGAACGCCTGGGTCTGCAGGAACTGGTAGGTGCCGTCGGTGGCGAAACTGTAGTCCGCCGGGTAAGTCAGCGAGGAGGCATCCAGCGCCGTGTAGGAGGGAAGCGTGCCGCCAAGTCCGACATCGAGCTGCCAGACGCCTTTCGGATCGGAAAGACCGGCGTGGGCGGATGTAATGAGGGCGAGGAGGAAAAGAGAGGCTTTCATCGGAGGGGAAACAAACCTTCGCCTCCGTCCCATTTGGACGGACGGCACAGGAGATGATCAATGCACGTCCGGGACCGCCTCAGATACGCCACGAAGGCGGAAAAGGTGATCGGGCGGGGAGGGCGAGATATCTAAGGACCTCCGAAATTAAAGCTCAAGGAAATACGGAAGAGTGCATAATGAGCGGCTCAGCCCTCCCTGCCCCGGTTGGACCGAACCGTGGCCCAATCACCGGGAAGTACCCTTCACCTTCACATGGCGGAACTCCCCGAGGTCATCGAAGGAGCCGAGCCCGATCTTTCCCCAGTCGAGGGTCTTGTCCTTCGCGGTTAGGACCGGCTTCTCCATGTCATCGAACCACACGCCGATATCGCCGGTGGCGGTGTTGCGGACGATCTTCACCTGGTGCCAGGTGCCTTCCTTCCACGGTGTGCCAGCGGTGCGGAAGGTCGTGATCGGCTTGCGGTCGGCCTCGTCCACGATGTGGATCTGGTGGTGCGGTTCATCCGCCTTTTCGCCGAGGTGGGCGTAGTAGAAGCGGTTCTCGGCGGCGCGGCCGAAAGCGATACACAGGTCATTGTTCCCCTCGTCGAACTTCGTCAGCCGCAGCTCCGCGGTCAGGGTGAAGTCCTTCCACTCCTTCCCCTCGAACCACGCCAGATTGAAGGGGCTGCGGTACTTGGGCTTCACCGTGCTTTGCGAGATGAGCTGGAGCACGCGGTCCTTCCCCTCCCCGCTCCATTTCCACGCCTTGGCATCGCCGAAGGTCCACTTGGCGGGATCGGTGAAAAGGTCATTTTCCATCGCTGCGGTGCGGCTGTTTGACGCGCAACACGGCGGAACCTCCACCTCGGGTGCTTTTTCGGCGGCGACCAGCGGGGCGGCAGCAAGCAGGGAAAACAAGGCGGCAGCTTTCATGCCCCGACCATGAAAGAGGCGGCGTGGAAAGCAAGCGGGCGGGAAAACAGGTTGCCGCCGCCGGAGAGGGATGCTTGTCTTGAAGGTCAATGACCTCGCCGGAAAGCAGCGGATTCACCCCCGAGGATACTGAGCGCCTGAGCCTCGCCCTGAAGGCCTCCAATGAAGGAATCTGGGACTGGTGGGTCGGCAAGCCGGACGTCCACTACTCGCGCCGCATCCTGGAATTCCTCGAGTGCAGCGAAATCGCCGCGCCGAATATCTTCCTGCCGCCCCACGGGGAAATCCATCCGGACGACCGCGACCGCTTCACCCGCGCGCTGGCGAATGTCCTCAACCCCGCCGGCCCGGAGCTTTTCGCCATCGATTGCCGGCTCCAGACCGGCGGCGGCCACTGGCGCTGGCTGCGCATCCGCGGCACCGTGGTCCGCGGCCGCAACGGCGAGGCCGTGCGGATCGCCGGCTCGATGATCGATATTTCCCTGCGCAAGCAGGCGGAAGGGCAGATCGAGGACGAGCGCCACATCCTGCGCTCGCTGATTGATCGCGTGCCACTGCAGATCTATTTCAAGGACCTCGATTCCCGCTTCGTGCTGGTGAATGGCCAAATGGCCGAGTGGAACGGCCAGCCGAGCCCCGAGTCGGTGATCGGAAAGCACGACCGGGATTTCTTCGCTTCGGCCCACTGGCAGGAGGCGGAGGCGGATGAAAAGCAGATCATGACGAGCGGCCAAGCGGTCACCGAAAAGGTCGAGCGCGAGGAGCGCGAGGACGGGAAGGTGACCTGGGTGCTGACCTCGAAGTTCCCGTGGTTCGATCGTAGCGGCCATGTGAAGGGCACTTTCGGCGTCTCCAGCGACGTCACCGAACTCGTCACCGCCAAGCAGGCCGCCACCGACCTGGCCGCTGAACTCCAGATCCGCAACCAAGCCTACGAGGAGGAACTCCAGCTCGCCCGGGAGATCCAGCACGCCCTTGCCGGCTCGTCCTTTCCAGAAGTCTCGACCGAGCGCGCGGCACTTCGTTTCGGCGCGCGCTACCTGCCGATCTCCGGCCTGGCGGGTGATTTCTTCGAGGTGCTGCGCATTTCCGACGACTCGGTCGGCATGCTGATCTGTGACGTGATGGGCCACGGCGTCCGCTCCGCGCTGATCGTCGCGATGCTACGCGGTCTTTTGGAAAAGCAGCGCCGCAGTGCCAGCGACCCGTCCGCCTTCCTCCGCGGCCTGAACAATGGCCTGCACGCCATTCTCGACCGTGCGGGAGCGACCATGTTCGCCACCGCTTTCTATGCGGTCATCGATCTCGGCGAGGGCACGCTGCGCTACGCCAGTGCCGGGCATCCCGGCGGCATCGCCACCGGCCCCGCCGGAGTCCAGCAACTCGCCTCCGGGAAAAAGCAAAAGGGCCCCGGCCTCGGTCTCATTGCCAAGGCCGACTACCCCTCGGGCGAAATCCCGCTCGAGGGCGTGAGGCGCCTGCTGCTCTTCACCGATGGCATCCTCGAAGCCGAAAATCCGGACGGCGAACCCTTCCTCGAAAAGCGCCTGATGGAAACCGCCGCCAGCTCCAATGGCGAGACGCTGGAGCAGATGCTCGATCTGGTCCTCAACCGCGTCCTCCAGTATTCCGATAGCCACCATTTCGACGACGACGTCTGCCTGCTCGGTGTGGAGGTTTTGCCTGTGGCTGCCGCGGCAGGAGTCTGAGTGCTCTGCGAGGATGACAAAAACCGGCGGGATTCCCCTACAGATTGTCTCTTCGCGCTCGTTGCGGTCCAATTCCTGCCGCATCCCGCTGAAAATCAGCCATCGACTTTTCCCGGACGCCCCCCATGGTTCCGGGGCTTCCGTTTTCCTTCATGCTTTTTCGCAGCCTTTGCCGCAACGCCGAAATCGGCGCGAATTCCTATCTGCTCGACACCGGAAAGGCTCGTGTGGTCCTCGATGCCGGACTCCATCCCAAGCACGACGGCCTTGAAGGAGTGCCACGCTACGATCTGCTCGAAGACGGCTCGATCGACTCCGTGGTGGTGACTCACGCCCACCTCGATCACATCGGCTCGCTGCCGGTGCTGCTCAATCGCCAGCCGCAGGCCAAGGCGTTCTTTTCCCAAGCCGCCGCCGAGCTTTCGACCGCGATGCTGCATAACTCGGTGAACGTGATGCAGGCGAAGCGCACCGAGCTCGGCATCGTCGAGTATCCGCTCTTCACCCACCGCGGCATCGATGAACTCGAGCGCGTCTTCGAAACCCGCCCCTTGGAGCGGCCCTTCGAACTCGATCCCGATGGCAGCCTGATCGGCACCTTTCATGACGCCGGCCACGTGCTCGGCTCCACCGGCATCACCCTGCAGGCGAATGGCCATCGCGTGATGTACACCGGCGACGTGAATTTCGAGGACTCCACCCTGATCAAGGGCGCACGTTTTCCCGAAGATCATGTCGATGCCCTGATCATCGAGACCACCCGCGGCGACAGTGTGCGACCGGCGGACTACACCCGGGAGAACGAGGAGCTGCGCTTCGCCGATGCGATCGCCCGCACCCTCCACCGCCGTGGTAGCGTGCTGATCCCGGTTTTCGCCATGGGCAAGACCCAGGAGGTGCTGACCATGCTCCATCGCTTCAAGAAGGCCGGCCTGATTCCGAAGAAGACACCCATCTTCATCGGCGGCCTCAGCACCAAGATGACGGTGATCTACGACAAGTATGCCAAGGGCCGTACTCGCCGCAGCGACGACAGCTTCCGCATCCTGGAGGACATGGATCTCCAAGCCGGGAACCGCAAGAAAGCAGGCCCGATCCCGCTGAATCCCGGCGCCATCTATTGCCTCTCCAGCGGCATGATGAGCGAAAACACGGTCTCGAACCAATTCGCCCGCGCCGGCTTCTTGGAGAACCCGAAGAACGGCCTTCATTTCGTCGGCTACGCCGATCCCGATTCCCCCGCAGGGCATCTCCGCGCCGGGCAGACCGGAGACAAGGTGGTGCTTGATTCGCGCTACGGGCCGGTCGCCCGCAAGTGCGAGATGGAAATCTTCGACTTCAGCGGCCACGCCACGCGCGAGTCGCTGCTTGAGTTCATTCTCAAGGTCCGTCCGAAGAAGGCTTTCCTCGTCCACGGCGATCCCAAGGCGAGCAATTGGTTCGTCGATCAGCTCCGCGAAAAGCTGCCGAAGACCGAGACGATCATCCCGCAGCCGGGAACGGATTACCGGATCGATTGACGCCCTCTACGTGCCATGCCTGATGGATATCCTTGGAAAAGCGAGGCCCGGCAGTTGGACCATCGGACGATCAAGGTCCAGTTGATGGCGGAAGCTCCGCTGACGTTCGGCGAGGTGATCGGCTTGTTAGAGAGTGATGTGGACTTCCGAGGGTTCTTCACGCGCTCGCTTCAAGAAGCAGGCTACAATTCCTATTTCTGGGAGGTGCCGCCGGTCACCTCTTCCACAATAGGCCAGCCTTTCGAGTTTGTGGTGGTCGAAGGCGCTTCGTTGGAATTCCTCCGGCCCGATCCCGAGCCATTCGCCGGGCACTTCGCGGCCCGAACCGGTGCCAGCGTGATCGATTTCCCGAATCTCGGTGGAGACGCCATGCTGGTGGTTCCAGCGCCTGTTGCCGCCGACGTGGGCTGCTACACTCACTTGGGAAGGTTCCTGCGAGAGGCCCCGTCTGCCCAAGTCGATGCCTTTTGGCACACCGTGGGGAGGAGCATGAAGCAGCGCATCTCAAGTTCACCGCTCTGGCTGAGCACAGCCGGCATGGGTGTCTCTTGGCTGCATCTCCGCCTCGACTCCCGGCCGAAATATTATCGGCACAAGGCATACGCCACTTGGAATTCCTGACACAAAATTTGGAGTTCGGGAAAAGAGGATCGCTTCCCCGCGATTGGTGTACAGTGATCGGAGCATGATGTTCCGGGTCTCGCCGATGATCTTCCTATCCGCCCTTCCTCTTGCGGCGGCGGACTACCACCTGAGCCCCACCGGAAGCGACGCAGGGCCGGGCAGCTTTGCACAGCCATGGAAAACCTTTTCGCACGCGGCGCCGCTGCTCGCTGCCGGCGACACTCTGTATCTGCATGCCGGAGTCTATCCCGAGCGGCTGATGCTTTCCGACAAGAGCGGCACGGCGGCGGCACCCATCGTCATTCAAGCGTATCAAAGCGAAGTCGCTATAATTGATGGTGCCACACTCAGCGTCCCTGCCGGCGACAGGGCAGGCTTGGTGGCGGTGGTGAATTGCAATCACGTCCACCTGCGCGGGCTGGAGGTGCGGAACTTCAAGACCACGGTTGCAGCGCAGTTGCCAGCGGGCATCCAGATCGAGGGCAGCGGGAGCGGCTTGAAAGTGCTGGACTGCAAGGTCCACGACATCTGGCAGAGCAATACCACCAAGAACGGGAACGGCTTCGGGATCTGCGTCTACGGCACATCCACCACGCCCATCGATGGCCTGGTGCTGGACAACAACGAGGTCCATGACCTCCGCACCGGCCAAAGCGAATCCGTGGTGCTAAATGGCAATGTGACGAATTTCGTGGTAAGCCGGAATCACGTCTACAACTGCAACAACATCGGCATCGACCTGATCGGCTACGAGGGCTCCGCTCCCACCACGGCCACGGACCGCGCGCGCGGTGGCGTGGTGCGAGAGAATCTGGTCCACGGGATCGATAGCGCCTACAACCCCGGCTACGGCGGCAATTTCACCACCGGCGGAGGAGAGCGCTCGGCGGCGGGCATCTACATCGACGGCGGCGCCAACATCGCCGTGGAGCGCAACCACGTGTATGGCTCCAATTTCGGCATCGAGCTCGCCAGCGAGAACGCCGCCGGTTTCACCGAAGGCATCCTGCTGAGAAACAACCTCCTGCACCACAATCACGCCGCCGGGATCATCATGGGTGGCTACGACTCGAACCGCGGCAAGACCCGGGCCTGCGAGGTGCAGAACAATACCCTCTTCCGCAACGACACCGAGGAAACGGGAGGTGGACAGATCACGCTGCAGTTCTACCTGGAGAAGAACCTATTCAGGAACAACATCATCTGGGCAAACGCGACAACGAAGCAGATGATCATCCACTACGTCGAAGGTGGCACGGCGGCGCAGCGTGCCTTTGGGCCGAGCAATGTCTTCGATTGGAACATCTACTTCTGCGAGGGCAACGAGGCGGACATCGAGTTCGGCCTGAACCCGACCGGCAGTGGCAGCAATCAGGGAAACAAGTCCTACAATGGCCTTGCCGCGTGGCGCACGGCGATCGGTAGCGACGCGAACTCAACCTTTCACGATCCGGGTTTCGTAGTGGCGGTGCCAAGTGCGACCCCCGCCGCGGCCGACTTCAAGATCACCGAGACTTCGTTTGCCCGCGACCGCACCTCTCCCCAGTTCATTCCTCACACCGGGGAGAAGGATTTCTTCGGAGCCTCGCGCCAGGCGAATGGCCGGGTGGATGCCGGGGCGCATGAATTCATGACGAACCTGCAATCATGGCGCGATGTGCACTTCAGCTTGCCTGACGGCGGCCCTCCCGCAGGAAATGACGATGATCCTGACGCGGACGGCGTGCGCAACCTGGTGGAGTATTCGCAGGGGATGAATCCCGCGTTGCCAGATGCCAACCTGGCCCCGACGGGCGGAAAGACGGGCAATGTCTTCCGCTTCCGCTATCGCAAGCAGGCCCCCGAACTCGCCTACGAGGTGCAGTCGTCCGTGAATCTCGGTGCTTGGCCCGCAGCGATCCCATCCGAGCAAAGCGATGGCAGCGGCAGCTACTGGCGGGACTTCCCGCTGACGGACGGCAAGCGCTTCGTCCGGCTGTCAGTCTCCCAGTGAGGCAAGGTGGTCCGCACACGCCGTGTGCGGCCGAAACAGCTCTGACGCATTCGAAACCTCGGGATTTCTCCCATGGCCACCCCGGGAAATCCCGACTGCATTCGCGCGTTTCTCGAAATCTTCACACAGCCTTTCATTGCAAAATTTTCCCGCCGGGCATGACATGTCTCCCGGCCCTGATTTCGTATCATGGGCTGGAACCTCATCCACACGTCCATGCGCCCCATTGCCGTCTTGTTGGCGGGCCTTGTTACCAGTGCCACCGCCGCACCCCGTCTCCACGTCTCGACGGAGTCCCTGACTCCCGAGAGCACGATCGAATTGGTCCTCGACCGAGCCGTCGCCGGCCCCGACCGGATCGGCAAGGAAGTCCTGTCGCCCTGGCTGGACATCCAGCCGGCGTGGACTGGCACCCTCTTCTGGAAAGAGGCCAACGTGCTCGAATTCCGCCCGACCGGTCCGCCCGCGCTCGGCACCACGTATGTCTTCAAGCTGACCGGCAAGCACGCCCACCTCGACGGCTCGGAAATCCCGACCGGCGAGTTGGCGAAGGTCGCGAGCCAAGCCTTTCAAGTCGACTACGCCGCGCTGCTCGATCGCTATGTGGATGACTGGTCGCCGCGCACCGCCGCGTTCTTCCTGCGCTTCAATGGCGAAGTGGCCCCTGACAAGGCCGCGCCATTCCTCTTCTACGAGGCGGACGGTGGAAAGCGCGTCGCCGCGAAAACCGAGCGCGCTACCTTCGGCAAGCTGAAGCAGCCGGGCTATCTCGGTGCGTCGTGGAGCGAGCGCTTTGCACGCCGCGGTCAGGATTCTCCCAAGGAGCCGGAGTTGAAGCCGGAACTGGAACTGCCCAATGGCTTGATCGTCACACCGCTCCAGCCGCTGCCGGTGGGAGACAACTGGCGGCTCTCGATGCTCGCCGGCCTGCCGGATGCCAGCGGGAAGGCGAAGTTTCCGGCCGATGCCACGCGCCAGATCGGCGATATCGAGCCCTTGAAAGTCGAGGAGCTCGTCGCACGCGTGATTGCAGATGAGCCGCGCAAGATCGTGGCGGACTTCAACGCGAAGCTGCCAATCGATCTGCCGCCATCGCTGGTGAAGGTGGAGCCGGAACCGAAGGACATGCGCGTGGAGGTGCGCAATGACGAGCTCCACGTGCTCGGCGATTTCTCCGGTGACGAGGAGTGGACGGTCACACTGGATCCCGCCATCGCCTCCCAGGACGGCCGTGCGCTGGGAGGACAGGTCTTTTCCAAGAAAGTGACCTTCGCCCCGCTCAAGCCCGAACTCTCCTTGCCCAGCCAGGACGAAAGCCAGCTCGCATCCGGGAATCGCAAGTATCGCGTCCAGACGGTGAACCTCGCTTCGGTAAAGGTCCGGGTGAAGCGGTTGAGCGGCACCGAGCTGATCCGCGCCCAGCAGGGCTACCGCCACTACACCGGCGTCGGACACGATGGGAAAGAGGTCAAGCCGACCCACTTGCTCCCCTATGAAATGCTCGGCGGCGAGACGGTCGCGGACTTTGATATCCCCTTCGACACCGCGCTCGATACCACCCAGCCGCTGGTGCTGGATTGGGACAAGGTGCTGGCTGGCGATGCCAAGCCCTACACGCTCGGCTTCCCGAAGGAGGATGAGCCCGTCTCACCGGCGATGAAGACGCCCGCGGCCTTCTTCATCGAGATCGCCGGCACGCCGAAGGAAGGCATCCCGCTCGCGAAGGAAGACCGCGGCGAGGAAGACTCGGATGAGGAGATGGCGAAGTCGCCCGTAGCGCAGGCGCTCGTGCAACTGACCGACATCGGCCTCGCGTGGAAGATCATCGATGGCGAAGCGCGCGTACTCGCCTTCTCCTGCCTGACCGGCAAGCCGCTTCCAAATGTCGAACTTGCCACCTTCGGCGAAGACGCCAAGGGCCTGCAGCAGGCGAAGACCGGTGCCGATGGCATGGCGGTGATCCCGCGGGAGAAAGCCGCCCGCCACCTGGAAGCAAAGCTCGGCGAAGACCGCTTCAGCGTGGCCTATGATAGCACCTTGCCCACCGTCGGCCTCTGGCGCTTTCCGGTCCGCTACTCGTGGGAAGAGACGCCGCTGGAAAAGCGCCGCGTGTTCCTCTTCACCGACCGCTCGCTCTATCGCCCGGGTGAAACCGTTCACCTGAAGGGCATCGTCCGCCACCAGAATGGCAATGCCATCGTCGCCGATGCCGCCAAGCCGGCGCAGCTCGTGGTGAATGATCCGAAGAACAAGGAGATCCTCCGCCGCGATGTGAAGGTTTCGCCGACCGGCGGGTTCGACGTGAGCTTCGAACTTCCAGCCGAGACCACCGGCTACCACCGCATCGCCTTCGAGTATCCCGACGAACTCGCGAAACTCGAAAACATGGAGGACTGGTCGGAGCGTTCCCAGCTTCAGGAAAACGCCAGCTTTGCCCTCGGCATCCGCGTCGAGGAATTCCGCCGGAATGCGTTTGAGGTCACCCACACGCTTGAGAAGCCGGCCATCGGCGCGAAGGAAGTCGCCCTGCAAGTGAAGGCCGGCTACTACCAAGGCCAGCCCGTGGCGAAGGGTGGCGTGGAAACCTTCACCACCATCAGCGAGACGAACTTCTATCCGGAGAAGTTCCGCGACTTCCTGTTCGGCGATCACCGCACGCAGGACTTCGGCTACTGGTATCACTACTTCGGCTACCGCTGGGATGATGACAATGGATCGCGCCATTCCGACAGCAAGTCGGACAAGGCCGAACTCGCCGCCGATGGCACCGCTCGCATCGTCGCCAAGCTTCCCGATGGCGAATTCCCGATGGCGCGCGAGGTTTCCATCGCCACGGAAGTGACCGATGCAAATCGCCAGACGCTGAATGAACGTACGGAGACCGTCGTGCATCCGGCCGCCGTCTATGTCGGCATCTCGCGACTCGACCGGCTGGTGCGTGCGGGTGATCGCATTCCACTCGGCATTGTCGCGGTCACCACGCAAGGCGAGACCTTCGATGGTGACCTCAAACTGACGGCGAAGCTTTCGCGCGAGGTCAATGACCAGGTGCGGCTCGCCGACGAACAGGGAGGAACAGCCGTCCGCAACGAAAGCCGCCGTGAGGATCTCTCCACCACCGATCTGACGCTTTCCGGCGGCAAGGGCACCGAGTTCCTCTTCGCCCCACAGCAGGCTGGTCTCCACCAGATCGAGCTGCGCGGCACCGATGACGAGGGGCACCCGTTTGCCACCGTGACTTCGATCCACGTCTACGGCGGCGACGAGTATCCCTGGGCCTACGAGGACGGCGTGCGGATCAAGCTGGTATCCGAGAAGAAAGTCTATCAGCCCGGCGATACCGCCCGCGTGCTGGTGCTTTCCCCCATCGATGGCACCGCATTGGTCACCGTCGAGCGCGAGAAGGTGCTGCGCTCGTTCATGATCGAGCTGAAGGCGGATAAGCCGGTGATCGAGATCCCGCTCAGCGACGATGACGCGCCGAATGCCTACGTGTCGGTGCTGGTCATCAAGGGTGCACAGGACAGTGGACGACAGTACAAGGAGCCGCAGCTTCGCCTCGGCTACTGCGATCTGACGGTGGAAAATCGCCGCGACAAGCTGGCCGTGAATCTCGCCATGCCGAAGGATAGCGTGCTACCCGGCGAAGACGTCGCACTTACGGGAAGCGTCGTACTTGCCGACGGCAAGCCCGCCGCGAATGCTGAGGTCACGCTCTATGCCGAAGACGAGGGAACGCTCGCCGTGATGGGCTACGAAACGCCGGACCCGATGGCGCACTTCTACGATCCCCGCAGCCTGCGGGTCGACTGCGGCACCACGCTGGACCACTTCGTCGCTGAATCCCCCGAGGAACAGAGCTTCTACAACAAGGGCTTCTTCATCGGCGGCGGTGACGGCGAGCTCGGCGGCATGCCCCCCTCCATGCGCCGTGACTTCAATCCCTGTGCCGGTTGGCAGCCGACATTGGTCACGGATGCCGCGGGCAAATTCACCGCGACCTTCAAGATGCCCGACACGCTGACCCGCTACCGCGTCATCGCGATCGCCCAGCATGGCGAAAGCCGCTTCGGCCACTCGCAGGCCGACCTGGTGGTGAACAAGCCGCTGATGGTGGAACCGCAGGCGCCGCGCTTCGCGAATGAAGGCGACACGCTCGACATCCGCGCGCTGGTCCAGAACGCCTCGGAGTTCAACGGTACCTGGAAGATCACCTTCACGCCGAACCCGCCGGCCTCCGAACCGGTCGCTGTGCTCGCTGGCGGCGAGGCCGCGAAAACCATCACCCTCACCGCCGGTGGATCCGCCACGGTGATCTTCCCAGTCACCTTCAAGAACACCGGCGAAGCGGTCTTCTCATGGAAGGCCGAGCCCGTCTCGCTGGATGGCGCGCAACTTACTCCCGTTCTCGCGAACAAGCTGGCCGACCGCGTCGAATCCCGCTTCCAAGTCGAGTATCCCGTTCCGCTGCTGCGCCAAGCGAAGCTGGTGAAGCTCGATAACAAGAATGCGAACCTGCTCGATGGACTCGATCCAGCGCTGCTGGAGGGCCGTGGCAATCTGGAGCTCGAGCTTTCCCGCTCGCGCTTGATGGAAGCAGGCGGCTCGGTCGATTACCTGCTCCACTATCCCTATGGATGCGTTGAGCAAACCACCTCTTCGATGATGCCATGGCTGGCCGTCGATCAGCTCCGTGACGTGGTGCCGGCGTTTGCCAAGCACTCGCCTCAGGAGGTGAAGAAGGCGCTGCAAAAAGGCGTGAACCGCCTCCTCACCATGCAGACCCAGGACGGCGGCTTCGGCTACTGGCCGGGCGATCGTGAAGCGGTGCCATGGGCATCGTCCTATGCCGGCCTCGGCCTGATCCTCGCGAAAGGAGCGGGTGCGGAAGTTCCGGACGCCGCGATTGCCTCGCTCTGCAATCACCTCGAAGCCGGGCTGCGCGGGATCGGCAAGTCGAACTCCAGTTTCGAACTGGAAAACGCCTGCCGCGCGACCTGGATTCTCGCGATGACCGAGAAGAAGCCCGCTGCCTACGTCAACGCCTTGAAGGATCGCATGGCGGACCTCACGCCGCGTGCCCGTTGCTTGCTTGCCTTGGCGGCAAAGGCTTCTGGCACCAGCGACCCGAAAGCCATCCTGCGTGACAAGACCAAGCTGCGCTTGAAAGACGACAGCTGGATGTATTGGGAAAACGACGACGCGCTCTCGCTGCTCGCGTGGTCTACGGTCGACCCCAACGGCGGCGAAGCCGATCAAGCGCTGGAGAAGCTGATCCAGGAACGCAACCCTTACGGTCACTGGCGCACGACGTGGGTCAATGCATGGTCGCTGCTTGGTTTGGCGACCTACGCGGAACACCATGACGAGAAGACACCCGCCACCGTCACGCTGACCAGCGCCGATGGCCCGCAAAAGGTCACGCTGGAAGCCGGCAAGCCTGCCGTATCCTTCGACTTCCCGCTCGGCGGCCAGCTCGCGCTTTCCGCCATCTCGGACAAGACGGCCTATGTCCGCGTGAAGCTCGCCTCGAAGCCAGCGATCGCTCCGCAGAAGCCGGTGGCGAAGAACGGCCTGGAGATCACCCGCTTCTACGAACGCGTGAAATCCGATGGCACCTCCGAGCCACTGGAAGCGGCCAAGCTCGGCGATCTGGTTCGCGTGACCTTGGAGGTCAATCTGCCGCAGGACGACTCGCGCTACCTGGTGGTCGAGGATCATTTGCCCGCCATCTTGGAAGCGGTGAACAATGACTTCGCCAGCCAATCGGCCAACCCGAATGCCGGTGGCACCAGCGAGAACGACTGGACCATCTCTCACAGCGAGCTGCGCTCCGACCGTGCGGTATTCTTCTACGACCGCATTTGGAAGGCGGGTCAGACGAAGATCACCTACCTCGCCCGCTGCACCATGGAAGGCAAGGCCGTAGCTCCGCCAGCCAAGGTGGAGTCGATGTACAATCCGGACAACACCGCGCTCTCGGCCTCGCGGGAGTTCTAACTCCATCTAGCGGTCTGCCGTGAAAGCCCGCCGTCTCCTTCGTCGCAAGCGCCTCGCGATTCCCGCGGCGCTGGTGGCGGCAGGGCTTTTCGTGTGGTTCGTGCTACCATGGTGCATCCCCCTGCCTGCCGGTCTAACAGAAGCCCCCGCTTCGCCAGTCCTGCTCGATCGGAATGGCAAGCCGCTCCACCACCTCGTGCTGCCGGACTTCACCCGCAGTGAGCCGGTATCATTGGCGGAGGTGCCGGATGACCTGATCGCCTGCACCATTGCCGTGGAAGACCGGCGCTTTCGTGATCACGGTGGGGTCGATCTGCTTGCGACGATGCGAGCGACAAAGGACGCCATCCTTCATCGCCGTACCGTCTCCGGTGCCTCCACGATCACCCAGCAACTGATCAAACTCTCCTCCCCGCCGGCAAAGCGCAACCTGAGCACCAAGCTCCGCGAAGCCCTGCTCGCCCGACATCTGGAGATGACGTGGAGCAAGGACCAGATCCTCGTCGCCTACCTCAATCGGCTTCCCTACGGCAACCATCGTACAGGCCCCGCCGAGGCAGCCCGCTTCTATTTTCAGAAGCCGCTCGCCGATCTCTCGCTCGCGGAGAGCGCCCTGCTCGCCGGTCTGCCGCAGGCACCGAGCCGGCTCAATCCTGTCAAGCATCCCGCCCGGGCGCTCGCCCGTCGCGAAGTGGTCCTCGCGCGCCTCGCAAAGAACTACGATGCCTCCCGTATTTCATCCGCGCGCGGCGAATCGCTCGCACTTCGCCCCTTGCCGGAGGCGGAGGTCGCACCGTGGCTATCATCCTTCGCCAATGATCTTCCGATCACCCAGATGCTCACCACGATCGATGCCGACATCCAGGGCGATCTCGAAAGCATCGTCAGCGAAGAGCTCGCCAAGCTGGCGGACTCACACATCAAGCACGCGGCGGTGGTGGTTCTCGACAACCGCACCCGGGAGATTCTCGCGCTCGTCTCCTCCGGGAATTGGCGCGATCCGAATGGCGGCCAGATCAATGGAGCCCTCACTCCGCGCTCACCGGGCTCCGCGCTGAAGCCCTTCACGTGGCTGCTCGCCTTCGACAAGGGCGGGCTGCATCCCGCGTCCATCGTCGCCGACATCCCGACACGCTTCCGCACCAAGGAAGGGCTCGATGTGCCGGAGAACTACGATCGCACCTTCCGCGGCCCCGTCAGCGTCCGCGAGGCACTGGCTTGTTCGCTGAATGTTCCCGCGATGCGGGCCCTCAATGACATCGGCGGGCCACGGCCGCTGTATGACCTCCTGTCAGAACTGGGAATCGGCACGTTGGGTCCTGACCCGGCTCCCTACGGCCTAGGCCTCACGCTCGGCAATGCGCCGGTGCGCTTGTTGGATCTAACCAATGCCTACGCCACGCTGGCGGAAAGCGGTCGATATCATCAAACGAGACTTTGGAAAGATGATGGCACGGAAGATTCCCCCGCCATTTCCCATCCACCCTCTGCAGCTTCCTGCTTTCTCATCGCCGACATTCTTTCAGATCCGATTGCCCGCGCACCTTCCTTCGGTCGAGGCGGGCCGCTGGAGCTTCCTTTCCGTTGTGCGGCGAAGACGGGAACCTCTTCCGACTTCCGCGACAACTGGTGCCTCGGCTTCACTCGCGACTTCACCGTCGGCGTGTGGGCGGGGAACTTTGACAACTCGCCGATGAAGGGCGTCTCCGGCGTCGCCGGTGCCGGGCCGATCTTCCACCGCGCGATGCTGCGCCTGCATCGCGATCATTCGCCGCGGTGGCTGGAGCGGCCGGAAGGCTTGATCGAATTCGGGATCGATCCACTCACGGGAAAACGCACGGCAGAGCAAAAGCAGACGGCGCTGGTTCCCGCGGATCGCCCGCCGCTATTCGCCTCGCCGGCGGATCGGGATTCCTCAGGACACGTGCTACTGGATTCATCGTACTCGGAATGGTTCGCCTCGCCCTACAACCGGCGGCGCGATGTCTTCGCCCTTGCGTCCGGCATTCCGGCGGAATCGCCACTGCGCATCCTCGCCCCGCGCGATGGCACCACCTACGTGCTCGATCCTGAATTACCGAATGGCGGCACCCTTCACCTCGCCACCAATTTGCCCGGACAAGCGGATTGGTCGTGCGACACGCTGGAGGTTTCCTCCGGCGGCGCGGAAGCGATCGTCAAATTGAAGCCGGGCAACCACATCCTCATCGCCACGGACAAACGCAATGGCGGGAAGCATGACGTGACGATCAAGGTGGAGCAGCGATAAGGAACGTCGACACCCCTCAATGAAAAGGGCCGCGGGATGCCTCCCGCGGCCCTTCATTTACCGATCAACCTCTGCGCTTTTGGGGGAGAAAATCGAATGGATGGACTACCACATCACCTTGGCGCCCAGGATGGCGTTGAAGCCCGGCTCGTTCTGGCCGGAGCCGTGATTGCGATAGTCTTTGTTGGTGATGTTTTCGAGACCACCGGTGAACTCAAGGTGGTCCGTCGCCTGCCATCCGGCGTGCAACATGTAGCTGACGTAACCCGGCGTGCCGAGCGACGGGATGCGCTGGTTGTCCGCGCGATCCGAAGCCGTCAGGCGATCTTCTTCACCAGCGGCCAGCACACGGCCTTCCACCCAGAACTTCTCGGACGAGTGGGTCCAGCGCAGCGCCAGCGAGCCGGTGAGCGGCAGCAAGCGTGAGCCGGGCTCATCCACGAGCGGACCGCCGAGGAAGGCACTCGTTTCGGTGCGGCCATCTTGCCAAGCGGCGAAGCCGGACACCGTCCACTGCGGATGGAAGCGCCACGCGCCTTCGAGTTCCACGCCATAGACGTAGCCGTCACGGCCATTGGTCGCCACGGTGGTGGCACTACCAGAGCTAACCGGGACACCGACGATCAGGTCATCCACGTCGGTGTAGAAGAACGCGAGATTCAGCGAAGTATCATCCGTGGTATACCGGGTGCCGATTTCGTAGGTGATGTACTCCTCAGGATCCACATCGACCGAACCATTGGACGCTACACCGGAGCGCGAGGTCAGGTTGCCCGAAAGGTCATCCAGGTTCGGCGCGCGGAAGGCCTGCGAGGCACCACCATAGATGCTCCAGCAGGGATTCAGGTGATAGAGCGCACGGATCGAACCGACGACATGGTCCCAATCGCGCTCCGCACCATACACATCGGCGGCGGCCACGGTATCGTAGTAGCGACCAAGCTCGGCTTTGGCGTAGGTGTAACGCGCACCGGCGGTGAGTTCGAACGCATCCACCGGCCGCCACACGTATTGGGCGAAGGCACCGAACAGATCATAGGTGGAATCGTCCGCGATTGGCCGGTTGGTGATATCGTAGAGCAGCGGGTTCGCGCCGCGCTTGCGATAGCCTTCCGATTCGACCGTGTCCTGATAGTAGTCGAGGCCGTACACCAGCTCGCCGTCGCCGATCGGGGACTCGAAGGAAATGTCGAAGCCGGCGGTATCGACTTCCGAAATCTGATAGCGGCGGTCGGTGGCCGTGCGATACTGCGCCTCCGAGTCACGCGTGGTCTGATAGGACACGGTGGCGTTCCAGCGCTTGATGAAGGAAGTGTCGTCGTTTTCCTGCTCGATGCGGGCATAGGTCAGCGAGCGCTCCTGATCATAGGTGCGGGCGATCCAGGTGCCAGGCTGGATGACGTGGCCGGAGTGCTGCCAGCCGGGGTTGAAGACAGTCGAGTGCCAGCGCGAGATCGCGTCCTGGTTCACATACTGATGGACCAGGGTCAGCGTGGTCTGATCGTTCAGCGCGTAGTCGAGACGGAAATCGAGATCCTGTTCGGGGTAGCCGGTATTGCGCATCAGCCCGACTGCGGAATCGCGCACGTCGCCGAAGTCTTTCGCCGTCAGGCCGAACATCACCCCATACTTGCCACCGACGCCGAAGGAGCTTTCGATCCGGCCGATGTGCGAGTCGTCGCCATTGCTACGGTATTCGTAGTAGGCAGCGCCATGGGTGAAGAAGGTTCCATCGGTCTGGTCCTGGAAGTTGGAGGACTTGGTGAAAACATTGGCCGTGCCGCCGATCGCATCCGAGCCGAAGAGCACCGAACCCTGGCTCTTCACCAACTCCACGTGATCGATCGAGTAGGGATCGATGGTATTCCAGTACTGGACCGGGCCGCTGCGCCATGCCGAGTTGTTCACGCGGACGCCGTCGATCATCAGCAGGTTCTGACGACCCGTGAAGCCACGGACATAGGGCGAGCCGTGACCATTCGCCGTCTTCTGCACCAGCACGCCGGGTGTGAACTGGAGCGCTTCCGGAAGGGTGCGGCGCGTGTTTTGCTCGATGTACTTCTCCGTGATCTCGTTGACCGTATAGGGAGTATCGCTCTCCTGAGTTTCGATACGGGAGGCAGTGGTGATGAGAGGATCAAGGAGATCCTGGGCGTGAACCGCCACAGGAACCAGAGGCAAGAGCAGGATTTTTCGCATGAATCCCCTCAAACGGACGAGCAGGGGAATTATTAGAAAGAATTTTGCTCAAAGGCGCAATCCACTGATTCTTCGTACAGTTATCAAGTTCCGCTTTCCTTCTGCAGGTCTCGCAGCACCTTGGTCTCCCGGTCAGTCATGTGATAGGGACCGGCGAAATCGATGGTGCTACCGGTCGTGCGATGCGTCCGGCAGGCGAAAGCTCGCTTCGAATCGAGATAGTAGAGAATCAGGTACTGCCGGTCCTCACTGGAAGTCTCAGCGATGAAATCCGGCAGGCCACGGGATTTCAGAAAGGTGCCGAGGTCCGGATGCGCCGCGGATTGATAAATCAAGCGACGGTGCCCGAGGGTCTCCGGTGTGTTCCGCACCAGCATGATCCGGTCCTGGGCGGCACGCTCGGTCCAGCCGGCATTCCAGCCCTGCGTCACCGGGACACAGGAGGAAAGCGAAAGGGCGGCGAGGGCGGCGAGCTTCATGGAGAGGGATACGTCGACAGATCAGTTCGGATTGCTCCGGCGATCTGCTTCGATCATCCGTTGCAACGCCCGCACGTTCGGACGGTTTGCTTCGGATTCAATGAAAAATGCGGTCTCAAGCGGCACCAGGAATTCCACCGCCGAATTCACGCCGACAAGCTGGCCGCGGGCATCGATCACCGCGCCGCCGCTGTCACCTGGTTCGAGCGGGATATCGTGCTTGAACCGCGCTGCATTGTGGGAGCCCGGAGGAATGGTGGTCACGAGTTTGCCGGGCTCGCTGCGGAAGCCGGTGGCAATTCCGGAATGAATCAACGGTGTGCCCGCCGGCAGCCACTGGTCCTGCGGGGTCCACGTGTAGTAGTTCGGCGTGGCGACCGGGATGTGCATCACCGCGAGGTCGGTGGACGAAGATCTCCACACGATGCGGGCCTTCGCCGCCTTCAAGCCGCCCTCTTGGCCATGGATGATGAACACATTCCGCCCTGCCGAACGGCTCAAGACGTGGTCAGCGGTAATAAAGTATCCATCCGGCGCGATCGGCACCGCCGAGCCGCCATCGGCATCCTCGGGCCCTTGGCCCTGCGTGAAGCGGCTTTCCACCCATGGGGAGAGCTCAGCCTTCGAGGAAATGACCACCGCGGTCAGGCGGGAGGCGGCGAGGCGGCGGATCGCGCGGGTAGGGGCGGTGGTGTCCGGCGGGGGGGCTTGCGACAGGTCCGGGCCACACGCCGGAAAAAGCATTGCTGCGAGGGCAATCGAGAACAGGCGGGCAAGCGAAGGCATCCGGACTCAATGAAGCAAAAGACCTGCCGCCGCTCACGCGATTTCTTTTATCTCTCCAAGAACAGCCTCCAAGGCCGCCCGGTCGGCGGGTGGGATCACCAATTCCGTCCAGCGGTCGAGCGAGATCCACTCGTCGCCCTCTGTTTCCGCTGCCGCAGGATGCCCGGCCGGGCAGTCGTGAACGTGCAGGCTGACCCGGTAGCGAGTGATGCCATACTTCCGCCGGTGCAGCAGCGGCAGCGGTGAAAGATCGGCCTTTTCGCGAACCGGCAAGCGCCACATTCCCTCGCGCCGGCCGCGGCCTTGGCGAGAGAGCAGGATCATCCCGTCCCTCCGGACGAGAGCGGTGTGCTCGTCGATTTCTTCGATCGCCTGCTTCTTCGCCTTCACCGGCAGCGTTGCGGGATCCTTTGTAACGCAGAAACTGGCCACCGGGCAGGACAGGCAATCCGGCACCCCCGGCCGGCAATGCGTCTGGCCGAGTTCCATCAGCGCGGAGTTAAAGGTGCGGGGGTGCTCGCGATCGAGCAGCACGTCCGCGGTTTCCCACAGCCACTTCTGCATCGGCGTGGCATCGATCGGATCGGCCCGGTCGAAGAGCCGGGCCAGCACGCGGGCGACATTGCCATCGACGATCGGCGCGGGCCGGTCGAAGGCAAACGACATCACCGCACCGGCGGTGTAGCGGCCGATGCCCGGCAGGCCGAGCAGTCCCACCAAGTCCGCGGGGAAGACGCCGTCGTGGCGCTCCAGCACGGCCTTCGCCGATTCCCGCAGCATCCGTGCACGGCGGTAGTAGCCGAGGCCTTCCCAGGTTTTCAGCAGGATGTCGTCCTCGGCCGCGGCCAGCGTGGCGACATCGGGAAAGCGCTCCAGGAAGCGGCTATAAAAGCCCCGCCCGAGCACCGTGGCGATCTGGGTCTGCTGGAGCATCACCTCCGACACCAGCACCTCATAGGGATCGCTTGTTCTGCGCCACGGGTAGTCCTTCCCATTCCGGCTGAACCAGTCGCGCAGGGCCGAGCGAAACGCCGCGGGATCGTCGGTCGGGGACTGGCGGGCGAGTGGCTTCAGCACACGCCGAAGATGAACGGAAATCCAGCGTCCGCCACTCTCCAAAGCCGCTTTGTGACAACTTTGGGCACTTAGTTTCAGCTTGTTTGTTCGTCCCCGTCCGAATAGTTGGCCATCAACGTGCTCCAACTTCGTGGCGGATCCGCTATCCCCGCGAAACCCGGGATATTTCGCTTTCCCAGAGCATCCCCAGTCGCCCCCTCATCTCCCGATCCCCTCCCCGAATCATGAATGGCCGCGCCGTCTTTCTGTGGGCATGCCTTGCCGCCGCTGCGGCCGGACAAGATGCGAAGGTTCTCGAAATCGAGAACATCGTGCAGTCGTCCAAGGGAGCTCAGGGAAACTGGGGAGCGGCCGCAAAGGATCAGGCCCTGTCCATCGGCGACCGGATCCGCACCCGCCAGAAGAGCCGCGCCACGCTGCGGCTGACCGAGCTCTACACGATGCGGCTGGAGCAGTTCTCCACCGTCGAAATCGCGCCGAGCCTCTTTGATGATAGCAAGCCGCGGCTCGATGTCGGTGCGGGCGCAGCCTTCATCTTCAGTCGTGAGAAAAGCGGCGAGATCGACATCAAGACGCCCTCCGCCAACGGCGCGATGCGCGGCACTCAGCTGTATGTTTCGGTCTCCGCCGACGGCACCTCGCACTTTCAGGTGCTGGAAGGTCAGGTCGAATTGCAGAACCCGCACGGGAAGCTGCTCTTGAGCGCCGGTGAAGCGGGCGAAACCGCTCATGGTCGCGCGCCGAAACGCACGGCGGTCATCGAGGCGACGAATCTTCTCCAGTGGGCGCTCTACTATCCCGCGGTGCTGGATGCCGATGAACTCGGGGTGAAGGGCGAGGCGAAGTCAGTCGCGGCGTATCGCCAGGGTGATTTGTTAGAAGCTCTCGAAAGCCACTCCGGCAGCGGACAGGGCACGAGCGGCAAGCTGTATCGCGCCTCCGTCTTGCTGGCAGTCGGTCGTCTGGACGAAGCCGAGCGCGACCTGAAAGGCGTGCCCGCAGACAGCGCCGGACGTCGTTCGCTGGAGCGGATGATCGACGCGGTGAAGTTCCGCGAACGTGAGGCATGGCCGAATGAAAGCCTCAATACCGCGGGCGAAGCGATCGCGGAGAGCTACTACCGCCAGTCCCGTTCCGATTTGAAGGGTGCTCGCGAAGCCGCGAAAATCGCCACCGAACGAGCGCCGAACAATGGCTACGCATGGACCCGGCTGGCGGAGCTGGAGTTTTCCTTCGGTAATACCAAGGGCGCCAGCGAGGCCTTGGCCAAGGGCCTTGAGCTGACGCCGCGAAATGCCCGTGCGCATGCGTTGCAGGGCTTCGTCCTCGCCGCCGACAACAAGATTGATGAGGCCCGGCAGTCGTTCGAGCAATCGGTGCAACTCGACGGCTCCTTCGGCAATGGCTGGCTGGGCCTCGGCCTGACGAAAACCAAGAAAGGCGATCTTGCTGGAGGCCGGGCGGACATCCAGACCGCCACGACCGTGGAGCCGACACAATCGCTCTTCCACAGCTATCTCGGCAAAGCACTGAGCATGGAGCACAAGCCGGTCGAAGCGCGCAAGGACCTGGACCTGGCCAAGCAGCTCGACCCGAACGACCCGACGCCGTGGCTCTACTCGGCGATCGAACTCCAGCAGCAGAACCGGCCGAACGAGGCGATCGCCGATTTGGAGCGATCGATCGATCTCAATGACAACCGCCGCGTCTATCGCTCGCAGCTCTTGCTCGATCAGGACAAGGCGGTGCGCAGCTCGAACCTCGCGAAGATCTATCAGAACGCCGGCATGCAGGACGTGGCCGTGCGAGAGGCGACCCGCGCGGTGGAAAGCGACTACACCAATCCCTCCGCGCACCTGTTCCTCGCGAACTCCTTCGATGCGCTGCGCGATCCCAAGCGCGTCCAGCTCCGCTACGAGACGCCGTGGTTCAATGAACTGCTGCTGTCGAACCTGCTCTCGCCGGTCGGCGGCGGACCGCTTTCACAATTCGTCTCGCAGCAGGAATACTCGAAGCTGCTGGAGTCGGACGGCATCGGCGGGAGCCTGATCAGCGAGATCCGCAGTGACGGCGAATCCCGCACCGCGGCATCGGTCTTCGGGCAGTCCGGCAATTTCAGCTACGGCATCGACGCCTACTACCGCGACAACAACGGCGGTGACCGCTTCAACAACGGCGGCGAACTTTCGGAGCTCTACGGCCAGTTCAAGTGGCAGGTCACGCCGGACGACATCTTCTATTTCCTGGGCAAGTGGCAGGACGCGCAGACCGGCGACAACTTCGATACCTACGATAACAAGCCGCTCGAGCCCTACGTCGACTTCAGCGAAACCCAATCGCCGGGCTTGCTGCTCGCCGGCTGGAACCACCGCTGGGCACCGGGTTCGAACACGCTGTTCCTCGGAGGCCACTTGAGCGCGGAGCAGGTCTTCCGCAACCCGCAGGCAACCCAGCTGCTCGTCCAGCGCGATGCCGATGGCTTGCGGCCGGGCTTCATCGAGAATGTCAATGGCACGGATCAGTTCACCGATCCCTCGCTGAATGGCTCGGTCACGATCGGCCCCGATGGCGAGTCGCTCGTTTACTCCAGCGATCTGCTGAAGGCGATCCGGCCCTACCTCGGCCGCGGCGCCGTTCTAGGCGTGAGCGGCGCTCCCTTTTCCCTCGAGACGCGGCGGAACTTCGACATCGATACCGCCGAGCTGCAGCACATCTGGCAGACGGAAACGAACCTGCTCATCGCCGGCGGCCGCTGGCAATCGGGCGAATTCGATACCGACACGCGGATGTTCGCCGGGCGCCCGAATTTCGACGGCGGCTTCGAGACGCCCGCGGTGAATCAGCACACCTCGGTCGATTTCGACCGGCTGAGCCTCTACGCCTACGACTACTGGAAGGTCACGCCCTGCCTGACCCTGATCGGCGGCGCGACGTGGGACAGCCTCGAGTATCCCGACAACTTCCGGAACCCGCCGACGAACAACCTCCAGCGCGATGACGACAAGTTTTCCGGCAAGGTCGGCTTCACCTACGCCCCGGCGCGCTGGGTGACGCTACGCGGGATGTACAGCGAGGGCCTCGGCGGCGTGACCTTCGATGAAAGCGTGCGCCTGGAGCCGGTCCAGCTCGCCGGCTTCAACCAAGCCTACCGGACCGTGATTTCCGAATCGATCGCCGGCTCGGTGGAAGCCCCGGAGTATGAAATCTGGGGACTCAGCGCCGAAGGGAACTTCGCCACGCGGACGTGGTGGGGTGCCTCGTTCAATATGATCGAGGAAGGCGTGGATCGCACCCGCGGCATCTTCACCGGCTACGACGCGGGCGTGTTCCCCTCGACGCCGGCTTACTTCGCCGACAGCACCTCGGAGCGGCTTGACTACGAGGAGCAGTCGGTGGCCTTCACGCTGAACCAGCTGATCGGAAGCCAGTTCTCGGTCGGTGCCGGCCTGCGCGTCACGCACTCGGAGCTGGAGACCACCTTGCCGGAACTCGTCGGCTCGACGCCATTCGCGAATCTCGACGACGAGGCCACGCTGACCGAGGTGATGTTGAGCGCGAACTGGAATTCGCCGACCGGCCTCTTCGCACGAATTGAGGCGAACTACTACTCGCAGGATCTGGAAGAAGACCTGTCGCGCACACCCTATCATCCGGGCGACTCGTTCTGGCAATTCAATGCGCTGGCCGGCTACCGCTTTTACAACAACCAATGCGAGATCAGCGCCGGCATCCTCAACATCGGCGACACCGACTATCAATTGAGCTCGCTCAATCCCTACTCGGAAATCGTGCGCGACCGCACCGCGGTGATCCGCTGCCGCTTCACGTTCTAACAAAATCGCGATGCTAGACGGAGTCACGTCGACCGCAGTCGCGAACAAGACCGAGCGGCTGCTTCGCCTCGCCACGGGGTTCGTTGGCGTCGTTCTTGCGGTCCTTGCTGGCTATCTGGCCCTGTTCCGGCTCGGCGGAGATGTCCGGACGTTGAGCTATGACATTCCGTTCACACTGCGCTCTGACATCCCGTTCACCGCGGGCCACCGAAGCGCGAGCTTTGACGACGTGCGCATCGTCTACATCGATGAGCTCGACGGCTCCTTCGTGAACCGCAGCGCGCAATCGAAGCTGCTGGATCTCCTGAACGAGGCGGGTGCACGCGCCGTGGTCTATGATTTGATCTTCGATCGCCCCTCGGATGATCCGGCAATCGATCGTGAATTCGCCGCGGCGATGCTGCGGTTCCGAGGAGTGGACGAAAATCTAACGCCGGTTCCGGGCAAGATTCAGCGGCCCGTCTTGCTCGCCTGTGGACGGAAGTTGCTGAACCAAACCGGCGACAACACCCAAAAGTTCGACGTTATCGGCGAACAATTGATCCCGCCCAACGACGAGTTGCTGGCCGCGGCCGATGACTTCGGCCTCGTGGCACTTTCCCACGATAAGAAATTCACGGTGCGCGAACTCAGCACCGGCACCCCCGACGAACCATCCCTGACATGGAAGGCCGCAGTCGCCTTGGGAGCACCTCTGACCGAGCCGATCCGCCAAAGACCGCGCTGGGTGAACTACGCGGGGCCACCGAACTCCATTCCCTCTTACAATGCCTCCGACTTGGTGCGTGGCGGTGTTCCATCCTTCCTCCGTGACAAGGTCGTCGTCGTGGGGGCGAAGCCAGGGATGGTGGGAGCTGCCGCGGGGATCGACCTTTTCTCAACTCCCTTTCACCGCCTCGACGTGGGCGGAAACCTTGCCCTGATGAGCGGCGTGGAAGTGCAGGCGACGCTGCTGGCAAACCTGCTCCGGAACAACTGGCTGGTCAGCTCCTCGGAGGGAAGCGACCTGTGGCTGATCAAGATCGCCGGCCTACTCGCCGGCGCCCTTTTCGCCTGGCTGCGTCCGGCACGCGGGTTTCTCACCGCGGCACTGCTCATCGTGGCCTTGATCGCCGCCGGAACCCTCTGTGTGCACTTCCACCGCTTCTGGTTCCCTTGGAGCGTCCTCGCCTTCCTCCAAATCCCGGTGGCGCTCGTCTGGGGCACGGCGTCGCATTTCTACATCGAGCGCTTCTTCCGCGCGAAGCTGACCGAGGAACAGCGCCAGCTCCGCGAGGCCTTCGCGAAATATCTCTCGCCGCAGATGCTCGACCGCCTCACCGCGGAGGGTTTCCGCATGAAGGTCGGCGGCGAGAAGGTCGAGGCAGCGATCCTCTTCACCGACATCGAGGACTTCACGAACATGTCCGAGCGCGTCGGCGATCCGGAGAAGATCGTGAGCACGCTCAACGAGTACTTCGAGCGCACCACCAGCCACGTGTTCGACGACGATGGCGTGGTCATCAAGTTCATCGGCGACGCGATTTTCGCCGCATGGGGCGCGCCTCTTCCAGAGCCACAGTCAGCACCCAAGGCCGCCCGCGCCGCTTGGAAGCTCTCCCAGAGCAGCAAGGACATCATCAATGGCGAGCGCCTCAATACCCGCATCGGACTGCATTTCGGCGAAGTCGTGGCGGGGAACATCGGCAGCATGCGGCGCGTCGACTACACCATGATCGGCGATGCGGTGAACTTGGCCGCACGTCTGGAGTCGCTGAACAAGATGCTCGGCACCTCGATCCTCATGAGCGATGAGGTCCAGCGCCGTCTCGGTGACGAATTCGTCACCCGCAAGGTCGGCCACTTCCGGGTGAAGGGTCGTCGGGAGATTACGATCATCCACGAACTGCTCGGTCCGGCGGTCCATGGAACCCCGGAATGGATCGGCATTTATCACCAGGCGCTCGCGGCACTCGCAGAGGATCAACCCCATCAGGCATGCGAGCTGTTCATGAAGACCTCCGCCAGCAAGGGCGAGAAGGATGGACCCAGCTCATTCTTCATGAAGCGGCTTGATGCCGGAGAGGCTATCCCCGGCGGTATCGTCGAGATGACTGAGAAATGAGCCCCACTTAAGCATCTAGGGATGCGGGTTTTGAACTTGTAAGATCATGCAAGTTTCTGAAACTTCCCGTTGCTGACCGTTGGTATTCAAAAGCCCCGGCAATTCACCCCCCGGCTCCCCCAGGCCGATGAATCACCCCGACTCCTTCTTCGCGATGCACCGCATCGCTCCGACTCTGCTTGAGGCATGTGCCGCAACCGGCGAGATGCGCCGCTGGTTTGCAGACACATTGCTGTCGCTCGTTGCTGGTTAGAAATCCCCTTTCCCCTCCCCGATCCATGCGCCGCATCCCCATCACGCTGGCCGCGCTGACCCTGCTTGCCACGGGTCTGCTCGCGGTATGGGCGTGGAAAGCCAAAACCCGGAATCCGTCTCCGACGGTCGCCGCGTCTTCTTCACCGCCGGCCAAGACCGAATCTTCCAAGCTGTCCGCCGATCCGATTTCCCCAGTGATGGATTTCCTGGGCGGTGCGCCTGACGCCACTGAAGTCCAGAACAAGTTCCAAGAGCTGAAGCGATCGCTGGCTGCGATGCCAAAGGATGAAGCAGTTGCGTTCATTCGTCAGTTTTTCGCCTCAGGCAATGATCGAGCCACCGGACTTTCCTTCGAAATCAATGGGGACGGATTAATGAAGGAGTGGCCGACGTTCCGGACCTTCCTGCTTGATGCACTGCTCTCCATCGACCCCGCGGCGGCGGCAGCCCTTTCTCGCGAGATCCTCACCACGCCGACCACCGCGGACGAGTGGGCACTGGCCCTGCGAAATATCGGGCGGGCCGAGAACGATCCCACCTTCCTCCGCTCGAAGGCCGAGGAACTCATCACCAACCCCGCGTGGCAGGCGGACCCATCGATCGGCTATCTGAATGCCTTCGATGTTCTCGTCCACGTCGACGCCACCGGGAGCACGCCGCTGCTGTCGTCACTGATCCAGCGCAAGGACCGGCGCGATCTCGCTCACGCCGGTTTCCTCACGCTCGACCGCCTCGTGCAGCGTCAGCCGGTGGATGAGCTCACGCGACTCGCCACCGACACGGCGCTGCAACAAAGCCGCCCTGAAATGGTCGCCCAGCAATTCGCCCGCGCTGATCTCCGTGATCCCGCGCAGCAAACGCTTGTGAAAGCGTGGTTGCTCGATCCCGCCCGCAAGCCCACCGAGCTGCGCGCCTTTGCCGGCGTGTATCCGAACAACAACCAGTTCGTCTCGAATAACCTCCTCACCCGCCAGGCCGCGCAGACCGGCGACGATCTCGCCGCGCATGATCGCGAGGCCCTGACGGTGCTCACCTCCTGGCAAAACGACCCCGCGTTTTCCGCCGTAAAGGAACACCTCACGGCGATGGTCTCCCGCCTCAATGGCTTTGTCGGCACCCGCACTTCCCCCACTCCTCCCCCAGCAGAATAGCGCCATGCTCCAATTCCCCCACATCCCGCGTGCCTTCCGCACCGCCATCGGATGCGCGGCATTGCTCGCCTCCGCAGCATCGGCTGCCGAGCCAGTGCCATTCGCTTGGACCGACGCCGTCGATGGCGCTTGGAGCGACGCCACGAAATGGACCAGCGCCGACAGCAGCGCCCCCGCCGCCGCCGGTCTCGCTACCTATGAGATCGAGTTTTCTCCCGTCGGCACCTACACCGCGAATCAGGACCAGAATGCGGGCTTCCTTCTCAATCGCCTGACCTTCGGCGGCTCCACGGTGACCGTCTCGGGAAATGCGCTGCAGTTCACCACCAATGGTGCATCGCTTCCGGAGATCCGTCAGAACGGTGATGCGGAAGCGATCGTCGATGTGCCACTCGGCCTCGGTGCCGATCTGAGTTTCGGCGGCACTGGCACCGCAACGGTGACCCTGAATGGCGCTCTCACCGGCAATGGTGCCCTCACCAAGAATGGCGCCGCCCTACTTTCCCTCACCGGTGCCAATAGCTACCGCGGCAACACCACCATCACCGAGGGCACGCTGCGGCTCGCCCAACCGAATACCGGCAATGACAAATCCGTGGTCTCGATCGCGGCAGGAGCAACGCTCGATCTGAACTTCATCGGCAGCGACACGGTGGCGACACTGGTTCTCGGCGGGGTGCCGCAACTGGACGGCCTCTACAATGCCGCGAACACGGGCGGCGCGATCACCGGCACCGGCTCCTTGCTAGTCGTGACTCCACCGACATGGGCGGATGCAAAGCTCTCTTCCTTCATCATCGGCAGCTCCGTTTTGTCACCGGCCTTCAGTCCGCTGACGGGCACGTATTCCACCACGGTCGCCAACACGGTGACCACCATCACGGTGAAGCCCACCGCTTCCGGCGAGGACGCGACCATCACCGTGAACGGCAACAACGTCGCTTCCGGTGCCACCAGCAATCCCATCGGCCTCGCCGTGGGACCGAACCTCATCACCACACTGGTCCGCGCCAAGGACGGCGTCACCACGCGGACCTACACGGTCAACGTCAACCGCGGCTCGGCGGCGACGGTGGCCACCACCCCTGCGGTGGTCATTGATGCGACGCGCGCCACGCTGAACGGCACTACCAATCCCTTCGGTGCCGCCACGGTCTATTTCGAATATGGCCCGACCGCCGCTTTCGGCAGCCGCACGCCGGACCGCGATCTTTCCGGAAACACGCTGCGGACCTTTGCCGCCAGCGTGAACGGCCTGAGCGGCGCGACGACGTATCAGTTCCGCTCCGTGCTGGTGAACCCCGCGGGTACTATCTACGGCGACACGCGCCAATTCACCACCGCACCGAATCCGCCGGTGGCCGCGACCGGCTCGCCGGCGAACATCACGACTTCCACCGCCACGCTGGTGGGTGCGGTGAATCCGAATGGCGTGCAAGCATCGGCCTATTTCGAATACGGCCTCACCACCGCCTACGGCCAATCCACGCCGGTGCAGAAGATCACGGCGGGCTTCAATACGGTGGCCGTGCAGGCACCGAACCTCTCGCTGATCGCCGGTGCCTCGTATCACTACCGCCTCGTCGCCAGCAACACCGCCGGGACCGCCTTCGGCAATGATGTGATCTTCACGGTCACCACCGGCGGCGGCAGTGGCACCGCCAGCGCGGTTCCGACCGTCACGACCGGTGCTGCGGGTGGAGTCGCCACCGAGTCCGCGATCCTTCAGAGCAGTGTGAATGCGAATGGCGGCACCACGCTGGTGAAGTTCGAATACGGTCTCACCGCGTCGCTCGGCACCTCTACCTCGCAACAGGGCATTGGCAACGGCACCGATCCGGTAGACGTGGCGCGTTCCATCACTGGCCTGCTCCCAGGCACTCTCTACTACTATCGCGTCTCCGCCTCAAACGGGCTCGGAGCGAGCAATGGCGACACGCTAACCTTCACCACCGCTTCGCCCGCACCCACCGCGGTGACCGGCGAATCCACGGTGCTGACCACCACGACCGTCCGCATCGATGGCTCTGCCCGTGCCCGTGGTGCCGATGCCGAGGTGTGGATCGATTACGGCACGGACGGCATCATTTTCGATAGCGTGCGCGCCACTCCCGGCACGGTGAGCGGCGATGGCGTGATCCCGATCAGCGCGGAACTGGATGAACTCGCGCAAGGCGTGACCTATCACTACCGCGTGCGCGCGGTGGGGCCGGGCGGCACCGGTAACGGCGAAACCAAGACCTTCGATGTCGAATCACTCTCCGGCCTGATCCAACAATTCCCACCCGGCGTGCCGCTCGCGGATCGCCGCGGCTCGGTGGACGTGACGTTGAGCCCGGCCGACATCGGCGGCGGTTGGCGTTTCGCCGGTGAGCAATTCTGGCGTGCCTCCGGTGTTCCCGCGACGGGGCTGACGACGGGCGACCGAGTGATCGAATACCGTCCTGTCGCAGGCTACGTCCAACCGGCCACTGAAGCAGTCGCCGTGGCCAGCGTGGTCACGCCGCTTGCTCTAGCCCGCACCTACACTCCCTCCGGCACGCCCGGCAGCGGCAGCGTGACGGTGACTCTCAAGCCACAGAACCTGACCGAAGATGAAGCTCCCGCGCGCTGGAAATTCTACGGAGAAGATGACACCGCCTGGAGAGAGAGTGGCGTCACCGTTGCCGACCTCGTCCCTGGAGAATACGTGATCCTTTGCAAGCCGATCACCGGTCGAGCCACGCCGGCACCGGTCACCGCGACGGTGGACGATGGCCAGAACACTGCGGTTACCATCACTTACTACATCGCCGAAGAAGCGATCGGAACGGCGCCCACGATGGTTCCCTTTGAGGCGGTGTCGACCGACGCCTCGGTGCCGAATGGCTTTGTCGGGCAGATCCGCAGCGACGCAGGATCGGGCACTGGCTTCGTGGTTCGTCCAAAGGTGGTCGTCACGGTCGGCCACGCGGTGTTCGACGACGGCACGCTTTCGATCGCCACCGGTTTGCAGTGGCTGTTCCAACATGATCGTGGCGTGCACTCTCCGGTGCCGAAGATTCCGCGCGGTCACTACCTGATGACCGGCTACGCGGCACAGCGAGCGCTCGACAACTCGCCCGGCGTTTCTTCCCCGCAGTCGCAGAATCTCGACGTGGCGACGATGTTCTTCCTCGAAGACGTGGGCCGCGGTGGCTTCAGCGGTTTCCTCGCCAGTGACAACCTGACGAACGAGTTCCTGCTCTCCGATTCGCTCAAGACGCTCACCGGTTATCCCATCGACGGCACTTCCGAAGCCGACCTCGACCGGATGCACGCGACGCCACCGGCGGCCGTGACCTTTGCGAAGGGCTTCGAGCGTACTTACACGACTTCGGACATCCGTGCGAGCGGTGGTGCTTCGGGCGGACCGCTGTGCGTTCTCTCGAATGGTGCCTATTATCCGGCCGCAGTTTATCTCGGCGGCACCGGCCAGACGGTCGTGCGATCCTTCGATAGCGACGTGGTGGAAATGATCGGCTTCGCCAGCGATAGCTCGGGCGATGGCGTCGGAGCTAGCGGCGGTGGAGGCACCAGCACCTTGGTGGAGGACTATGATGAGCCCACGCTCGGCGGACTGAAAGTCGTGATCGAGCCCGCCGCAGCCCGCAATGCCGGTGCCGGATGGCGCATCAATCCGGCGGCGGCCTATCAACCCTCCGGCTCGCAGCTCGATGACCTTTCGCCCGCTGAATACGAGGTGAGCTTCCCGACGATCGCCGGCTTCGTGCCGCCGGTGACCGAGTCCGTGACTCTGGAGGAAGGCAAGCTCACCACACTGACCTTCACCTACGAATCGGTGGTAGTTGCTCCGGTGATCACCTCGGCGGCGACCGTTTCCGGCAATCGCGGCGAGGCGCTTTCCTACCAGATCACGGCGGATCATTCGGCGGTGCTCTTCACACTCCGCGGCGTGCTGCCGCAGGGCCTCAGCTTTGATGGCTCGAACGGCCTGATCTCGGGTATCCCAACCGAAGCGGGCGTTTTCCCGGTGGTGATCGGCGCCAGCAACTCGGGCGGTGCGGATAGCCGCCCGCTCGTCATCACCACGCTGCCGCTGATCGCCAATCAGGCGGTCGCCGTGAACTACCTGGTGCCAATGAGCTATCAGGTGCTTTCGAGTGAAAGCGCAGGTGCCCAATGGTCGGCCACTGGCTTGCCACCCGGCACCAGTATTCATCCTGCGACCGGCATTATCAGCGGCACTCCGACGACACCGGCAGTGTATCCCGCGGTGGTGACGGTCACGACCCGCGGTGCTTCCGCCCATGCCACGGTGACGATCACCGTCAAAGGCATCGCTCCGCACATCACCCAGAACCCGGTGGCCTCGCGCAGTCTCCAGTATGGCACCACCACCACGCTGACGGTCGCGGCCACCGGTCTGCCGGAGCCGACCTTCCAATGGTATGAAGGCCCGTCCGGAAACACTGACGCACCAGTGCTGGGAGCCACCTCGCCGCTCTTCATGACGCCGCCGGTGACGGTCAACACCCGCTTCTGGGCACGCGCCTCCAGCATCAGCGGATCTGCCGACAGCTCGGCGACGGTGATCACCGTGCTGCCTTCCTCAAATGCCAACTTGATCGGCCTCTACACGAGCGAGGGTGACGTCAGCCCGATCTTCAACTTCGGCATCACCGCTTATTTCATCACGGTGCCGAATGATGTGCCTTCGATCCAGATCACGCCGATCGCCGAAGTACTGCAGTCCACGGTGAAAGTGGCCAATCAACTCGTGCCGGCAGATGCCGCCAGCGATCCGGTCACGCTGAGTCCGACCAGCACCGTCATTCCGATCGACGTGACGTCCGGCAACGGAAGCACCACCAAGCGCTACACGCTGACCGTGACGCGCTCGGCGCCGCCTTCCGTCGTCACCGGCACGGTGGCGGACGGCGGTGACAAGACAGCGACCCTGACCGGCACAGCGACGCCGAACGGCCCGGCGACCGTGTTCTTCCAATATGGCACCACGCCAACCTTCGGCAACGCAACCGCCGGGCAGGTGATCTCCGGCAATTCAGCGCTTGGCATCCAAGGCGGACTCTTTGGCCTCTTGCCGGAGGTGACCTACTACTATCGCATCGGTCTCACCACTTCGGCGGGAACCATCTTCGGCACCACGAAGAACTTCACGACCAAGCAATCGCCGCCGCTGGTCGCCACCGGCCAAGCGGTCGATGTGGCGGAAGGCAGCGTGAAGCTCGTGGGTGCGGTCGATCCGAATGGCACGGCCACTTCGGTGTATTTCGAGTGCGGGGAATTCGTCGGGCCATCCTGGTACCCCCAAAACACGCCGACGCAACAAGTCCCCGGCGGCAGCTCGGTGGTGGACATCGAGGCCACATTGACCGGGTTGCACGTGGGTGGGTCCTACGCCTACCGGCTGATCGGCATCAGCAGCTTCGGGCAGACCTCCGGCGAGTTCGTTTACTTCGTGGTCGGCCAAAGCGGATCCGGCACCGGGATCCCGACCACACTGCCAGTCGCCACCACGGAGGAGGCCCTGGATGTCACCGATACGAGCGCGCTGCTGCAGGGCACGGTGAATCCCCAGGGCGGCACGACCTTCACCCGCTTCGAATACGGCCTGACGACCGGCTACGGAAGCTCGACACCGGCCAGCGGAATCGGCAGCGGGACCGAAGACGCCACCGTGGTGCGGACCGCTTCGGGCCTGCTTCCCGGATCGACCTATCACTATCGTGTCGTCGCCTTCAACAGTCTCGGTATCACCTACGGTGAAGATCGCACTTTCGCCACCGGCCTGCAAACACCCATTGCAACAACCCTCGCGGCCTCGCCGCTTGAAGCGGGAGGCATTCGCGTCACCGGCACCGCCCGCGCACGCGGTGGTCCGGCGGAAGTTTACTTCGAATATGGCACCGATGGCGTTTCTTTCCCGAACCGCGTTCGAGCGACGGAACTCACGGTAAACGGTGATGACGACAAGCCGATCTCAGCCCCGCTCGATGGACTGCTGCCGCAGCAGACATACTATTATCGCTCACTCGCGATCCGGGCCGGTAACAACAACTCGTTCGGCATCGGCGAAACGAAGTCGTTCCGCAGCGATGCACTGGCGGGCTTGTTCCAGAAGTTCCCGCGCGAGCTTGACGAGACCGCTCACTCGGGCGAGCTGCAGGTGTTCCTCACACCGACCGGTCTCGGCAAGTGGCGCTTCGTCGGGGACATCGAATGGAAAGCCTCCGGTGCAGTGGCGAAGGGCCTCACGACAGGTGACCGCGAAATCGAATTCTTTCCCGAGCCCGGTCGGCTTCAGCCCGGACGTGAACTGATTGGCATCATCAGCGGAACGCCGCGCGTGGTAATCACCCGCGACTATCTCCAGTCCACCGTTCCCCGCAGTGGTGCGCTTCAAGTGTTCATGGAGCCGAAGAGCCGTACCCTTCCTTCGGTCCCGCTGGGGCAGCGGCCACAGTGGCGGCTCTCCGGCTTCAATGGCGGACCGTGGACCGAGTCGGGCGGCACGCTCACCGGCATCGCCCCGGGCAATCATCTGGTGGAATTCAAAGCGGCGCTGGATCTGGACGCACCCGCTCCGGTGAAGGTGCTGGTGGCCGATGGCGAAACCCGCACCTACACGTTCGCCTACGACCCCGACCTCGATGCCACCAAGGCAAGTTCGCTCCGCGAGCTGACCTTCGACACGATCTCGACGCGCCGGAATCTCCCCTATGCCTATGTCGGCCATTTGCGCACGGACTCGGGGTCCTTCAGCGGCTTCGTGGTGAAACCACGGGTCGTCGCCACGGTGGCGCAGGCCATGTTCGATGAGGTGACGCTTTCGCAGGTTCCCGGCGCGCAGTGGCTCTTCCAGCGCTCGCGCGAGGTGCATGAGCCGGTGCCGATGGTGCCTCGTGGCTTCTACGTCTTCGATGGCTATGCGGCCCAGCGTGCATCGGAGAATACTCCCGGCCAGCCCGGGATCGCCTCACAACGCTACAATGCCGCCGCCATTTACTTCGCCGGGGAGGCAGGCCGAGGCGGCTACTCCGGCTTCCTTTCCACCGATGGCGCGATACAGCCACTGGTGACAGCCACGACTCTCAAGACCGTGGTCGGTTATCCTTTCCGCGGCAGCGGATCGGCTGACGGCCGGGCCAAGATGAATGCGTTCCGCGCCACCGCGGCAGGCTATGTACCGGTCACCGAAGGTGTCTTCGGAACGGACAAGATTCACGCCCTCTCCGGCATGCTCGGCGGACCCGTCTGTGCCCAGCTCGACGGCGGAAGCTACTTCCCCGCTGGCATCTATGTCGGCGGAAACAATGCGCAGAATCTGGTCCGCTCGATCGACACCAGCGTGATCGATCTCTTCAACCGTGCGGAGATCACCGCGCAGACCGGCAACAACAACACCTCGGGCGGGATTTCGCTGACCAGCTACACGGCGATCTCGACCACGCTTAGCAAGGGTGCCCTGACGGTCATTCTGGAGCCAGCCGAGGCACGGGCCGCAGGTGCACTTTGGAAGCTGAACAATGAGGTCAGCTTCCTTGCCTCCGGCACTCGCAAGAACAACCTCACGGTCGCCCCCTACAACATCCAGCTCAAGGATGCACCCGGCTTCGTCACCCCGACGATGCAGACGGTCAACGTGCTGGGGAGCAGCCTGCTGACGGTGACGATCACCTACGCGCCGCAGGTTTCGGCAATCTCCTCGTGGCGCTCGGATCACTTCGGCACCACCGCGAATGCAGGAAACGCATCCGACAGCGAGGACCCTGACCACGACGGTAGCATCAACATCGACGAATACACCGCCGGTACCGATCCGAACAATCCGAACGACGTCTTCCGGGTCGGCTCCGTCACGCGCACGGGCAACTCCGTTTCCGTCGTGGTGCCGGCCAAGACCGGCCGGATCTACACCCTGCAGCGTCGCACGGATTTGACACCCGGAGCTTGGCAAGACGTCGTCACCGTGGGTCCGCCGGTGGCGAATGGAAATCTTACCCTCACCGATCCCGCGGCCATTGGAGACCGATGGTTCTATCAGGTGACGGTGGAGTCGGCGTCGCCATGACAGGATTACTCAACTCCGTTCGCCGATTTTCGGCCCGGAAAACGGAGATAGGTATTCGTCCTGCTCACGGGCGAAGACCTCCCGCATGAAATCCCCTGTAACCCAAGTTCTCAGAACCCTCCACCAGCGCTACGCCCCGGTCAGCGAGGGGAAGGTGGCCGACTATATCCCGGAACTCGCCAAGGCCGACCCGAACCTCTTCGGCATCTGCATCGCGACGCGTGACGGACACCTCTACGAGGTCGGCGACACGCGGCACAAGTTCACCATCCAATCGATCTCGAAGGCGCTGTCCTACGGCCTGGCCCTTGAAGACCGCGGTGAAGAACATGTGATTTCGCGGATCGGCGTGGAGCCCTCGGGCGATGCCTTCAATGCCATCAGCCTGAAACCCGGCAACGGCGCGCCCTTCAACCCGATGATCAATGCCGGGGCGATCGCGACCTGCGGGCAGGTCCTTAAGAAAGACGGCCTGTCTCGCATCGACCGCATCCGCGAGTACTTGTCTCGCTGCGCGATCGGCCAGCTCGACATTGACCAGCAGATCTATCAGTCCGAAAGCCAGACCGGCCACCGCAACCGGGCGATCGGCTGGATGCTGCGGAATTTCGACATTATCGACGAAGAACCCCGCGACATCCTGGAAACCTATTTTCAACAATGCTCGCTGCGCGTGACCTGCGCCGACCTCGCGGTGATGGGTGCCACGCTCGCCAACCAGGGTTGCAATCCCGTTACCGGCGAGCGGGCCATCGCCCATGAGTATGTGGACAATGTTCTCGGCGTGATGGCGAGCTGCGGGATGTACGATTGGTCCGGCGAGTGGATCTACCGGGTCGGCCTACCGGCCAAGAGCGGCGTCGGCGGCGGCATCCTCGCGGTGCTGCCCGGCCAGCTCGGCATCGGCGTCTTTTCCCCGCCGCTCGATGAGCAGGGCAACAGCGTCCGCGGCATCAAGGTCTGCATGGACCTCGCCCGCGAGCTCTCGCTGCACATGTTCAATCCCAGCGCGGTGCCGCAGCCAGCCCTGCGGCGCAGCTACAATGCCTCGCAGGTGAATTCGCGGCGGCGCTTGCCTGCTCCCGTTTTCAAGGCCCTGCGCAGCTACGGCGACCGCATCCGCGTCATGGAGCTCCAGGGGCCGCTGCTGTTCTCGACCTTCGAGCCCGTGATCCGGGAGCTGGTGAAGCAGGCCGCCTATTGCCAGCACATCATCCTGAACTTCGCCAATGTCTTCTCCGTGGACGGTGTTTCGCTGCGCATGCTCCGTGATGTGCGCGCGCAGCTCGAAGACGTCGGCGTGCGACTGCTCTGCTGCCATGCCGGTCGCCACGGCAAGGTACTGGAGGTCGCCGGGCTCGGCAATGACGCGCTTTTCCCGAGCGAAGACGCCGCGCTCGAGTTCTGCGAGGACGCCGTGCTGGAGAGGGTGATGCCGAACCACGTGCCCGACGCACCACCGGTGCCTCTATCCAAGTGCTCGCTGTTTTCGACCTGCGATGAAAAGGAGCTGCAGCTTCTGGAAAAGCGCATGGAGCATCGCGAATTCAAGGCGGACGAAACGATCATCCACACCGGCGGCACGGCCGATGAGCTTTTCGTGCTGACCGATGGCACCGTGGAAGTCCGGTTGCTGTTAGGAAACAACCGCTACCAGCGTCTCGATGTCTTCTCCGCCGGCATGAGCTTCGGCGAACTCGCCTTCCTCGATGGCTCACCGCGCTCGGCCGATGTCGTGACCACGGCACCGGTCACCTGCCGCGTCATCCAGCGCGCGCTCTTCGATGAGATGGGCCACGAGTATCCAGCCTTGAAAGCCAAGATCCTGAAACAATTCGCCCTGCTGCTCTGCGAACGGCTGCGGCAGGCCAATATCGAGATCTCCGCCTTACGAGGTTGACCGAATTTCCTGCTAGTCGAGGGCCGTCCGACACGCCAACGTCGGTCGATTCCCATGAGTTCGTCTCCCCTTTCGGAACTGCCCGCCATCGGCTTCCTCGCCGAGATGGATGCCTCCCACCGCGAGTTTCTCGCGTCCTTCGGTAAATTCGTCCGCCCGCATGATGGCGAGTCGCTGATCGAAGAAGGCAAGCCACAGCACAATCTCTACCTCATCCTGTCCGGCATGCTGCACGTGGTGTCGCATGCGGGCGGCCGGAATATCCTCGTCGCCACGCTCGGATCGGGCGATTCGCTGGGCGAGGTCAATGTCTTCGATCCCGGCACCGCCAGCGCTTCGGTCATCGCGCGCAGTGAGTGCCTGATCTGGCAGATTTCGGAAACCGAGTTGGCATCCTTGTTCGAGGCTGACCCGGTGGTCGGCATCGAGTTCATGAAGGGCCTGCTCCGCCTCGAAGGAAAGCGGATCCGCGCCATGAATGCCAAACTCGCCGACTCGGAAGAGAAGTCGGCGCTGCATAGCTTCTGGAGACCGACTGCGTGAGCATCCTCCTCCAGAGCGGACCGCTCGCCCTGTTTTTCGCGTTCGCCATTTCGCACGCGCTGGCGGACTTCCCGCTCCAAGGCGACTACCTGGCCCGCACCAAGCAGCGCAAGCAGGCGGGCACGCTTGCCGAGTGGCTGATCTCCCTTACGGCCCACTCGCTCATCCACGCAGGCGGCGTCTGGCTCGTCTCCGGCAGCGTGATCCTCGGCGCGACGGAGCTGGCGCTCCACTGGCTCATCGATCTCGGCAAGGGCGAGGGATGGTATGGCTACGTTACCGATCAAGTCCTCCACATCAGCTGCAAGGCCATCTACGTAGTCCTCCTGGCGAAAGGACTGATCGCCGTCTGAGCGAACGTCCGGCTTGGCCCCCGATTTGCTGCATTTCCGCCGATGAACCCGTTCCTCGACATCATCGCCGGCCACCCGGTCCGCGAACTCGCGGCGGGCGAGTTCGTGCTGAAGCAGGATGAACCCTGCCCTTCCCTCTACGTCTTGCTTGAGGGCGAGGTGGAAGTGCTGCGTGACGACGTCCGCGTCGCGAAGATCTCCGAAGTCGGTGCCGTCTTCGGGGAAATGTCGCTGCTCCTCGGTGGTCCCTGTACCGCCAGCGTGAGGACCTTGACCGCAGCACGGATCACCACCGTCGACGAACCCCGAGCCTTCCTCGCCAGCTCACCGGCCGCCTGCCTGCACATCGCGGAGCTGCTGGCCCATCGCATTGATGCGCTCAATCACTACCTCGTGGACGTGAAACATCAGTACGAAGGCAACGATCATATCGGCATGGTGGACGATGTGCTCAGCACCCTGATGCACCGCCATCCAAAGCGTAAGACGAAGAACTGATCCCAGCGAATTGCTTGCGCGATACGCTTCCTTCCTACCCCACCAAGCTCCGCTCCTCCACACCCTCGACCGAGTGCCAGCTCACCTCCTGCCGGTCCAAGTCAAAGCGTAGCGCCGTCGGGCTCGCCCCGATTTGCTTTCCAGGATTGAAGGCCCACGTCTCGCCGATCCGATCGATCCACGAGCCCTGCGCATAAAAGGGCGCATTATGGATATGCCCCGATAGGACAATGCTTGGTGAAAAGCGCGCGATCCACTCGGTCAGTGTCGCGTCGCCTATGAACTGCTTGCCCGTCCAGCTCAACGGACCTTCCGGCGCCGCGTGATAGACCCACACCCACGGCGTCCCCGGTGGCGGCACGGCGGCGATCAATTGCTGCTCCACCTCCGCCCGGCTCACCGGACCATCCCACCACGGGCAAACGGTGATGCGCATGCCCGCCACATCCAGCGAGTCGCCATCAACGTGCAGCCGGTCGCCTCTCATCTCGCCGATCCAGTGCGCACGCGACTCGCCGTTGGCATCGTGGTGGTCTCCATCGTGATTGCCCGAGCTGACAATGAGGCGGGTGAGCTTGCTGAGCTTATGGAGATACTTTTCCACCACCACCACCTGGAGATCCGTATCCAGTGCCCCGGCGAGGTCGAGCAAATCGCCGCCGATGATCAGCGCGTCACACTCGGCGGCATTCGCGGCCAGCCAATCGAACTGCTTGAGCGCATAGTGCAGGTCGGCGACGAACAGGAGCTTCATGGGGAGTGAAGGAAGGGTCAGGGGATCACTTCACTCCGATTCTCCAGGCGTGCAAGCTGTTCGCATGTCTTCTCGGCGATGAGGTGGTTGTCCACCGCATCCAAGACCTCGAGCAGTTCGCGCGCCTCCAGCAGCCGCGGAGAGACCACATAGCTGGCTCCGGCAGCGTAAAGCGTGGACGCGTCGTCGAGCCGCTCGGCATGCACGATGATCTCGGCGCGTTCATTCAACGAGCGCACCTGCCGCAGCAGTCGGAGATTGGTCGAGCCACGCAGCACGCTGTCGGAGAGCGAACAGACGATCACCTCCGCATCGCCGATGCCGGCGTGCTCCAGGACATCGCGCTGGCTGACATCGCCATAGATCACCGTGATCCCGCGCGCGCGCAGTTTCGCCACCGTCTCGGGATTGAAATCGATCACCCGCAGCCGCGGCAGCAGCGTCGGCCGCTCGCGCTCGATCTCCTCCACCATGGAACTCGCGGTCCACAGGAACCCGAGCACGAAAATGGTGCCTCCCGAATGGTCGTGGCCCGCTTCAGCGCTGCCTTCCGGCAAGTCCGGCACCCCGAGTTTCGCGAGCCATGGAGAGACGCGCCGCACGATGCCATCGTTTCTCAAGATCCCATAGGTCGAGCCCACCGCGAGGAAGGCGAAGGCGAAGGCGGTGATGCTGATGGTCCGCTCGGAGACATCGCCGCTCCCTTTGCCGATCGCGAGCAGCACCAGCGCCAGCTCGCTGAGCTGGCTGAGATTGATGGCCGGCACCAGGCTCATGCGATGCCCCAGGCCCAGTTTCAGCAGCACTGGAATCACGCTCACCACTCGGGTAATGATGAGCACCGCGCTGAAGACCAGCATCCACAACAGGTAGTCCCATGTCGGCATCGGAATGATCATCCCGAGCGCGACGAAGAACAGCGTGACGAAGAAATCACGGATGCTGGTGACCTTCGCCACCACATCAAGCGTGTAAGGGAAGGTGGACAGCAAGACCCCGGCAAGCAGCGCACCCATCTCCCGCGACAAGCCGAGGTAGCTCGCGAAGCCGGCCATCGCAAAGCACCACGCCAATGCACCCACCAGCACCAACTCCGGCTGCCGGGCCACCAGCTTGAACACCGGCGGCAGCACGAAGCGGCTGACCGTGTAGGCCACGCCCACCAGCAGCGCCACCTTGCCGAATGCGACGGCCAACGGCGTGAACGCGGGATCCTTCAGGTTCGGCTGGACCGCGAGAAACAGGATCACGAACACGTCCTGCAGCACCAGGATGCCGACCGTGATACGCCCGGCGAGGGTCTCCAGCTCGCGCTTGTCGTGCAGCAGCTTCACGATGATGACCGTGCTGCTCATCGCCGCCGCCACCGCCAGGTAGAGCGCTTCCAGCTTGCTCGCCCCGGGGCCCAACCAGCTGAAAAGCAGCCATCCCAAGCCCACGCCGCCGAAGATCTGCACCAGCGCCGTGACCGTGATCGCCTTCCCGGACCCGAGCATCTTCTTCAGGTCCATCTCCAGCCCGATCATGAACAGCAGCAGCGCCAGCCCGATCTCCGAGATCGTCTGCACCGACTCCCGGTCCGTGATGAATCGCAGCCCATGCGGCCCGATCACAAACCCCGCGACCAAATACGCGATCAGCAACGGCTGCCGGACCACCCGACACACCACCCCCACCACCCAGGCGGCGATAATGCACGTCGCGATGTCAGTGACGATTCCGTGGTCCACTGGGCCGTGACCCTAGCGACCGGAGCGGAGGCGTCGATGCAGGAGTAGGTCTCTCTTTATTTCAGCTCTTCAAACTTCATTCCGTCGATCGCCACCGCCATGCCTGCACTGTGCACGACGCAGCCCAGCTCTCCAACGGAAGGATCCACTGGCAGGCGCAGGTAGGGCACTCCGTTCACCACCACTTCCGCTTCTTTCCCCAAGCGGATCAATTGGATGACGAACCCCCGCTTCCGATCGGCGATCGGCGCGGCCTTCCCTTCCTTGATCTGTTTCACCAACTCGCCCGTCTGCACTTCATTGAGAAGCGGCAGCGATCTCTGGGTGGGAATCTCGATCGGATTGATGCCCGCACTGAGGTAGAGGGTGCGGCCGTCCTTCACATCATTCCTCAGGCGCAGGCCTGCGACCGTCCATAGCGGAATCGAATACCGCCCGTCTTCCGCCGCCGCCTTTCTCTTCTTCAAATCGACCAGATAGAACGCGATCTCATTGAAGGTCCCCGGTGCCTGGATATCACCATAGCCACCGCGGATTTCCCAGACCACGTCCTTCACCGGCTTCTCCGGGGCAAAGCAATAGTCGTCGTAGTCCGGCAGTGGCTTTTGCGCGAAGTGGGTGCCATCCTTGAATCCCGCAGGGTCATCAATGCGATAGAAGCGCTCCCAACCATCCTTTACGGTGACGATGCTTGGCAGAAGGTCTGCCTTCTCCTTCGTCTTGATGCGTGAAACCAGTGACTCCTTGGGTGCCGACTTGGCCCATTCCTCCCAAGGCCCGATCATCTCCGCCTGCAGTTCCTCGCGAAAGCCATCCAGCTCCGCGATGCCCTTCCGAAGCAGCGCGTAGTCGCCCATGCCGAGCGCAAGCGTCCTGATACCGGATCGGTAGAAGCGCGGGATCTCTCCGTCCTTGGCCACCTCGGCAAGCACCTGATCCAACAAACTCTTGGCTCCCGCCTGATCCCCACGGTCGAGGGAGAGGATCGCACCATAGTAGCGGGAAAATGAATTCGCTGGCATTCCCTTCTTCACCGCCTGGGCGAGCGCGGTCTCCAGCAATTCACGATCGCCGGAATGCCATGCCTGCACCGCCACAAGCATGTCGCGATCCCACGCCCCTCTAGGGGCCTGCCGCAATAGATACTGTTCCGGGCGATGGGCATTGCTCGAATTGAAGCCCAACAGCCCGGCCTCGAATTGAAACGTCTTTCGCTCGCCGTCAGGAGAAACCGCCTCCACTTCGCGGCGTGGCTTGGCACCCGGCGGTGTTGGAAAACGCTGGCGATGATTCCATTGATCCTCGCCGTTGTACTTGTCGATGATCCAGCCCGCTTTCAGACCCGCCTTGTCCGCTTGGCTTCCCGCTGTCACGTCGTTCACAATCACCCCGAAGTCCGGAAGCTTTGAAGCCGCGACCTTCGCCGGGTCGAGCCTGCTCTGATCGAGGCGAGCCACGCGCCGGTCATACTCGGCTTGGAAAAGAACCTCCTTGAAGGATTCCTTTTGCCCGGCTGCTTCCACAGCCGACGGTTTTTCAGCCCGGACCGCCGGGATGAGGCTCCAAAGTGAAGAAGCCAGCACCACAGCGGAAAGATTCAGGCGAGTGATCCCAATCATCTTGCGGAGTTATCATACAGGCTCCGGCGTCGCTAGGGAAAGGTCCGGCATGGATTCGGGAGAATCAGGACCGACGAACCGGCGAAGAAGCACCGGTCAAAAAATCCAAAGGCCCGCATCCAAAATCTTGGATGCGGGCCTTTGGAATCGGGCTGGCGGGATTCGAACCCACGACCCCTTGCCCCCCAGGCAAGTGCGCTACCAGACTGCGCTACAGCCCGTTTACCTCGTCGGCGACGGGGCGGGCAGCCAATCAGGGCAAATCCCGGTTGGCAAGCGTTGAAAATCATGCATTTTCCCGCGCGCGATGGAACGGATCAAAACTGCGATTGTCGGAGCCAGTGGCTACACGGGGCAGGAACTCCTGCGCCTGTTGCTCGTGCATCCGCAGGTCGAATTGGTGGCGGCGACCTCCCGCCAGGAGGCAGGCAAGCCGCTGTCTTCCGTTTTCCCGCGCTACCGCAAGCTGCCGGGAGCCGAGCTTCCGTTCATGGAGCCGGACCCGGACGCCATCGCCGCGACCGGCGCGCAGGCGGCTTTTCTTGCTCTGCCCCACGGGGTGGCGGCCGAGATCGCTACCGCCCTGCTGGAGCGCGGGCTGAAGGTCATCGACCTCAGTGCCGACTTCCGGCTGAGCGATGTCGCCGTGTACGAGGAATTCTACGGCCACCCACATCCCGCACCAGCGCTGCTGGATGAGGCGGTCTATGGCCTGCCGGAAATCCACGGGGACGCGATCCGGGATGCGCGGCTGATCGCCTCACCTGGCTGCTACCCGACCAGCATCATTCTACCGCTAGTCCCGCTGCTAGAGGCCGGGCTGATCGATCCCGCCACCATCGTGGCGAACTCGATGAGCGGCGTGAGCGGCGCGGGCAAGAAGGCCGATGTCACGCTGCTCTTCTGCGAGTGCAATGAGAGCGTGCGCGCCTATGGCATCCCGAAGCACCGCCACCTGTCCGAGATCGAGCAGGAGCTCTCGATCGCGGCCGGCGAGAGCGTGGTGATCACTTTCATCCCGCACCTGATCCCGGTGAACTCCGGCATCGCCACGACCACCACGGCGAAGCTGAAGGAAGGCATCGATCCCTCCGCAATCGGGGAGACTCTGGAAAAAATGTATCGGGATGCCGCTTTCGTGCGTCTGCTAGGTAAGGGCGGCTGTGCCGACACCAAGAACGTGACCCGTACCAACTTCATCGACATCGGCTGGTCCTACGACGCGCGGACCGGGCGTGTGATTTTGACCAGTGCCGAGGACAACCTTGGTAAGGGTGCGGGATCGCAGGCGGTGCAGTCATTCAACCTCATCTTCGGCCTACCCGAGACAGCCGGGTTGCAAACGGCGTGAGATTTGTTCAGCGTCTCCGCCCCACACCCTTGCAAACCCACCCATGGACTTTCCCGTCACCCGGATCAAAGGCGGCGTCGGCGCGCCGCGCGGTTACCAGTGCTCTGCCATTTCCTGTGGCATCAAGAACCCTGCCGCCGAGCGACTCGACCTCGCGCTGATCTATTCGGAGAGCCCGTGCACCTCTGCGGGGACCTTCACGATCAACCGCGTCAAGGCCGCGCCGGTGAAGCTTTCGCAGGCACACCTGCGCAAGGGCGACCTCCGCGCGATCATCGCCAATAGCGGCAATGCCAACGCCTGCACCGGCGTGCAGGGGATCAACGACGCCAAGGCCATGTGCAAGGGCGTGGCGATCCCGCTCGGCCTGAACCGCAGTGAGATCGGCGTGTGTTCCACGGGTGTGATCGGCTTGCCGATGCCGATGGCGCGTGTCGAAAAGCGTTTCGATGAACTCGTCGAGGGCCTCGGCAGCGGTCGCGGCACCGAAGTGGCCCGCGCCATCATCACCAGCGATACCCACCACAAGGAGATCGCGATTTCCTTCGACCTCGGCGGCCACCGCGTCCGCATCGGCGGCTGCGTCAAAGGTGCCGGCATGATTTCCCCGAGCATGGCGACCATGCTGTGCTTCATCACCACCGATGCGAATGTCCCGCGCGACACACTGCGCAAGGGCGTGCTGGAGTGCGTGGATGAAAGCTTCAACCGCATCACCATCGACGGCGACATGAGCACGAACGATACCGTGCTGGTGCTCGCCAACGGCCGCTCTGGCATGCCGCCGATCCGCCGCGGCAGTTCGCTCTGCAAGCAGTTCCGCCAGGCGCTGCGCCATGTAATGCTGGAGCTCGCACAGGCCGTCGTCCGCGACGGCGAACGCGTGACCAAGTTCGTCACCGTGGAGGTGAAGGGAGCCCGCACCTATCTGGATGCCAAGCTCGTGGCCGAAGCGGTCTGCAAGTCGGCGCTGGTGAAGTCGTCATGGAACGGTGGCGACCCGAACTGGGGCCGCGTGCTGCATGCCGTGGGCTACTCACGCGCGCGCATCCGCGAGGAACTCGTGGACATTTTCTACGATGGCAAGCCCGCCTGCCTCGGCGGCCTGCAAGCGACCACGCCGATGGACGAGCTGCGGGAGATCGCGGCGAAGCCGGAGTTCACGATCGAGATCCACCTGAATCAAGGAGACGCCGACTACTGCATGTATAGTAGTGACCTCTCGCCTGAATACATCGATTTCAACCGCTCCGAATACGCGTACTGGAAGCAGGCGCGGAAGGATGGGTTGGTGTAGTTCCCGACTCGCGGCCGGGTAAGCTCTTCAGGCCTCCGAGACGGAATGCAAGAAACCCAGCCGTTGGCTGGGTTTCGCGCCATCGCTGCTTGAGGCTGCGGCAGAACACCGCAGCCCCCAAAGGCAGACTTCAATTTCCGGTCACAATCCGGGCGAGGACCCGTTGCTGTGGTGTCGGCGAGGTGATCGACGCGGTGACCCGGATGATGCCATTCACCGGCACGCCGGGAGTGATCACCACGCCGCTGCGAGTCCAGGTCGAGCCATTGGTCGACCACTCGATCGCCACTTCGCCCGGCGGGAACAGCTCGCTCTGTGGATAGCTCAAGGTGGTCTTGGTCGAATTGATCCGAGTGATGACGATCTGCGCGGTATCCTGCTGGGTGGCGCTCAGGCCGTAGAGCATCTCCAGCACGTTCGGACGGCCGTCATGATCCGGGTCAGCGTTCTGGCCCCAGACCGTCGCCTCGAGGGCGGGGTTGGACAAGGTGGACGGCGAGAACTTGCCCGAAGCCCAGCCGGCGTAGGCGGCGGCCAGGGTGCTCGTGCTGCGGTTCTGATAGACCCGGAACACGTTCGACAGGACCTGCGAACCCAGCGGATTCGTCGCGACGAGCTGCAAGCTGTAGTCGCGGCCTTCCGCAGCCGACGGCGTGCCGGTGAAGACACCCGTGGCGGCATTGAACGAGAGCCAGCCGCCGACCGGCAGCGGGCTGCCATCCGTCATCTGGACCGCAATCGTGAGCTGGCCCGGATAGATCGGATCACCGAAGGTGGCCGCGTTCACCGTGAAGTTGAAGGGCGTGCCCTCCACCGCAAGCTGATCCGGCACCGGCACCGCGAGGCGCGGACCCAAGTCATACTGAAGCTGCAGCACGCGAGCGTCTCCGGCACCGGCCGCATTGGTCAGATTCACGCTGTCGCCGCTGGCACCGGCCACGCCGGTGAAACCATCGAGCGCCACTGAGCTGCCGTAGCGGTCCGTGGAGTTCGTCGCACCCTGGGTGATGCGGTCGATGGCAAGCCAATCGGCGGTATTCGCACTGCGGCGGAAGATCTCCACCGAGCCACGGGTTTCCGTAGCGCTCTCATTACCTGCAGGAGCACCCACCAACAGCAGGTTTCCGGCAAGGGCGACGGACGCACCGAAGTGACGGGAGGTTACGCCGTCCGCCGGGAAGGCATCGCGGACGAGACCCCACTGGTTCGCACCGCCGGAGTCGCGCTCATAGATGCGGACGTGGCCGGGCTTGAGACCGCCGAAGGGCGGAGTCGGGGAATAGATGCCAACCGCGATCCGGTCTCCCGAGACGTCGACCGAGTAACCGAAGCCACTGTAAGCCTTCGCTTCCGTGCCATCGAACTGATCGAGGCGCTTCAGCTCGGTGAAGGTCCCGGCCGCCGATGGGCGGGTGCAGATGTAGGCGGCACCGAAGTTCCACTGGGTGCTGTTGCCGGAGAAGTTCGCACCGGGCGAACCGATGATGACAACGTTTCCATCGATGGCGATGGCACCACCGTAAAGTTCGGAGTCATTCGGCAGGCCGCTGGCGCGGTTATCAGTGGCGACGAGGGTCTGCGTGGAACTCCAGGAGCCGGGCGTGCCACCACGCTTGAAGACAAACACGCGACCAGAACGCGCAGCACCGGTGATGTTCGAAGTCGGAGCACCTACTAGCAGCGTATCCCCTTGCAGTGCGACCGCGCTACCGAAGCCGTCACCGCCGGAGCCGTTGATGATCGGCGGCGTGAGCTTCGCCACCTGGAGCCAGGCATTGCGGTTCACCGGATTGCGCTGGAAGACATAAGCCGCGCCCGAATTGGGAGCACCGGACTGATCGGCACCGGGAGCGCCGACCACCATGTAGTCGCCGTCGATGGTCACCGCCTGGCCGAAGTTGTCGCCCGCGATCGTGTCGCTGGCGCTGAATTCCGTCACTTCACCCCACGGTGCGCCGAAGCCCGCGCTGCGTTCGTAGACATTGACGCGACCGGCATCGACCGCCGGCGTATCGCGCAGCGGAGCACCGACGACCAGAGTATCCTTGCTGATTGCGGAGCTGCTACCGAAGCCGGCAGCCGCCTGGCTGACATCGGCTCCGGTCGTGGCATTGAGGGCTAGCAGCTGATCGACCTCCGCGTGGAGGATGTCGACGGTGGTAGTATTGTCGACCACCGCTGGGGCGAAGCCGTCCTGAATCGTAATGGTGAAGCGAGCGGTTTCCGGAGTGTTCGGTGTGACGCGAGTTCCCGGCGTCGGCGTGAAGACCAGAGCGCGGATTGCCGTGGAGACTGCCAGAGGCGTGCCGGTCATGCGATAGGTGCCGCTGCCTTCCGACAGCAGGGCGAAGCCACCGAGATTCGAGAGCGCTCCCTTGACCGCATTGTCGATCTGAATGGTCACGGTCTGCGGCTGGAGGCCGAGGTCATCGATATCGGTGATATTCACGCCGACAAACGGACGCAGCGAGGCACGCATGTAGAGCTTCTGACCAGCGACTGTGCCCGTGATGATCGGCACATCATTGACCGGCGTCACCGTGACGACCGCGGTATCGACGAGGACCGGTGGCACCACCACGCCATCATCCAGCGTGACGGTGAAGCGGGTCTGCTCCGTGGTGCCGACGATGATGCGATCCAGGAACGGCGTGAAGACCAGCCCGCGGATGGCGATGGTGGCATTCGCCGCGGTGCCGTAGAACTCGAGCACGCCCGGTGAGATCAGCGTGAAGCCAGGGCCGGACATGATGCCGCGGTCGGCAGGGAAGCTGACGCGCACGCGCACCAGCTGGCCGCCGAGGTTATCCACTTCGATCACCGTCGAGGAGGCGAAGGGATTGATCGCCGTCTTGTCATTGGTGGCTCCCGGGATGGCACCGAGCAATTGCGGCGCATCGTTGACCGGAGTCACCTTGATCACCGTCTTGTTGTCGGTGACCAGCGACGGCGTGAAGCCATCATCGATATCCACGACGAAATGCGTGTCCTCCGTGGTGCCGATGAAGATGCGGTTGATGATTGGCGTGTAAGTCAGGCCGCGCAGTGCCGTGGTGGCATCGGCGCCAGTGCCATGGAAGACGACCGCGTTCGGTCCGGACTGTGCAAAGCCAGCACCAGCGAGGGTGCCGTGGTCACCTTCAAAGGTCACGGTCACGGTCAGCGGCTGGATCGTCAGGTCATCCACTTCCGTGAGCGTCACGTTCGGGAAGGGCTTCACTGGCGTCTTGTCATTGGTCGCTCCGGGAGCAGTGCCAGCCAGGACCGGCGCATCGTTGACCGGAGTCACCGTCATGACGGCGGTATCCACGATGACTGGCACCGTGGTGAAGTGGTCGTTGATGCTGACCGTGAATTTCGTGTTCTCGGTGGTGCCTACCGTGATGCGGTTCTCCACCGGCGTGTAGATCAGGCCGCGGATCGCCGTCGTGGCCTGGGCTGCGGTGCCGATGAACTTGATCACACCGGTCGAGACCGGAGTGAAGGCTCCGGCCAGCGTGCCGCGGTCGCCCGGATAGCTGATGATGACTTCCAGCTGCTGAAGCGTGAGGTCATCGATCTCGACGAAGGTCGAGTTCGGGAAGGGCTTGATCGGAGTCTTGTCATTCGTGGCGCTCGGCACCGCATTCAGCAGCGAGGGAGCGTCATTGATCGGCGTGACCGTGGTGACGGTCGAGTCCTCGATCACCGGCGTGACGACGTGGCCGTCATTCATGCTGACGGTGAAGCGGGTGCCCTCCGTGGTACCCACCACGATGCGGTCGGTCGTCGGCGTGAAGACTAGGGCGCGCATCGCGATCGTCGCTTGAGCCGCGGTGCCGGTGAACTGAAGCAGGCCCGGCGAAACCAGGGAGAAACCACCACCGGAAAGGATGCCGCGCTCAGCCGCGAAGGAAACGCGGATGGTCACCGGCTCCAGGCGCTGGCTGTCGTACTCGATCACCGTGACGTTCGGGAACGGATGCAGGTTGCTCTTGTCCGTCACGCCATTGGTTTCGGCATTCACCATCTTCGGCGGATCGTTCACGCCGGTGACGGTGATGGAGACGGTCGCCGTATCGCGGTCTTCACCCGCGGCACGCTGGTCGATGTGGGCGATGCCTGGATACTCATTGCCGCTGTCATCCTGGACCCAGTAGGTCAGGACGGCGCGACCATTGAAGGAGGCGGCCGGCGTGTAGTTGACCTTGCCCGCGGCGACGACTGCCGTTCCCGCGCTAACCGGATCCAGCGTGACTGGACGTGCGGTGGTGAGCGTGAAGTCAGCCTGCGAAGGAAGCGGGGTCGCGGGATAGGAAGTGCGGAGGATGCCGTCATTCGCGGTGACATCCAGCGGCACCACACCGGCACCGGCGATCAAGGTGAAGTGGTCATCGCTCACGCTGATGTCGCCGACCTTGACCGTGACATCCGCTTGACCGGTGCCGCCGAAGCCATCGGAGACCTTGTAGGTGAAGACCTCGGTGCCCACGAAGCCCGGCTGTGGTGCGTAGAGCAGATTGCTACCGGAGATTTGCACCGCACCATTCGTGGGAGTGGTGACTTCGGTGATGATCCACTCGCTCGCGCTGGCGGGCAGCACGCTGTCGTTGGCCAGCACTGGCAGCAAGGTGCCGGTGGAGTCGCTGCGGACGGAGAAGCGGTCGTGATTCGTTTCGAGATCCACGGCACCGGCGCGGTTCAGCACCTGGATGGTGATCGTCGCATCGCGGCGATCCGTGCCGCCGGCCGAGATTTCATAGGTGAAGGTCTCGATGAAGTTGCCCGCCGGGTTCAGATCGCTCGGTGTGTAGCGCAGGGCCGCGCCGTCCTCGATGATCTCGAGCGTGCCGCGGTGGGCCGGGTTCGAGGCATTCGATGGATCATCGCCCACGGCGGTGATGAAGAGCTGCTGGCCGCCATCCGGAATCACGCGGTCATTCGCGAGCACTGGCAGGCGGTTCTCCGTGCTGCCACGGAAGACGAGGAAGGCATCGTCACCGGCGATCATCTCGCCATCTGTCGAGCGGACGGACACACGCGCGGTGTCAGACGAGTCACCATCGGTCACGGTGTAGGTGAAGGACTCCACGCCGCGGAATCCGGTGGCCGGCGTGTAAACCAGCTTCTTGAAGTCGGAGCTGATTTCCACGGTGCCGCCATGGTCCGGCGCATCGAGGCCGGTGCCGATGGACGCCACCGAGAGCGAACCCGGCAGGTCGGAAATGCGGAGGTCGTTCGACAACACCGTCAGTTCGGTCGCCTGGCTGTCAGCCTGCACGGTGAAGTAGTCGCTGCTGGCGCGGATACCACCGGCGACGACCACCACGGTCACGGTGCCGGTGGAGGTGCGGCCACCGATGTCGCTCACGGTGTAGGTGAAGTTCTGCTGGCCGACTGCCCCTGCGGCGGGATCGAAGGTCAGGGTGGCACCGCCCGGCGTCACGTTGATCGTACCGATCGCGGCACTGGCGGGAGTGATGTTCGTGATGGTGAGTTGGCCATTGCCGCCTTGGAGCACGCTGTCGTTTGCCAGCACATCGAGAACGGTGGTGCCGTCGTCGGTCGTCTTGGCCGGATTGTCGTAGGCGACGCTGAAGATGTCGCTGTTGATCGTGAGGAAGCCGACCTTCACCGTCACCTGTGCGGTGCCGGTGCCACCGAGGCCATCCGCGACCGAGTAGGAGAAGGTATCGGTGCCGAGGAAGCCTGTCGTCGGCGTGTAGGAAAGCGCGACGCCGTTCGTCACGACCACCGTGCCGTGCGCGGCGGGAGTGACCGAGATGATGTCGAGATCCTCGCCGTTACCAGGCAGGATGTTGTCGTTCTCCAGCACGTTGAGCGTGTTCGAGACGCTGCCGGCCGGCACGCTGAAGGCATCCGCGCGGACGTTCAGCGTGTTCGCACGATTGACCACCAGCATCGACACCGTTGCGGTCGCGGAGGTCGTGCCGCCACCGTTCATGGTGTATTCGAAGGTTTCCGTGTAGGGGAAGGCGGTGATCAACGGGTTCGGCGTGTAGCGGACCTTGCCGTTCTCGATCGTGGCTTGGCCGCCTTGATCCGGCGCGGAGGAAATCGATTCCAACGTCAGCGGATCGCCGGTCGCGGGGATCATGCTGTCGTTCGCCAGCACATCGACGAGCGGTGCCTGTCCGGCAGCCACGGTGAAGTGGTCTTCATTGGCCCGGAGGTTACCATTCAGGCGATCGATCGTCACGCGGGCGGTCACCATCGCACTGTCGCGGTTTCCGAGGTTGTCCTCGATGGTGTAGCTGAAGACTTCATCGCCCACGAAGCCGGTCTGCGGCGTGTAGATCAGCGACTGGTCGCCATTGAGCACAACCGTGCCGCCGGCGCTGAGCGGACCCACTTCCACAATGCGGCGGCCGGTGGCCAGGCCGTCGAGGCTCACGTCGTTCGACAGCACCTTGAGTTCGATGTTCGAGCGATCCGCCTCGATTCGGTAGATGTCGTCGTTCGCGAACAGGAAGCTGCCGTCCTGGAGAGTGTAATTGTAGGTGTCGACGAAAGTCTCACCCACCGCGAGGCCTTGGAGGGTGAAGGTCGGACCTCCGGGAAGATCGGAGAAGACCGAGTCGCGCGGGTCATACTGGAAGATGCTGGCGAGCACGGTCCAGGAACCGCCACCGAGCGAGGCAAAGGCAGCATTGTAGGCGACGGGAATGCTAAAGGTATTGTCGTCGATCTTCGTCACCACGAACTGGCCGGTGAGCGAGCCGCTGCCGAGCAGCACCACTTCTTCGCCGGACACGAGGCCGTGGCCGGTGGAAACGACCGCGGTCGCGCCCGGAGTGCCAGCCACCGCGGCGAAGCTATCGATGGAACCATTGCGGCGATTGAGCAGCACGTTGACCTTGCCCGCGAAGACATTGGTCGGGAACGCGTCGGTTGGCTTGAGGAACTTGCGGTTATCGGGAAGCAGCGTGTTCTGGTCGATGTCCGCACCGCTGAGCAGCAAGCCCGGCGTCGGCACATTCAACAGCGTCTTTTCGTCGATGGTGAGCGCCACGTTGTTGGCGTTCGGCGAATCGTTGCGGCCTTCCACCATCACCGCGATCATCGTGTTCACGCGGGCGATGCCATCGAACACGGTGACTTCGAAGGTATCGATCACACGTTCCTTGAACGCCAGCTTCTGCAAGGTGGTCGACAAGGTCGGATCGTAGGTCAGCGTCGCGCCATCGGGGCTGAGGCGGATCGCGGCACCTTCACGGCTGAGATTCTGGCCGGTGCGGATTTCCAGTCTCAGCACGTCGGTGCGGTCGACATCGGAGTCATTAGAAAGGATGTCGGCGCTGGAGAGATCAAGTGCGGTGTCCTCGTCGGTCTGGTCGAGGCCATTGATCACCACGATGTCGCCGAAGGCTCCGCCGGGCGGGCGGATCGAGACATTCACGCGGCCCTGCGAGCCGGCGGCCGGCAACAGGTGGAGGATCGTGGAGTTATCAAGCAGCTGCGGTGCGGTGGTGCCACCGGTGAGATACGGGCCAAGCACCGAGATGCCCGGCGGATTGTCGCTCGGGATCGGGGTGTTGTTCACGCCGGCCACGACGACCGAAAGCTTGGCCAGCGAAACTGCGCCGTGGTTGTCCTCGACGGCGTAGTAGAAGGTGTCCGTGCTGCTTTCGTTATTGGCGAGGCCATCGAGGAAGGCGGACGGACGTGGGTTATAGACCAGGTTCGTCTGGTTGCGGTTCGCGCGGATCTCAAGCGTGACCGCGGCACCGTCCTTGCTGGTGGTGGACAGGCGGTTCTCGTTGGTGAGAACGGTCCACAGGCCCTTGGTCGCGGCGTCATCGACGAAGGCGATCGGGATCGTGAAGGTGTCCGCACCGGTGACGGTCACCACCTGGTATCCGTTGTAGGAGGGATGACCACCGTAGCCGGAGATGAGAACCGTGGTGCCGGTCTGCAAGCCGTGGCCTGGTGCGGTGACGGTCACCGGGGAAACTCCCGGCGTGCCGCTGAAGCCACCGATCGCCTTGGCCTGGCACACACCGATCAGCTTGAGCTGCGTGAAGGGATTGCCATCGTCATCGGGGTCGGTGTCGTTGGCGAGGATGCCGGTGCCATTGAAGATCCGCGGTGCGGGATAGAGTCCATCGGTATCGAGCGCGATGTTCGAAGCGCGTGGATCGGCGAAGACGCGGAGGATCGTGTCTTCATCCGTGGTGACGGAATCGGCAACCGGAGTCGGCGCATCATTGCGGCCGAGCACCGAGACCTGGACCAGTGCCTGCGAGCGGGCGCTCGGCGTGCGGAGCGCGGAGTCCTGCCAGCGGCCACGCAGCAGCGGCGCCGGATCTCCGGCGAATGCCACCGGGATGCTGAAGTGATCCGCATCTAGCGCAGTGATCGTGTGGGTTGCGTTGTAAGCCGCGAATCCCGCATCGCGGATGGTCACTGAGGCACCACTCGCGAGGCGGTGGGCCGGTGCCGTCACGATGGTTGCCGAGGCTCCCGATTGGGCATAGCCACCCACGGCGCCACCACCGACATCAACGATCGAGTAGGCAAAGGTATCGGTGTAGCGGGCACCTTCGGACAGGTGGTTGAAGGCGACGCGCGGGTCGAAATTCACCGCGGTGCCGCGCAGCGGCGAGGCGATCGGTGTGATGGCTACCGTAGCACCGGCAGTCGTGGTGATGCTGCTGTTGCTCGTCGCCGGCGGACTCGCGGGCAGGGTCGCATTCAAGTCCACGATGAACAGCTCATCGGAACCGTCGGCATCCAGGTCGTTCGCACGGACGGAAAGCGTCTGCGGCACGTCTTCGGTGAGCTCGAAGCTATCGAGCGCGGCAATCGGATAGCCATTGGCCTGGCCAAACGGCGTGTTCGCGGTGTCGGCTCCCGGAGAGGTGGCGCTACCGGGCGGCTTGCTCTTGTCAAAGCCACCATTCGGCGGAGCCTGCACGTAGCGGTGCGGGGCGAAGGCTGCACCCTGATACTGCGGTGCGAGCGTGATCGAGTCGGCCGAGTAGTCATCGGTCACCGACGGCGTCGTGGCATTGGCGAAGGCAGCGACGTAAGAAACCGCTTCAACGACGGCATTGCCCGCAGCGAGCGGCTTGCGCAGCTCGATGCGACCGCGCTGTGAAAGCTCGAGGTCTTCATCCGAAACGATGACCGGCGTCGTTCCCGCGGCGGTGATCAGGGTCTCCGCAAGCACCAGGCCATTGCCCGGGGCAACCACCCGTGAGGTGAAAGTGTGGCGCTTCTCTCCATCGATCCACACTTCATAGCCGGTGATGTCGAGACTCGCCTGGTCCCGCGGCATGTAGAACTCGATGAACTGGTTGTTCGGGTTCGTGGCCGGAAAGATTTCGTGAATGATCAGTTTGCCGAGCGCATTGGCATCGATCGCGCCCATGTCGCAGGACGCATCGCGGATCACGCCGCGCTGGTCGACGGCAGAGACACCGGCGATGCCCGTTCCGATGGCCGGGCTGTCGGGAAGCAAGCGATAGCCGCGGGTATTGCCCTCCACGGCGGCGAGCGGCGCGAGCTTCGGATCGATGTTCCGCTTGTCAGTGATGTGGTTCAGCAGCACCGCCTGCTGGGGCACGCCCCCTTGGATGAACTCCGTGGTGGTATTGTCGCGCGAAAGGTTGCCGCCATTCGAAACCATGTCGGCACCGCCCGCGACCTTCAGGTTGCGATTCGAGGTATCGGCGAAGATGTTGTTCGTGAGCAGCACCCGCGAGTTCGACACGTTGTTGAATACCGAGCTGGCGCCATAGGCCGCATTGCCGCCGCCGATCGCCGCGTCGATGTTACCCGCGAAGGTGCAATGGCTGACGGTCGTCTGGACGAACTGCGTCGGCGTATCGTTCTCCACATAGAGCGCACCGCCACCGAAGCCGGTGGGCGCGGACTGCGAGTTACCGGAGAACGTGGTATTGGTGAAGGAGCAAGCTTGGTTCGTGTAGAGCGAGATCGCACCACCACCGAGACCGGCGGAGGCATTGAGCGAGTTGCCTTCAAAGGCGCAGCGCGAGACCTGCACCGAGCCATCGAAGACATCGAGCGCGCCACCCCACTGGCTGGCGAGGCAGTTCGCGATCACGCAATCCTCGATCACGAGCGAACCCGGCAGGGCCCCGGGCTGGAGACGTCCGACAAACGCGGCGCCGCCGGTATCGCCGAAGCCGCGTGCGAGGCGCAGACCCTGCATCCGCACGGTGGCGAAGATGCGGAAGAGCTGCACGTCACCCGCGTCGGTGGTGGCGTTTGCATTCGAGTCGCCGGTGATCGTCAGCTTGTCGGAGCCCGGGCCACGGAAGGAAAGGTGCTTGGTGAGGACCAGCGGACCCTTCGCCTTGCTCAGGCGGATCGTTGCCGGATAGGTCGGCAGCGCGAAGACGATTACATCGTTGTTTGCCGCATTGTTGACGGCGTGGCGCAGGGTGCCGGGCACCGTCTCATCATCAAGAAGGTTGGTGACGAGGAAGCTGCGCGCGTCGCTCTTCAACAGGATGGGCAGGGTGCGCGAAGTGAAGTTCAGCGCGGAGTCGGTCGCTGTGATGGTGAAATCCGTGCGGCCCGATTGGTTCGGCGGGAAGATGTAGCTCGGATTGATGTCGTAGTTGATCGCGCGGATCGCGGTCTGTGCCGCGGAAGCGAGGCCGGTGAAGCGATAGCTACGGGAACCAGCTGGCGTTTCAATGAAGCCGCCGAGATTGCTCAGCGCGCCCTTCGCCACGGTATCGAGCTTCACGGTCACCTCGATCTGGCCGCTGTCGGCAATGCCGAGCAGGGCGAATGGCTTGGGTCCGGTGGAGGGATCAATCAGCGCCGGGCTGGAAGCCAGCGGGAAGACCGGGCTGCTGCTCCACGTGAGGCGCGGCGCGCCATCCACCGCGGTCACCTCGACCTGCGTCTGGTTGTTAGAGACGGAGACGGTGCCGTCGTTCAGCGTGATGGTAATGGTGACGGTCTCGCTGGAGTTCACCGGGACGCGACCCCCTGCCGGCTCGAAGCGAACCTGGCGGAGCTTGGTGGTGAGCTCGGAAACCGTGCCGGTGATAACGTTCGGCGTCGTGAAGGTAATGCCGCTGAAGCTGCCCTGCGCCGGGTCGCCGAGCGACAGCGTGACGGTCAAGGTCTGTAGCGGGTCGCCATCGATGACCGAAATCGACGAGAACGGAAAGACCGCGGGTGCGGACGGATCATCAGTGGTGCGGATCAGAGAGGTGGTCACGCCGGTGAGTTCCGGCGGGTCATTCACGAACTGGATGGGCAGCGAATAGGTGCGCCTCACCGCGGTGCCAGTGGTGTTGTCCGGATGGACGTCGGTCACGTCGATGTCGAAGGCGGCCGTGACATTCGCCGACTGCTGCGTCGGCGTGAATACGATCGCCTGGACCGCTGCCGCAACCTGTGCCGCGGTGCCGGTGGCGGTGGTAGCGGAGAGAGTGCCGCGGAGAGGTGCCGTCGGAGTGATCAGGATGGAAAACTTCTCGTTGATGTCGTAGTCGCTCACCGAGAGGCGGAAGGGCGAAACCGGGCCGGCGTCGGAGATCGAGGCGACGGAGAGGGTCGCGAGCGGGATCGGGGCGTCGTTGACCGAGCGGACGTAGAGGGAGTTGGCGGGGGTGGAGGCGGTGCGGGCGGTGCTATCGCGAACCGTCACTCCGATGCTGAAGTTGTAGAGGCCGACCGGATTTGCGTTCGGGATCGGCTTGAAGGTCGCGGCCAGGAGTGCGGTGGACGCGCTTGAAGGCGACTGCGCAGGGAGCGTGTAGGTCCGGTTGCCGCTGGCGGTCGCGGTGGACGCGCCGGGAAGCGTGAAGGTGCCATAGGCATCCGCGCTGACCGGAATGGTCACGATCACGACTTGGTTGTCATTGCTCGGCTTGCCGTGGTCGGGATCCGCGATCGTGACCGCCGAGAAGACACTCTGGGCCACGCCCTCTTCCCCGCCAGGAGAGGAAGGAGAGTCGAGCAAGGGCGAGGCGGACGTGCCATTGAAGGTCGCCGTGATCGTCGGATTGTCCTCCACCGGGGTGACGGTGATGGTGTAGGTCTGGATCGCCGACTGGTTCACCCCGCCACTGGTGGTGCCGCCATTGTCGTGAATGCGGACGCTCACCGTGGAGCTGCCGTTCTCATTCGGTGCGGGCGTGAACGTCAGCGTGCCAGTGTCGGTCAGCGCAGGTGCCACCGAGAAGAGGCCCGGATTGGTCGAGCTGATGGTGAAGTTGGTCGTTTGCCCGCTTTCGTCGGAAGGTCCCGGGCTGATGTTGGTCGCCCATCCGGTCTGCGAATAGGCACCCGAATCCTCGGCGACGGTGACATTGGTCGCGGCGAACGACGGCGCGTCGTTGACCGCGGCCAAGGCGATGCGGACCGTAACGGGAGTGGCGGACTCGTCGCCGCCGGCATAGGCGACCACGGTGAAAGCATTGACCGCGGAGCCGTTCACATCATCGGGGGGCGTCCACGTCCATGTTTCGCCGGAGCCGAGAGCGCTGTTGACGTTCACGGTCGCGCCCCCCTGCTTCAAGGAGCCGGCAACGATCGACTTGAGACGGAACTGGATGCCGGAGCTGTCGACATCCGCTTCGTCTGCCGCTGCGGCAAGCGTGGCGTAGGGGATCGAGAAATTCTGATCCTCGGTTCCTCCCGTAAGGATGTTGATGGTCGTGAGCGTCGGATCGACGGCGGAAGCAACGCCGGTCAGCGATACGAAGCACGCGAGGAGAGGAAGCAGGCGCGAACGGAGGTCCATGGGAGTGAAAGGCGGATGGGAGAGGGAGAAGGAGGAAATCAGGGAGGCGAAAGTACGGGAGCGGCAGGCGCAGGCGCGGGAGTGACAGGAAGGGTCACCTTGGCCGCGGCATCGGCATTGATGGATGCCTTGGAAGATTGCATCGCGTCGGCGAGGAATTGCTCCTCAAGCGCGCGGCGCTTATCGCGCAGGATTTGTTGGCGGAGATTATCGGCAACCTCCTCCATTGGGCGTGCACCACCGGCACGCGCGTCGGTTTTCATGATCACGTAGAAGCCATCAGCGGCTTCGATGACCCCGCTGCGCTTGCCCTTTTCCAGGGCGCGGCCCGCTTCGAGCACGTTGACGGGCAAGCGGGTTTCCTTGGCGTCGCCCTCGATCCAACCGAGGTCGCCACCGCGATAGCGCGTGACCTGATCTTCCGAATGCTGTGCGGCCACTTGACCAAAGCCTCCGGCGGCCGGTCCCCTGCCCCCGGGCGCGGGAGCGGCATCGGCCAGGGCGATGGCATCTTCCAGTCCCTTCTTCGCCTCGGCCTTGCGGGCGTCGGAAGCCTTTGCATCGGCAGCTTGAAAGAGAATGGCGAAACGATCGAGAGGCTTGCGGGCGAACTCGGCGCTTCGCGAATCGTAGGCAGCCTTGAGCTCGTCATCGCTCACGGTCACCTTCGCGACTTCGGCATCGATCTGCTTCTCACGAAGCCGCGCAATGATGATGCTCTGGATGCTGCGCTGCGTTTCGGGATCGTCGGCGATGCCCGATTGCTTCGCCTTCTCGACCAGGGCGAGACGGTTGGCCATCTCCTTCAGCAGCTCCGGCGCGGCAGGCACCGCCTGATGGTTCGCCTTCCGCCACTCGGCCTCCTGGATGAGATCCTTTTCGGTGATGGCCTGCGCGCCCACCGTGGCGAGCGCGTCCTTGGGAATTGCCGGGGCTCCCGTCGTCGCCGGTTTCTCGCACTGACTGACAAGGCAGGCAGTGGCGCAGAGGGCGATGGCGCGGGGCAGGAATCGAAGCAGCATGAGCAGGCGAGACAGGGATCAGTCGTTGTTTTCGAGCAGCAGGTTCACACGCATGGAAGCGACCTTTGCGGCGGACATCGGAGTCTTGGAGCGGAAGACCGCGGCACCCGGATCATTCGGGGCCACTTGCGAGGTGATGTCCTCGACCACGTCGGAGCCGCTCTGCCACTGGGTGAGATTGCTGCTATACTGCACTTGGTAGTTCATGTCGCTCACACCCGGCTTCTTGCGGAAGCGCAGCGTGAGGTAGCCATCCTCCACCGTGGCCTTCGGCATGCGGGCGAACATCGAGTTGTCGCTAGGAGCTGTGCCTTGGCTGAATCCGTAGCGGAGCAATTCTTGATCGGAGGCATTCACACCACGCGCTGCCAGCCACTCGTCGTAGCTCAGGCGCTGAGGCACCAGCGTCAGGTCGGCAGCCGGCACCATACTGGCAAAGGCAGTATCGGCCTTCACCGTCATGCGGATCGTCTTGGCTTCCGCACCGGCGAAATTGGCATTCGGCTTCGGCACGAACTCGATGACCTTTGCCGTCTGCCCCGAGGTGAAGGTGACGTAGGGAGTGACCGTATTGTAATCGGTGCCGCTCTTGGCCGTGCCCGAAAGCGTGAACTGGACGAAGACTTCCGGCGAAAGCAGACCACCGCGGCGAATGACGACCGACGCCGGCGAGCTGCCGGTAACACCGGCCAGCTTCTCAATCACCTCCAGCGAGATCTGCGGCTTGAGATCCTCGATCACGAGCTGTGCGCTCGCCGCAGTGCCGGTGAGATAGCCAGTCGAGTCGGCGATCTGGATGAAGACCGTCTCATTGAACTCCGCCGTGGCATCCACATACGGCAGGATGGAAATCACCGCACCCGCTTGACCGGAGGGAATCGTGATCGACGAGGGGATGTTCTGGTAGTCGACCCCATTGGTCGCGTTGCCACTGATCGTCAGGTTTACGGTGAGCGGCAGGTCAAAGTCACCCTCGCGGGTGACCGTGAACTGACCGGCCACGGGACCGTTCTCGCTGGCTCCGGTATTGGTCGCGGTGATGCTCACGCGCGATGGCAACCCGACCGCACCGGTTTCCAGATTACCCGAGTAGTAGAGGTTCAGCACGTCGGCTGGCTGCAGCGTGGAGTTCTGCAAGCGGATCACCCGGTCGGTGAAGCCCGAGTTCGTCCCGCCCGCGCAGATTTCCAACATCGCATCCGTGCCACTGCGGCGAATGCGAACGTAGTCGGTAAGCCTCGTGGAAAGGCCATCGAGCACGCCGGACAGATCGATGAGATCGCCCTGCGTCGGCGTGAAGTCGGTGATCGTGTCGACGGACGGCGAGGTGCCAGTGAAGATGAACGAGTCCCCGCCGGTGCCACCGGTCATCGTGTTCGCGCCATCGCTGCCGTAGAAGAAGTCCGCTGCCGCGCCGCCGGTGAAGGTGTCGTCCGCGGGACCGCCGAGGAACACGTGCGGCGTTTCCGCGCCGTAATTCGTCACATGCGTTTGATAGGCGGAGGCCGAAAGGCCGGCCGTGGGAGCCGAGAGGCGATGCTTGCCAGCGGCCGAACTGAGATCAGCCACGAGGTGACCGTGACTCACGGCCAGACGGCGCGCTTCAAGGCGCACGCTTTCTTCAGGGGTGGCCGCGACGAGATTGTCCGCGGGATCGAAGAGCAGCACCTGCACCGGGCCGCGCGACTCGGGATTGGCAGGAACTTCATCGCGAACGCCGACCTCGAAGGAACCCGGCGTCTCACCTTCCGTGTGCTCGAAGACCAGGCGACCAGCGGAGACGTCCGCCTGGGTGAACGTGGCGCCTGCGGCGAGCGGCACCGAGGTGGTCGCCGGCAAGTGGACCGCATTTCGCAGCACCAGACGGCCACCGGTCGGGGGAGTGTAAAGCGTGTAGGTAAGTTGCGCCGGAGTGCTATTGCTATCGGCGGTCTCGAGCAGCACCAACGACTCCGACTTCGAATAGGCGATCACCTCATGGGTCAGCAGCAGCGGTTGCGTGCTATTGTGATTCGGATCGGTGCCGGCAAGGTACTCGGCGAGATTGTTGCGGCCGTTGCCATTCGCGTCGGTGAGGGCGTCCGTGGAGTCCTGCTTGTCGAGGCCGTACTTGTCTTCCCACCAGTCCGGGATGCCATCGCCGTCTCCATCGGGATTCGCCGCATTGATCTCCAGATCCACCCGCAGCGCGGAAGCGCGAAGCGTTTGGTCGAGGTCGAAGACGGACGTGGAGGGCGAGAGGATGGTCGCCGGCGCACCATTGAACGAAATCGACGCGTGCGATGCCGTCGTGGTCGTGGTGCCGAGCGGCAGCACCAGCGGCGAGGGTTGCTGGCCCAGCATCATCGCCTGGTGCGGGATGCGGACGAGATACGAGTAGTGGCCGTTATCAAGCGCATCGACTTCACCCGAAAGCACCACTGTGGAGCCGTCAGGCTTCTGAATGGTCCAGTAGAGCGTGCCCGCTGTGACGAGCTGCTCCAGGTTCGGATTCTTGCGGTTGAGGATGCGGCCGTAAACGAGCGTCTCCGGCTCGCTGATGATCGCGGCGGCGTGCGCGGCAGTCGATCCGAGCAGTAGCATCGACAGCCAGGTCGCGGCGGTGCGCGCCGGACGGGTGGAGCAGTTCCTGGGAATCATGGAAAATCGGGGTGGGAGTTAGGTTCGGTCGATGTTCCGTTGTTTCAGCCGCCGCTCTGGCCGTAGGTGTCGAAGATCAGCTTGATGTCGGAGACCTGATCGACGAAGCGATCGAGGCCGGTGTTCGGGTCCGCATTGAGCGTCGCGCCCGGGATGATGAGCAGCCACTGGGTATTCCAGATCGAGCGGCCCAGCAGGCGCATGTCGCTCGTCGGCGAGCCATTGCTATCCGGATAGGCGCGGAAGTCGGAGAAGCGGCGGGTGTCACCGAGGCGACCGTTCACTCCATCCAGCAGCGGGATGTAGCCGCTCTTGTTGATCTGCGAGCTGGTCGCCGGGAAGGGCACCGGCACCGCTTGCTCGACCACGTGCCACGAGCGCTTCTCATCCGGATCATCCGTCCGCGAGACGCGCATGATGTCCATGCCCGCCGGGATGAAGTAGACGCGCGGCGCCGCAGCCAGGTCGTTCGACACGCTGTCCGTGCGATAGCCGTCGAAGATCACTCCGACGCTGCCGATCTTGGTCGCGTAGTTGCTGGTGCTGTAGGCGTGGTCGCCACCGCTGAGCGGCTGGCCGAAGAAGTTCTTGCCCGTGCTGATGTCGGACGAGAAGCGGAGCACGATGCCCGGCTGCGGGACCTGCTTGCCCGTCGCATCGACTGCCGAGGCAAATGGACGGCAGTGCTGGCGGAACTCCGGCACCTGCCAGAGGTCAGGCACGCGGGCCTTCTGAAGCTCCTGCTTCCACACGGTATCGGAATCCTCGCCGGGAGCCGGGAACTCATTGGCCGGGCTGCCGGGCTGGACTTCGCCACCCGCGAGGATGCGCTTGGCTTCGCGGCGGATCGAGATGTCGCCGGTCTCGCGCTGGATATTGTTCAGGCCAAGCAAGCTCCGCTGCGAGTCGTGGTTCGCCTTGAGCTGCGTGAGCACTTGCGAGAGCGCGCCGATGCTGCGCGCCTTGATGATCTCGCCGTAGGCATCCACGGGTGAAGCCGGATCGGCGAGCGAGTAGTTCGTCTCGTAGTCGTAGGCCGACGCGGCAAGGAAGGCATAGCGCGAGGCGAGATCGAAGGAGCTGCGGTAGGTCTGCAGCGCGTGGTTGCGAGCCACCCGGAAGGTCATGTCTTGGTAGCGATTGCGCTGGGTCTGGGCGGCGACGCGCTTGTTGAAGGCAGCGCGCTCATCGATCAGGCGGCCACCTTCATCCAGCAGGCTGCGGTACTGGTCGGACAAGGCGCGCAAGGCCTGGATCTCCTTGAAGATCGCCACGCGCAGGATCGCTTCGTCGCCGATCGCGTCCTCGGCTTCCTTCAGCCACTCGCGGATGCTCTGGGTGCGCTCTTCATCTGCCTTGGTGAGTTCGAGTTCGTTCTCGGCCACATCCAGCGAGATCTCGGCGATGAGTTTGCCGATGGTCAGCGCGCTGTCCGCGGTGAACAGACCCGCGCGGGTGCCCGTCGCGGTGAACTCGATGCCGGAGCGGGCGAGCGAAAGCGCGTCACCCGGAGAGATTGCCAGACCGCCGGTCGGCAGGTTCACCGGAACGCCTTCGACGATCGCTTCCTTCAATTCCCACGTGAGTTGCTCGGCGGCATCGACGACCTGCTTGGCGGTCTCGATCACCTTGATCGTGTTGTTCACCGCATACTTCACGCGGGTGAAGATCTCGGTGCGGCCCTGGTTGCGACCGCTGGAGGTGAGCTTGGCATTGACCATGCGCAACACGCTGACCGCCTCGCCGGCCTTGCCGTCATAGGCGTTGATCGCTTCGGCGATGGCAGCTTCCTGCTGGATCATCTGGTTGATGATGTCCTGAAGCTGGCCGGTGGCCGGGCGACTGCCCCACGAAGACGGAGCCTGGAAGGTGTAGCCCGCGGCAGTCACCGGCATCAGGTTGGTGAAGTTGGTCAGGTCCACCTTCGGATTGGTCAGGTCGGTGAAGTTCACCGAGAAGACACCGCTGGTCGTGTCGGACGCGTAGCTGAGGTCGTTCGATGCACTCGCGAAGGTCGGCGCGAACATGTTGCGCAGGCCGACGCTCACATCCTTCAGTGCGGTCTCCTTGTTCAGGATGCTGCTGCCGCTGCCGTCGGGCTTGGCCGCGAGGAAGGCATTGTAGAGGTCACCGCCATTGAGCGCGCCCTTGTCATCGAAGGTCGCGAAACTCGCGGCCGGACCAGGCACGGTGTCCTTGTTGATCTGGCGCACCGGCACATACATGTAGAGCGCGAGGTCGGGACCACTGTAGCCGGCCGGGTAGAGCTTGCCCGGTCCGACGGTGCCTTCGTACGGCTTGCCGAAGATCGAGATCAGCTGGTTGCGGTAGGAGAGGTCTTCCTGGAAGGTCGAGTTGCGGAACTCCTCTTCGCTGTTGCCGACCTGGCGCAGCATGTTGCTGGCCGAGTTGGCATTGTCCCAGACCGTGGTCGCATTATCGATCATGCCAGCGGCGCGCTCTTCGATCTGGTCGAAGTGCGAGGAACCCGCGCCATCGAGAAGTGCCGGATCGAGGTCGAAGACCTGTGCGCCATTGGCGAGGCCGAGCGGATTGTAGCCGTTGTCCGCCTGATCCATCGTGCGCTGGATCGCATTGAGGTTGGCGGAGATGACCGGAATGTCAGCGTTGGACTGGCGGTCCACCTTGCGGATGCCTTCCAGCGTGGTGTTCGGATGCTGCGATGGCAGCAGCGCGTTCGCGGTGACCCAGTCGAAGTAGGCACCCTGGCCTGCACGGCGGGACCATTCGTCCACACCCCAGGCACGGTCGGCATTGCTATCCGTGTAGCCCTGCCACTGTGCCTTCGGATCGGCGACGTAGCGGTCGCGATAGGTCATGTTCACGACCTCCGCGCCAGCCTTCGCCTTCGCGGCGGCAGTGGCGGCGAACTTCCGTTCATCAAGGAAGTCCACGCTGATCACGATGTCCTGCAGGTTGTAGGACTCGGAGCGGGAGACCCAGTTGAAGGCCGGATGGCGCAGCAGCTCGTAGGTCGAGGTCAGCGCCGTGAGGTAGTGGCCCCACGCGTCGCCGTGACCTTGCGGGAACATCAGCATCGCATCGTCCTCGTCGATGAAGCCGTCGGCATTGATGTCGCTGATGTTGTAGCTCGTCGCGTAGGCCGCTTCCCCTTCGCCCTTGGTGAAGTTCCAGAACAGGCGGTTGTAAACGGGCCGCGCGAAGTAGTCATCGACGCCACGGAGCAGCGCGAGCTCTTCCTCGATCGGTGAGGACAACTGGTTCTCGAAGGTGAAAACGGAAGTCGCGAGGCTGCCGTAGTCCACGCTGTTGCTGCCGTAGCCGATGGTCGGGTCTTCCGCGTCCACATACGCCTCGTTGCCGAGCAGCGTGTAGAAATCGGAGATGCGGGTGGCCGCGAGTTGCAGCGCGTTGGAGATCGCCGGTGTCGAGACCGGCGTGGAGAGATCGATGCTCAGGTTCCGGCCGCGATTGAGGATAGTCTGATAGAGTTCGATCAGGCCGACATTCTCGATGACGTTCTTCGAGGGATTGAGCGCGACCGGTCCCTCATAGCGAGCGCCGAACTGCGCGACCATGGAGGCCAGCGTGGACGGAGCGTCGCCTTCGAAGTCGCGGATGCGGGCTTCGTATGGGTTCACCGCATCGAGCACGCGCTTGATCCAGCCCTGGGCGAGCTGCGCGCGGTAGTCCGGGAAGCCGTCGAGGTCGGCATCCACGAACGGCTGCGAGTTGCCGGCGCCGGCCCACATGAAGTTCACACCCTGACGGCCGTTCGGCTGGGTCAGCTTCCAGTTGGTGCCGCTGACGGTGTCGTTCTTGTGGCGATAGCGGGCGAACCAAAAGGTATCGGCGAGCAATGCCTCAGGCGCATTCGGATTGCCCTTCAGCGTGATCTGGTAGCGGGCCTTGCCAGCTTGGCCGGTCGGATCGGGGAAGAGCTTCCACGGATTGGTCTGGCCAGCCGGGATCATGTCCGGCGGCGGGACATTGAGGCTGCCATCGTCCGGGCGATACCACCACTCGAAGACGAGATCGTCGGCATTCGCACCGAAGTCACCGGTGGAGCGCAGGTTGATGTTCTCGTCGAAGACGTTGTCGGAAAGGACCGTCTGGACGGAGCCGCGATAGCGCTGCTTGCGGTCCACCTTGATGATGTGCGGCGTGATCGGCGAGCCGCCGAGCGTGGAGTCGTTGTTCTCCACCACGGTCACCCAGCTTTCATCCGGGAATGCGGTGCCATCGGCCAGGGTGCCGGTCGGATTGAGGAAATCACCATTCGGCACGAGCGCGAGGCCGGGACCGTAAGCGCGCATTGGCGTCGGGGTGATCGTTGTCGGGTAGCGCACGTTGCCGAGCTCGTCCTTGAGGATCTTGCCGTCGGGACCGTAGAGCGGCATCTTCATCAGACCCGTCAGGTAGTCGCCGTCCGTGCCGGGAACGCCTTCAGGATTCCGCGTGGTATTGTAGAGCGCGGTGACGGCATTCACCCACGCGGTGCGCGCGGACGAACCCACATCGACCAGCGCGAGGATCGAATCGCGTTCCGAAGTGGTGAGGATGTTCGGCTCCAGCGAGTAAACGGCTGGCGGCGAAGCGGTCAGCGTGGCGTCGCCGATGTTCTTGTCATTGAGCAGGCCGCTGAACTCGAGCACACCGGGAACCTGGCTCGTCACGCCACCCACGGTGACCGGACGGGTCGCGAGCGGGTCGTAGCGCAGGCGCTTCTGCAGCGAGGCGGGCAGTTCATTGAAGACATACTTGCCCTGCTTCACCGTCGTGCGGCCGCTGGCCGGCTGGAGTTCGGACGGGAAGCTGCCGACGGAGAGCGGAGCAGTCCGCTTGTCGAGCGCCTGGATCACGCGAGCGGTCCAGCGGCTCTTCAACTGGTTCGGCAGTGCGTCCGGATTGAGCGAGTCGAAGACGACTTCGGCCGAAGCGAAGGCGGTGAGCTGCGGCAGACCGGGCGTTTGCACGGTGGTCGAGACCCCATTGTTCACCAGCACCTTGGTCGGATTGTCGGAGCGATATTCGCCACCGGAGAAAGTCAGCGTTTCACCCGCCTTCAGCACCGCCGGGTTATCCGGCCACTCGGACTTGTAGATGACCTTCGTGGGAAGGTGCTGCTGGAGATTGCTTTCAATCGCGTTGGTCTTCACCGACGACGGCAGGAAGGCCACGGCATCACCGACGCCCGGCACCTTCGGAGTACGAGAAGCATCGTAGGCGGCGGTATAGGTCGCGCCATTCTTGTTCACCTTCACCGGCGGCACCTGGACCGTCGGCGGCCACCAGAAGTCAGGGGCGAGCGGGTAGTAGAAGGAGACATTGAACCAGGCCTTGTCGCCACCGGAGATCGACCAGTACGAGCCACGCCAATCTTCCCAGTAAGCTTCCTGGGTGAAGAAGTTGTTGCCGAAGGTCTCCGCCGCCGGGGCCGCGCCGATCGCGACGCCGAGCGGGTAGAATGGAATCACCGGCTCGCCCGCCTTCATCGAGACGAAGGGCTGGGTCTTCAGGTTCGTCGTGCTGGCCGTGAAATTGTTGGCGAAGCGATAGGCCGGATTGTCGCCGTTGGCGCTCTCCTTCTTGATCGCATACACCTTCATCTTCACCTCGTTCGCCGCCACGTCGAAGAACTGCGTGAGCACGTACGGATGCGAGGTATAGCGGGCGACGCCGCTGGTGATGGTGTTGTTCGAGTAGTTCAGGTCACCGGCGCGGAGCGCGTAGATCGCCGGCGGGCGCGGCGAGACATCGAGGTAGCGCAGCGACGGTGCGACCAGCGCGTGCTCTTCGTTCGGATTGTAGCCGGGCGAGTTGAAGTCCGGCTGATTGTAAATCTGCACCGCCTGGATGCGCGATGGATCGTAGGTGGTGGCGACGGGCGCGGTGCCGATCGCGGGCGCGACCATCTGATCCTGGCCGGAAGCACTCTTGCCATCACTGCCGAGCTGGCTGGCGATGACGATCTGCGGCAGCGTGCCCGCCGACGGCCAGGTCGGCTTGTAGATGCGGGAAGCCCACGGCCACAGCAGGGTGTCGTTTCTACGAGGATCATCGTACCAAACGACGATCGGCAACTCGCGGTCCGGCACACCGGGATGTTCGTTGACCGTGATGACAGGACCGGGCAGCGCCCCCTTGTTCAGAACCTTGAGCGCCGAGGTGTCGGCGCGCAGGAGCTCCATGTCATAGACGTCCTTGGCGGCGATGCCATCCATCTTGGCGCCATTGTAGACGAAGGGATTGTAGCGGGCCTTGCCGGTCAGGTCCAAGATGTAGCCGGTGCCGAGGTTCGCAAGGTCCACCGAGGGATCGAGGATCTTCTCGCCCACGGTGACCGGCGTCGGCACGGCGGGCAGATTGGTGTCCCACGCACGGGTATCAACCACGCGCACTTGGAGGAACTCGCGCGGCTGGCCACGGCCACCGCTCTGGATCTGCGAGAACAGCAGCACCGAAAGGCCGGGGCGCTCGGTGGTGAACTTCTTGTTCGAGTCCACGGAAGCACCGGCGGTGGTGTACTTGATCGACTTGAAGCTGAAGCTATCGGTGGGGTCCGGATCGAGGGCGACCGCAGGAGCACCCTGGATGTGCGGGTAGTGGCCGCGGATCTGCCGCTGTGCATCGAAGGGCAGCGTGGCGATCACACGGACTTCAACGGTATTGGCCGTCGGGCTGGTTCCCGGCTTCCACGGCACCGTGAAGCGACCCGGAATGGTCGGGAAAAGACGGGCGCTGACTGGATCCCACTCCGCCATCAATTCCGCACCGGGGGCGGCACCACCGGGAGCGATGGCGACCGGATCCGGGACCGCATTGATGATCGGATTCGGTGCCTGGGTGAACATCGCCGCATACTGCGGATAGTCCTCGAAGCAATGCTTGCCGATCGTGACGTTCACCACGATCGCGCCGGCACCGTAGCGCCACATCGTGCGGACCGGGCGCTGGAGATTGGAGATCTCATAGCCGAGGGAAGCATTCGGGCCGCTGCTGGTCCAAGTGGCGACCGGGCTGCCATTGACCACTGCCGGGCTGCCGCTGGTCGGCAAGCCGGTGGCCGGATCGATCTCACCCATTGCGGCGAAGTAGTAGCCATCACCATTCACCCAACCGGTGGCAGAGAGTCCATTCGCAATCGGCTCCTTCTTGGCGGAAACCACTTTCACGCGAGTGCCCGGATCGAACCACGACACGCCATCCTGCACGGTCTTGTCGACATCGCCACCTGCGGTAACTTCGTAGACCTTGGTCAAGGAGAGGCGAGACGGATCATCCGCATTCAGACGCACGCCGTACTGGATCTGCCAGACGTAGGTGATGCCGGCCGGTCCATACATCAGGAAGTTCGGCTTCACCTGCTGGCGAGGCTCCACGGTGGAGAAATTGAAGAACTTCACATAGGTGACATTGCGCCACAGGCCCTTCGCGATCGGCGAGGTGCTGAAAGGCACATTCAAGGTGAAGGTGTTCCCGAGAACCGAGAGCACTTGGAAGGTACCATTGTAGGCATTGTCGCCGCTTCCGGTGATTTCGATCCAGTCCCCCCCCCTCACGGTGTGGGCCTGCGAGTTCGTCACCGTGGTGCCACCGGTGCCGGCGGCATAGTTCGTGATGGTGCCCACGCTCTGGTCGCGGATGTCCACCCGCGCGCCTTTCGGCGACGGGAAGCGCGCGTCATTCTGCGTGGTGCTCACCAGATTGTTCGGCGGACCATAGGCGCGGTAGCCCTTCACCACGTGGCGGATGTCCAGGCCGGGGTGGCTGAAATTGTCGAGCACGTAGCCATCGATCTGCACGACCGGCTGGCTTCCCTTGAGCACCCACTGGCGGCTGGCCGGCGGACTGGGGCTACCCGAGGCATCCGAGGCAAGGGGTCCCGCCCATGGAGTGCCCGCGATGATCTCCTGGCTCTGCGTCTTGCTGAAGTCATGGCGGATGGTCAGCGCGTAGTAGTGCTGCCACTTCACCTGCACATCCGTATCGCGGGTGATCTCGAAATCGTAGTTCGTTGGGTCCGCGGTCTGCGGTGTGTTGTTCACCGACATGCCGATCGCCACGAAGCGCTCCTCGGCCTGGTTCTTCACCGTCTCAGGGTCGGTGATGTACTCGGCGTGGATGTTCTTGTACACTTCCGGCTGGGCGATGATCTGGATGCGATCGCCATGAGCCACCTGGATGTTGTCGTACTCCGTCTCGTCATCGGCGATGACCTCGCCATCGCGCTTCACGACGACGCCGCGCACCGGCAGGCCGCCGTCTTCCTCGGCGCTGATGACCTTCAGGGTGCGGGAGGGGCCGCGGAAAACGAAGGTCGAGGAATTGTCATCGAGCGTGCGCGAGGCGCTGGCAGGTCCCGACCAAACGGTGGCAACGGAGTTCGCCGCGTTGCCGTTGTTGAAGAAGACGTTGTGGTAGTTCTCGTAGCTATTGAAGCCGTCGGAGTCGACGTCGACATTGAAGGTGAAGGACTCGCCAGGTCCAAAGCCGGTGATGTCGAAGGCAACCTTGTCATTGCGCTGGCCCGGCATCGGCGTGGTACGCGTGGCCGTGCCGCCCGGAGGGTTGGTCACGGTCTGCTCGTCGCCGTCGAAGTTCTTTCCGAGGTCACCGATCGTGAACTCGAAGTGGGTGATGTCCAGGTTCGGCGAGTTGTTCGTGACCGTGATGGTCGGCACGTTCACGTCGCCATCGATCTTCACGGTGAAGAGAAGATCGGAAACGTCCGCCCGCGCGGAGGACGCGGTGGCAAGGCCTAGCAACAGGCCGGCAAACAGCGTGCGGAATTTCGGAAGCGGGATCATGGGAAGGGTAGAAAGCGGGTGGGGAAAAACTCAGCTCAGCTTAGCGGCCGTTGAGGGTGTCGATCAGGCTGATGCGGTGGAGCTGGAAGGTGCCGGCGACCTTGAGGCCGACGTTCTTCGAGGGGCCGAGCGGCTTGTGCAGGCCGAAGATCTCCTCGGCGTAGGTGCCGGAAATACGATCCACACCGTAGCCGGTGCGCGAGAGCAGCTGGCCATCGACGGGCTGGAAGCTGAGGTTCACCAGACGGCGGATGTCGAAGCCGGTGGTGTGGTCCGGGTGGCGGCGGTGGCGGAAGGGATTCGTGGGATGGTTCGCCGGCAGCACGATCTCGGTGGCGAGCGTGTTGCCGAAATCGCCGGTCATCGGCAGTTCGGTGAGCAGCGAACGCGACGCGGCGGCATACACGGAGGAGAGCGCATTGATCGCTGCCTCGCGGCCCTTGTCCTTCATCGAGGCCGGGGTAGCGAGCAGGTCGGCCTTCTCTTTCAGCACGGCGGTGGCCACGGCTTCAGCAGCAGTGGCTACGGCACCGGAGAAGGTGGTGGAGCGAACGAAAGTGGTGTAGTCCGTGGACGGCACCGCGGTCGGGCGCGAGTAACGGACCACCGAATCCGAGAGCGCATCGCGGCCGGCCTTTTCAGCGAGCGAGGCAATCTCGGACGCGAGCGGCGAGTCGGACATGGCAGCCTCGGTGACGATGCTCGAAAGCAACAGCTCCATCGCATCCGGGGCGCGCGTGTCGGAGTAGGAGGTGAGCTTCACATTGAGCGCCTTGGTGCGCGCTTCGGAGACCTTCGCAACCTGATCGAGTGCGGCGCGGATCGCGGCGGTCTTCCGCCACTGGCCACCGGCTCCGGGAGCCCAGGTGCCCTTCGTGGCAGGATCACCAGTCGCGGCATCCCATGGGATCGGGATCGAGAAGGTGTTCGCATCGATGACCGTGACGACCTGCTCGCCATTGTACTCAGGCTTGCCGGAGCCGGAGATCAGGATGCGGTCGCCCGTGGAGAGGCGGTGATTCGTGAAGGAGATACGGGTCGGCACGGAGGCCGGAGGGGCGAAAGCGGTGATCTCTTCCGGAATGTCCCAGCTTCCCTTGATCGCCGGGTCCCCACCGAAGGCGACCGGGATGGTGAACGAGTTCGCGTCGATGCGCGTGATCGTCTTGAGACCGTTATAGGAAGCCTGGCCCGCGCCTTGGATCTCGATGACCTGGCCATTGTCGAGGCCGTGGTTCGGGCTGGTGATCTTCACGCCGGAGACACCGCCGGGCGCGCTTTCGAAACCCATGATATCGCCGGACTTCACTGACCAGAAACCGCGGTCGAGCGGATCGGAGGCGAAGGCGACCGGGATGGTGAAGGTGTTCGCGTCCACCACCGTCACGAGGTGGCTGCCATTGTAGGCGGCCAGCGAGCCGCGCACCGTGATACGCGCGCCATCGCTCAGGCCGTGACCCGGCGAGGTCACCCGCAGCGGGGCGATGTTGTTGGAAGGAGCGAAGCCAGCGATGCTGCCGCCTGCCACGAAGGGCGTGGCGATCTTGAAGGTGTTGTTGTCGAGGCGGGTGATCTTGCGCAGGCCGTTGTAGGCCGAGATCGCGGCGCCTTGGACGGCGATTTCGTCGCCGGTGATCAAGGCATGCGCGGTCGAAACGGCGGCCACCGCAGCTCCGGAGTCGGCGGTCTGGAAAGCGGTGATCGGCTTGAAGGCGATGCCTTCCGCAGTGCTCGCGGCTTTCTCGGCAGCGGCGGCGATCGCATCGCCCACCAGCTCGCTGGCGAGGAAGCGATCGTAGCCCTGATCGGTCTCGGCAAAGGCGGCAGCGGTATTGAGCGCCGCCTGCTCGCGCTGCTGCTGGGTCGCCGAGGCAGGCAATGCCGCAAGCGAGGCCTCGATCGCATCGATCATCTCGATGCCGCGGGTGTCCTGATAGAATGACCCGTTCTTGAGAGCATTCGCCGCGGTGCGGGCAGCGGACGTGGAGCCGCCATTCGCAATCGCGCGGACTTTCGTCGCGTCAAGGTTGGCCTGCAGGAACGAAGAAAATCTCTCGGTCGCATCGGCTTGGGCGATCACCGCCTGAGCCGAACTCTGGGCCGCGGCTTTCACCGTTGCCTTGGTGGCACCAGGCGACGCTGCGGCGGTCACCGCCGCAGCGGCAGCACGCTCGACGATCTGATCCACGGCGGCTGTCGCCTTCGCATCACCGAAGTCAAAGACCACGCTGGAGATGCGGCTGGCGGCTTGCGCGGGAAAGGAGCCGTAGAGGCGCTCGTCCGTCACCAGCGCCATGTCACTCTCCGTCTTCTGCAGGTCGGCCTTGCGGGCGAGGATGGCCACTTGCTTCAGCAGGCTGGCACGACCCATCGCATCGACATGGACGATCACGCGGAAATTCGCGGCGTCGAAGGTCGGCGTCGGCGTGTTCGGGTCCGGGGCGCGCGGGACGTTCTGCGCGTCCAGCGGCACGGTCACCTCATTGACCTTGCCGAGTGCCACGTCGCCGACCCACAGGCCGCGATACGGAGATTCGGCGGAGGAGTTCGCCGTCGCAGCGGTCCACAGGGCACACGCCAGCAACGAGGAGAGAGAAAAGGAGGACTTCATGTCGAAGGAGGAGAGGAAAGAGATCACTGACCGAGGTCGTCACGACGGCCTGACACCGGCACCCAGGTCTCCGTCCCGAGGTCGGTGGTGATTTTCAACAGCGAGCCTTGCAGCGGGCGGAGGAGTTCGCCGCTGCGGCACTCAAAGGGAATCGAGATCGCGCCAGCGATCTCCAGCGCGGGCAAGGGCTGCTGCCAGGCGGCTGCCGGCATGTTCGCGGACACCGTTTTCACCGGGGCAGCCGGGTCGCCGTAGGTCTTGACCAGGATCGAAAGCGGCAGCGGCGAGGCATCGCCGGCCACATGCTGGATCGTCGGCGTCAGCGGATGCGGCGCTTCATTGCGAAGCGTCAGGTCAGCCGGGCCCGTGCCCAGCGCGAGCTTGCCACCGGTCACCTCAGCGCGAAGCGGGCCTTGATAATCGGAGGAACCCTTGCAGTAGATCCAGAAGGCCTCGCCGGAACGGATCGTCTCGGCGGTCGGCTGGAGCACTTGCTTCCAGCGGCCATTGACCAGGCGGTAGATCGTCTGGTTCTTATGGGCCTTCGAGCCTGCGAAGAACTGGGCGAAGGTCGGTCCGCCGACTGCGGCCACCGAGGCACCCGTGAAATTGAACGCATCCGGCTGCCACTTCACCGGCTCACCCGTGACCCGTCCCGTCGGCCGCCATTGGCAATCCGACTTCGCGTGGATCAGGTAGCCGCGATTGCCATCGATGGCATCGAGCGACTTCAGGAACGCCTCCGGCAGCTCCGGTGCATACCACACACCCCAGCCCTGCGCCTTGCTCAGGTCGATGGTGGGATCACTGACAAATTGCTGGTTGTCCGGATTTTTAAAAAGCGTCGCCACCTTGTCGACCGGCAGCCCCGAAAACACCGTGGCCGGCGCATCATTGGCGGGATCCACCTCCAGATAAACGGCGTTCCAGCCCTTGTGCAGCGCGATTTCCTGGGTCCTTTGGTGACCGGGAAATTCGTCCTCAGCATGCAGTGAAATGCTCCCCGCGATGAGAATCGACGGCAGGACGAAGGAACGGGCATACGCCCGAAGCACGGCTCGGATCATGGAGGAGGAGGCGGGTGGAGAGGTAGCGATTCGGCGTGGAGAATTGGGTGCCGCCGAGCGCTACCGGGTCTGCTACCGGAAATTTACGGATATTCAAGAATTGTTAAGCAAATGGCTGATTTTCCCCCTTCGCGTCTGATTTCTTTCTCAAGGATGGGCAAATTGCCCCGCTCTGGCGCCGACTCACGGACAATGGGAAGCCTTCAAACACTTCCCACTTGGCGCTTCTCAGTTGGAACTCCCCTCCGTTAGACTGAGCCATGCGCAATCTTTTTGGCACCTTGGCTCTCGCCGCGATCCTCACCGGCTGCGGCGGCACCGGCATTCCCGCCGACGGAAACATCCAGTCCCAGGATCCGGCCGAAGGTGGCATCTCCGAGGTGCCGAACCCCACGCCAGCCATGGCCGCGAAGAGCAAGACCCCGCTCGAGAAGCTCCAGCGCGGCCACGTAACCTACATGCTGAAGTGCGGCGAGTGCCACAACTACAAGATCCCCAAGGATGTTGATGTGGACGACTGGGAGAAGGCGATGCCCAAGATGATCCGCCACGCCGGCCTCGCTCCGGAGGATGAGAAGGCGGTGCTTTCCTACGTCCTCGCGGTGAAGGCCCAGTGAGCCTACCCGAGAGATGAGAAATGCGAGGGTTCCCCTCCGGAAGTTTTTCTGCTGAATCTGTCCTGTTCAGGCGTTGCGAAACGTCGGGAACGAAACCGTCTGCTCCGGCCATGATCTACCCCGCCCCACCCGTCATTCTCCCCCGCCTGGCGTGGAAGATGGCATTTGAATCCGGCGGGGGCGGTGAAAAGTTCCCGGGCTTCATTCTCGGGGCGAACGAGGAAAACTTCGGCCGACTCGAAACCCACCTGAAATCCACACCATGAAATACCTGCCTTGTATCGCTGGCGGCCTGCTCGGGGCCATCTTCCTGATGGCCTCCCTGACGTACTTCTTCCACATGATGCCACCCCAGCCTGCGCCGCCGGAGGGAACCCCCATCGCACACTGGATGGCCGCCTTCGAGCCCACCGGCTACACGGCCTTCGTGAAAGCCTTCGAGCTGATCGGCGGGATCCTGGTGATCATCCCGAAGACGCGGAACTTCGGGCTGCTGGTTCTCGGTCCCATTCTCGTCAACATCCTCGCCTTCCACGTCTTCATCCTGAAGGGCGCCATGCTGTTCGCGGCACCCTACCTGACTCCCGTCGCCTGCGTCGCCGCCCTCTACCTGCTGTGGGTCGGCCGCAAGCAATTCGCCGGGCTCTGTGGCTCCTGCCGCTCCTGAACCGTTCTCGTTTTCCCTACCCCAATCCATCCCATGATCGTCCAACCCTACCTTTTCTTCGATGGCCGCTGCGAGGAGGCCATCTCCTATTATCAAGAGCACCTCGGCGCCCAAGTGGTGATGTCGATGCGCTTCAAGGATAGCCCCCAGGAAGCCAACTGCGGTCCTGACGGAAACAAGCCGGACCCGGAAAAGATCATGCACACGGCCTTCAAGCTCGGCGAAAGCCTGATCATGGCTTCCGACGGCAACTGCGAGGGCAAGACCAAGTTCGATGGCTTCTCGCTGTCCATTTCCGTGAAGGAAAAGGCCGAGGCCGAGCGGATCTTCGGCGTGCTCAGCGATGGCGGCCAAGTGTGCGCTCCGCTGGTGCAGACCTTCTTCTCGCCCGCCTTCGGCATGGTCGTCGATCGCTTCGGCGTCTCGTGGATGGTGATGGTGGAACCACAGCATCCCTGATTTCGGCATGAGGGCTGCTCATGGGCGCTGCCGTCCATGATGCAGCTCGTCACCCGCATGCTTGAACCTGCCTCCTCCCGCCCGCTGGAGGAGCAGGTGGTGCTGGCCGCGGAGCGCCGGCAGTTCTTGAAACGCCGCTGGCGTGGCGTGGCGGAGGACGGCACCGAGTTCGGCTTCGATCTGGAAACCCGGCTCGCCGATGGCGGCGTGATTTTCCAAGACGGTGGCAAGGACTACATCGTCCGCCAGCTTCCGGAGGCCGTTTACGAAGTCCCTTTCGAAAGTCCGGCCCATGCCGCGCTGGTGGCGTGGAAGACCGGCAACCTCCATCTGCCGGCGCAGATTTTCGACGATCGCCTTCGTGTGCTGCACGATGAAGCGATGGCGCAGCTGTTAGACCGGGAAGGCTGGGCCTTCACCGAGCCGGTGGTGCTGTTTCAACCCCTCAAGGCCATGGCCCATGCCGTCTGATGCGTCACGTAGCGGAACGGCTGCGCCGTTCCGGCAGGGCGAGGACCCCGCGAACATCGCCGCCCACGAATCCACCTCGCCTCCGCCCCCAGCCGGAACGACGCAGTCGTTCCGCTACGACGGCGATGCGCTCCTGTGGCTGATGCAGGCGAATGACTCCCAGTATCCCTCGGGAGCGTACGCGCATTCATACGGGCTGGAGGAATTGGTCGAATCCGGATCGGTAAAGGATGCCGCGGGACTGGAGCGATTTTTGGAAACGCAGATCGTCCCGGCGCTGCTCACTTTCGAGCTGCCTTATTTCGTCCGGGCCCATGAGGCGGCGCTGAAGGAGGATGCTGCCGGTTTGTTAGGACTGGATGCCGATCTGGATGCCTGGCGCTTGCCCGCCGAGACGCGCGACGCCTCGCGGCGCATCGGCTCGCGGCGGCTGGAGCTGCTGCGACAGCTTTCGCCATCGCCGCTGGTGGAAGGCCACCACGCGGCCTGTCCCTTCAGCCATCACCTCGTCGTGACGGCCATCGAACTCTCCTCCCTGCCCGTCGCCTTCGCGGCGCGGGCATTTGCATTCCAGACCATCACCGGGTTCGCCACCGCATCCATGAAGCTGCTGCGCATCGGCCAGACCGCTTGCCAAGGAATTGTCCGCCGCACGCTCGAACGACTCGGCAGCCATCTCGAAACCTCCCTCACCCGCCAGCCCGACGGCTGGTTCAATCCCTTGTTAGAAATTGCATCCCTCCGACATGCCCGCGCCGATGCCCGACTCTTCATTTCCTGAATCTGAATCCGAATCCAAGCGGCCCTTCCGTCTCGGTGTCGGCGGTCCTGTCGGCTCCGGCAAGACGATGTGCGTGCTGCGCCTTTCCCAGTGGCTGAAGGACGAGCTCTCGCTCGCGGTGATCACCAATGACATCTACACCCGCGAGGATGCCGAGTTCCTCCTGCGCGCCGGCGTGCTACCCGCCGATCGCGTGCGCGGCGTGGAAACCGGCGGCTGCCCGCACACCGCGATTCGCGATGACATCAGCATGAACATGGCCGCCGTGGTGGACCTCGAGCGCGCGCATCCGGACCTGAAGCTGATCCTCATCGAAAGCGGCGGCGACAATCTCTCGGCCACCTTTTCGCCGGAACTCGTGGACGCCTACATCTACGTCATCGACGTGGCCGAGGGCGACAAGATCCCCCGCAAGGGCGGCCCCGCCATCCGCACCAGCGACCTGCTGCTCATCAACAAGACCGAGCTGGCTCCCTACGTCGGCGCGGACCTCGACGTGATGGCCCACGATGCCGCGAAGCAGCGCGGCTCGCGGCCTTTCCTCTTCGCGGACCTCAAATCGGAAAAGGGCAAGGACGACCTGCTCGACTGGCTGAAGCATGAGTATCTCTTTGTCTAACAGGGAAGGCATCACCGGCCGCAGCATCCGCGGCCACCTCGACCTCCGCAGCGATGTGCGGGGCGATGGCACGCCATTTCTCTCCCGCCAGTCCTTCCGCGCACCCATCCATCTCAGCAAGGCCCATGTTGAGTCGGGTTCGCTGCTCGTTCACTTGGTCAATCCCACTGCCGGCTTCTTCGATGGCGACCGGCTCGACCTCAATGTCACGGCCGGCAAGGACAGCCGGCTGGTGCTGAGCACACCGGGTTCCTCGCGCGTCTATCGCGCTCGTGGCGAGACCCCAGCGGTTTGTGAGCAGCGGCTCTCCGTGGAAAGCGGTGCCTTCATGGAGTGGATTCCCGAGCCCTTCATTCCGCAGGCCGGTGCACGCTACTTCCAACGCACGGAGATCCATCTCGAGGAAAATGCCGGCCTTCTCTTCTTCGAGTGGATCGCGCCGGGTCGCGTCGCACGCGGCGAAGCTTTCGCTTATGAAAGCCTTCGTTGGGAACTCGACCTCCTTGCCCAAGGCAAGCTCGTCGCTCGCGAGCGCTTCGAGCTGAGGCCGGCCGATCACAGTCTCACTGCCTTGCGGGAGAAGTTCCCCGCGGCTCACTACGTGACCGTTTACACGGCTGGCATTGCCGACGAAGCGTGGCCCGCCGCCGAGCTGGATGCGCTCAACGACGAACGCACCTACCTCGGCCACGGTCCGCTGTTAGAGAATGTCCGCATCGTGCGGGCCTTGTGCGCGGACAGCTTGGCGGCACGCGCCTTGATCGGCGAATTGCGAGACTTGCTCTATCAAGCAGGCGGCCATCCGGTGCCCCGATTGGGCAGGCTGATTGCATGAAATTACGCGTTTCGACGCCATTCCTGTCGATTCGCGCCACAATCTCCCCATGCATGAGGGCATCGCATGGACCTATCCGTTAGGCAGGACTCGGTTTCTTGTCATTTAAGTCCCCGGGTTGGCATGGCGGCCACGGGAATGCTCAAGCGGTTTGGCGGGGAAGTCTCCACCGCACCAACCATACCGAACAACCATGATGAAACCAGTGAAGTCCGTATTCACCAGCGCCTTGATCGCCTCCTTGCTCGGAACGGCAGCGTCAATGGCCGGCGATGCAACCACCACCACGACCACGGCACCTGCTCCAATTGCCCCGGAGGACAATTTCTCCGGCACGTTCACGTTCGACCTGAACTCGCACTTCATCTCCTACGGCTTGGACGTGTGGGGTGATGGCAATGACTTCAAGGGCGGCACCTACAATCCCACGCTCGAGCTGACCTGGGCGCTGCCGAACAACTTCTCCTTCATCCTCGGCACCTGGTGGGACGTCAATGGCAAGGTCCCCTCGGCCATCGGCGGCAAGCTGCAGGAAATCGATATCTGGGCCGGCCTCGGCTACAAGATCGGTGACCTCAGCATCACCGGCCTCTATCAGAACTGGAACTACGCCAGCGGCAACGAGCAGATCGTCGACATCAAGTTCGCCTATGACTGCTTCCTGAGCCCCTCGCTCACGATCCACAACCGCGTCGATCCCGGTGCTTCCGGCGGCCACAACGGCACCATCCTGGTGGCCGGCATCTCCCACTCGTTCGATGTGGGTCCGGTGACGATCGGGATCCCGCTCAACGTCGCCTACTTCCTCGATGATGACTTCCACCCAGCCTCCACGGACAGCGGCTTCGGCTACGGTTCCCTCGGCGTGACCGCCACCTACGCCCTCGGCTTCCTCGGCGAAAGCTACGGCAAGTGGAACGTCCACGGCGGCCTCACCTACTACGTGACCGATGGCGACGTGGTCGCGAACTCCGACTCCGGCCGGCCGGACAATGACTTCCTCACCGGTACCATCGGTATCGGCTGCGCTTTCTAAGCAATCCCCCCTTCCTTGGTATCAAATCGGTTGCAGCGGGAAGGTCCGTTCCCGGGTCCCCCTAGGAACGGGCCTTTTCGCCGCTTGCTCCCTCTTAAAAACACCATCTGTCTAAATCATGACCCGCTCCCTTTTCTCACGCCTGCTCGCCTGTGCAGCGCTGACCACCGCCTTCGCGGCTTCCCCCTCCCGCGCCGAAGACACTGTCAAAGTCGGCGTCCTCCACTCCCTCAGCGGCACCATGGCCATCAGCGAAACCTCGCTGCGTGACGTGCTGCTCTTCACCTTCGACGAGATCAACGCCAACGGTGGCGTGCTCGGCAAGAAGATCGAGCCCGTCGTGGTCGACGGTGCCTCAAACTGGCCGCTCTTCGCTGAGAAGGCCAAGCAGCTCCTGGACGTCGACAAGGTCGCCGTGACCTTCGGCTGCTGGACTTCCGTCAGCCGCAAGTCCGTGCTCCCCGTCTTCGAGGAGAAGAAGGGCCTGCTCTTCTACCCCGTGCAGTATGAAGGCGAGGAAATGTCGAAGAACATCTTCTACACCGCCGAGGCCGTGAACCAACAGGCCACCCCGGCCGTGGACTACATGCTCGCGGAGGGTAAGAAGAAGTTCTACCTGATCGGCTCCGACTACGTCTACCCGCAGACCACCAACCTGGTGCTGCTCGAGTACCTCCTCAGCAAGGGCGTGCCGCTCGAGAACATCGGCGGTGGCTTCCGCAAGGAAGGCGACCAGATCGTCTCCGCCGGCAAGTACACTCCCTTCGGCCACACCGATTACCAGCAGATCATCGCTGAGATCAAACAGTTCGCCGCCGGTGGCAAGGCCTGCGTGATCAATACCCTCAACGGCGACACCAACGTGCCCTTCTTCAAGGAATACGCCGCCGCCGGCCTCACCGCCGAGACCTGCCCGGTCGTCAGCTTCTCGATCTCGGAAGACGAGTTCCGCGGCCTGCCCGCGAAGCAACTCGTCGGCCAGCTCGGCTGCTGGACCTACTTCCAATCCATCAAGTCCCCGGCGAACAAGAAGTTCACCGATGGCTTCCAGGCCTGGCTGAAGAAGACCGATGTTCCCGGCATCGTGAAGGAAGGCCGCGTCACCTGCTCGCCGATGGTGCTCAGCTATGACGGTGTCTACCTCTGGAAGGCCGCCGTCGAGAAGGCCGGCTCCTTCGACGTGGACAAGGTAAATGCCGCGCTTGAGTCCGGCATCTCCTTCGATGGCCCCGGTGGCAAGGTCACCACCCAGAAGAACCGCCACCTCACCAAGAACGTCTACATCGGCGAAACCCGCGCCGACGGCCAGTTCAAGATCCTCAAGGAATACAAGGGCGTCGTCGGCGAGCCCTTCCTCAAGGGCACCTACAAGAAGTAAGCCGCCCTTTCGAAATCGACTCCCCCCCAGAGAAGTCGCCACGACCCCGTCCCGTGCTCGCACGGGACGGGGTTTCGCGTTCAAGGGGTCTCTGAAACTGGGAGCGTGGAATTCATTCCGCCCGGCAAGCAGGCTCGCACCCCAGTGAACTGGAACAAAGGGCCTCCGAAAAATGCAGGGAAGGAACATCTTCCCATTCCGCTTTTCCGGTATGCCTAGGAGAGCGGAAAAGCGGAATTTGTAACTGACTCCCTCACCCTCCCACAGCTGACGAGCGCCTCTTCATCGCAAACCAAATGTCGCAGCCGACAAAATAATCATGCCCCGGAGCCAGCACGCTCCGGGGCATGAAAGAGGACAGTAGTGCAGGTTCAGTTCGACTCAGCTCAACGCTTGATCGAACCGACCACCGTGGCCACCGCGGCGGCGGCGGTCAGTTTCACGGCGTCCTTCGTGGTCACCACCTTCTTGCAGGCGAGGTCCGCGGACAGCAGCGTGGCGCTCACGAGGTAGAGCGTCGGCTTCTTGTAGTCGGACACCTTGCCAAGCTTGGCGTAGCGGTCAGCGATGGAGGTGCCGGTGGCGTCCACCGTGTTCTTCACGGTGCTGTCGATGCCGAGGATCTTCACCGTGGCGGTGAGGATCGAATTTTTCACGGCATCGATGTCATCGGTCACGCCGTCGCCATCGGTATCCACCTTGGGCGGCTCGGGAGCCTCCTCGATCACGCGCCAGACATGGACGAAGCCGGTGCCATTGGTTTCCGGATCCTTCAGCGAGTCCTCACCCGCGGCAAAGCCCACGTGGGGCAAGACGTGCGGCCTCAGGCCAAGCCCGGTGTAGGGCGTGGCGGTGGAGTAGTCCACGAGAGTGGAGCGATCCGCCCCCGAGATCACGCGGATGCCACCGGCCGGGCCGTTTGCAGCGGCGACGAGGCCGGGTGAACCGATCAACCAATCGATGGTGCCGTCCTGATTGTAGTCCAGGCCACCGCCGACATGCACCGGCGTGTAAGCTGGCAGCGTGGTCAGCGTGAGATCCACCAGTGTCGTGAGATCGCGCCCGGAGACGACGACCGCGCCACCACCGGAGTAGGAGCCGATCATGAGATCCGCCACGCCGTCGCCATTCACATCCGGAGCGCTCGCGAGCGACTCCCCGAGACGATGATACACCGCCGTGCCGGTGATCTCCGTGACGAGACCTCCATCCGAACTGCGGAAGAGGGAGACCTTGCCGGCAGAGTTTCCGTTCAGACGGTATCCGGGTGAACCAATCGCCACATCGGCCCGGCCATCGCCATCGATGTCGCCAACGGTGGCCAGCGTGGTTCCGAAGTTCGTAAACGATCCCGCCGGTTCAAAGATTCCCAGCGTCGTTCCATCGGCCACGGAGAGCAGGTGGACCGCACCATAGTAGCCGCCTGCGGTGGGTGCGCTGACGTAGAGGTCGTCAACGCCATCGCCATTCTGGTCGCCAGCGTTCTGGAGCACGCTTCCGAATTGCGATCCATCCGGTCCGGTCACCGTGGAGAGCAAGGCGCCGGTCTTTCCGGAGAAGATCCAGACGGCTCCGGCTCCGTAGCCATTCGGGCCGGATTGCCCGGGTGCGCCGACCGCGAGGTCAGTGACGCCGTCACCATTCGCATCGAGCGCGGCGAGTCCCAGGCCGAAGAACTGGGACGCGGCGAGGTTTCCCTGATAGCCGCGCAGCGTGGTGCCGTCCGCGCCGCTGATCAGGTGGACGACGCCCGCGCCGGAGTTGCCATCGACACGGTAGCCGGGATCGGAGACTGCCAGATCGGCGATCCCGTCACCATTGATGTCGCCGACGGCGACGTAGTTGGCCCCGAGCTGTTGGTGATCCGCAGAGGGAGTCAGGGTGAATGTCGGCTCCTGGGCGTGGAGCGACATTGGGGAGGTCGCGGCCGTGAGTGCCAGGCACAGACCGGTGTAGGGGTGTTTCATTTGGTGTGTGTGTGTTAGGGTGTTGGCGACCTCTCAGCTTGAAGGAAAAAATTCAACTGAAGTCAACAATCAGCCTAACAGTTAGAAATGCTTAAATATTAGGCACTCCTACACACATCGCCCTCACCCGTAGTGGCTCCGAATTTGCCTAACAGAGGCATGGGTAAACTACCGCTAAAGAAATTTTAGCGCCTTTCCGCCCTACCAATCCTCCAGCAGATCGCCCTGCGGAGACCACAAACGGGTCCGCCCCGCGGTCCTGCGGGGTGGAGTTTGGGTGCATCATCGCTTCACGGCGTGCGGTCGAAGCTCAAGCCGGGATCGCCCTCCGGACCACCGGCAAGGATGAAGGACATCTTCTGCGAAGTGCTGAACTTCACTTCGCCGACCATCTGGGCGTTCTCCGAGCTGAGAACCAGCAGGCCGCGGTCATTGATTTCCCAAGTGCCGGTCAGTTCGGTCGGGGAGGCCGCGTCCCTCTTGAAGGTCCAAGTGAAACCGGCGTCGCCCCGCAGGCTCAGGGTGACCACGCCATTCTCGGCGCGGTCGCTCCGCCACGTGCCGACGAGCTGCGTCGCGGAAGGACCTTCCACCTCTGGCCCCGCATCGCCGGGCGCTGGCGGGGTGGACTCCCCGGAGTCAGCGTCATCCGATTTCACCGATGCCCGCGCGAGCTCGCGGAGCTGGCGGCTGATGGTGTCGTCGGATCGCAGGCTGGAGACCTCATCGAATTCCTTCGCGGCGCGATCGAGATCGCCTCCGACCAGATAGTGATAGCCGAGCAGGAAACGTGGTGCGGGCTGGTCCGGCCTGGCGGCCACATACTGCTCCAGCTTGGCCAACTGGGTGAGGTAGCGGTCTTCGCTACGATAGAGGCCGACCATGGTCTCGCGATCCCAACCGGGACCGGAAGCGAGCAGCGGATGAAGCACACCGGCGGCATCCTTGTATTTCCCGAGCGCGAACAGCACCAGTGCACGATACTCGTGCAGCGCGGAATCGCCCGGCTGATACGAGATCGCTTCATCCACGGCGGACAGCGCGGTCAGGAAGTCCTCGTCACGGAAGGAATCGCGCGAGCGCTCCAGCGCGTCCGCCGAGCGGCTGGCAGAGAGATCGGATGCGATTTCGTCGCCCGACGTATACTCGCGGGAGATCACCGACATCGGCTGCTCGTAATCGATCACCGTGCTCTCGTAGTGGTAGGGCTCGGGCCGGTAAGGATTCCGATAGACGTAGTAGCCGGTATCGTAGACCAAGCTGCCAAGGCTCCAGCACGCGAGTCCCCAGGAGATCGGGTAGGAGCGGACGTAGTAGCCCGGGTAGGTGCACGGATACCAATTCGAGTAACAGTGGTTGTACCAGTAGGGGCTCCATCCGTAGTTCCAGTGGCCGCAGTACCAGCTGCGATGGCAGGCGGTGGACGCCCACCACGGATTGGCGCCCCAGCAGTTCGGACGATAGCTCCAGTTCACCGCGCAGCGGTAGTTCCGGTTGATCACGGCGGCATTGACCAGGCCGGACTGGGTTGCGTTGGACCACTTGCCCCAGTTCCCCCATTTCCGCTGGGTCACCGGATCAAGCTGGGCGGGCCTCGTCAGCACCCCGCCCTGGCTGATCGGGCGGGTCAGCGTAGGACGGCCCGGCTTGCCATCGGGACGGGCAAAGCCGACCGGGCGCTTTACAATGGACGGCGAGGTCTGGGTCGGCTGCCGCGGCGAAACCATCGGCCTCGCGGGCGTGCGGTTGAACGCTGTGGAATCGGGCGGGGTGACCTTTTTGGTCACCTCCGGCATCGGACGGATCGATGGCCGCGGCCGCGGCACGGACGGCGCGACGGTGGAGTCCGGACGAATCGCGGGCTTGAAGGTGGGACGGGTGGCCGGGACCGCGTTCGGCCCGCGGGGAGGCGTCGGCTTCGGGGTAACCTGGCTCTGCGGCTTCGGCTTGGGCTGGACCTGTGGCACGGGTTTCACCGTCGGCCTCACCATCGGGCGCGTCTGGGGCGTCACCCGCTGCGGCACGACCTGGCGAGGAGGCGTGGGACGATAGGTCGGCGTCGGCGTAGGGCGATAAGTCGGTGTCGGCGCCGGCCTGTAGGTCGGCATCGGGCGGGCCGTCGGTGCAGGCCGGTAAGAAGGAGCCGGGCTCGGGCGGACCGATGGCGCAGGGCGGTAGGCCGGGGCAGCCGAGGGTGCCTGGGGAGTACTACGCCCCGTCACGCGCTGGGCGGAAGCCACACCGGAGCCGAGGAGGGGAAGGATCAGGAGAGAAACGATCCAGCTGGATGGCGTTTTCATGGGGCGGAGGGGTTGGTTCCGGGCGTTACCGCCCTTGGGATCAATGAGACGGGTGGCTCGGCCGACTTATTCAGGAGATTTTCATGGTGGTGCCGGAGCCCGTGCTTGGCAAGGGTTCCGGGTTCCCGCGGAGGCCTGAGAAATACCCCAGCCGGTCTTTTTCCGGCCACCCCGATTTTTCCGCCCAAAATTGTCTTGCCACGGAACCCCGTCCGACTAGTTTTCCGCCCGCCGCACACGGCACCATTAACAAGACCCGTTCGTCTAACGGTTAGGACTCTAGATTTTCATTCTAGCAATAGGGGTTCGATTCCCCTACGGGTTGCCACTTTCCAAAAGCCATTCTCTCCGGAGGATGGCTTTTTTCGTGACCGGGAGCGCTAGGGTCGATCCAGCCTCCAGAGCTAGGCCTGCTAGTCAGCTTCCCGCGCGAATGGACCCGCGACGGCATCGCCGGGATCAGCTGATCCGGCGAGATAACCGGACTTCAAGGCGGACTCGCCCGGACGCTAGAAGCGGGCGGATTCCGCCGACCGGCATTAGCTGACCTCACCACCGCCCTCGCAGGCGGCGTGACGATCCTATTGCTGTCACCGTGACGCCGATCAACCCTGCGGGTCTTCGTGCGGATGCTTCATTTCATGAAGCTCGTGAAGCCGCTGTTGATGACGCTGGTGTTGCTCCGTCTTCAGCTTCTTTTGCTGGTCGTGCTGCTCCTGGAGCTTCCGTTTTGCTTTTGGATTCTTGTCGCCCATGGCTTTAGGGAATGGGTTCGTTGGGAAAAACTCGCCCATCCCCGCCACTTCGCAAGCGAAGGAATTAAAGGGAGCCAGGTCAGCCCTTGGCCTTCGCTTTCTCCTTTTCCAGCGCCTTCACGTACTTGCCAGGGTTTTTGTTGAATTTCTTCAAGCAAGGCTTGCAGCAGAACTCGAAGGTCTGGCCTTCGTAGACCGTGGAAACACGCTCGTCCATCTCATCGAGGCCATCGCCCGTGACCAGGCAGGTCTTCAGCGGGTAGGGCTTCGGCTTCGCGGCGGTCTTCTTCGTGACCTTGGCGGAAGCGGCGGCCGTTCCAGTGGCGGTGGCTGGCGCGGGACTGGCACAGGAGACCAGGCCAAACGCCAGTATGGTGAGCAGGAGGGTGGGTTTCATCGGAGTTTCGCGAGGTTGGCGTCGAGGTTCTTTTCAAACTTCGCCTCGCATGGTTTGCAGCAGAATTTCACTTCCTTGTCGCCATAGACTTTCGTCACCGGCGTGCCCATCGAGCCGAGTTTGTTGTCCGTCAGGGCGCACATGTTGCTGGTGTAGGGCTTCACTTTGGAAGCCGAGGTTCCGGTGCTGCTATTGGTGCTCGCGCAAGCGGCCAGTAGCATAGTGGTGATCAAGGTCAGGGTCGTTTTCATGTTCGTGTGTCGTTGCTGTTTTTGTCGTTCTGTTAGAAACGGAAGCGGATCCCTCCGCCGAAGCCGTGGTCGGAGTGATATTCCGTGGTCAGGGAGAACTGCTTGTTCAGCAGCCAATCCGCCCCGGCGCTCCACTCCCACTCGCTGCCAGTGTCGTATTGGATCTCGGTGAAGATGCTGAGCCCGTCGGTCACTTGGATCGACTTGCCGAGGCCGAGGCGGACGTCGCCTTCGCTGTCGAGTTGAGCGAAGCTATTAATCAAATAGGGCAGCCGATAGTTCACGCCGGCAAACGCGCGGTTCTCTTCGTCCTCCTTGTCGGTGAAGCGCCATCCAAGGACGCTAGAGAAGTTTGGATTGAAGTATCGGCTCCACGCGACATCCACCTCGTATTCGTTGTCATCGTCGCCGTAGCCGATGAACCAATCGGCATAGAAGTCATTGTGGGAATTCCGCAACGTGAGGCGGCCATCGCTCAGATGGCTCTGCACGCTGCCATCGAGGTAATAGTAAAGCGGATCGTGATCGTGCCCACCGCCATGAGGAACGTGGCCGAGCTGGCGTGGGTCGACCGTGCCGGTTTTCGCCTCGGGATTTCCGGGCAGGCAGCAGATGTCGTTGCAGACGATATTGGTGCCAGGCTTCAGCTTCCCGGGCGGCTGCCACTTCGGATCCTGATAGGAAAAGATCCGCGTCATCCCTGCATGCATGTGGTAGAGCAAGTGGCAGTGGAAGAGCCAGTCGCCGGACTCGCTCGCCTCGAACTCGACGGTGCGGCTCGCCATCGGCGGCAGGTCGATGGTGTGCTTGAGCGGCGAGTATTTCCCCTGCCCCATCAGCACGCGGAAGAAGTGGCCGTGCAGGTGCAGCGGGTGATGCATCATCGTGTCATTGATGAGCTCCAGCCGCAGGACCTCGCCGCGCTTGATCGGGATGATGCCGTCTTCGGCGAAGGTCTTGCCATTGAAGGACCACACGTAGCGCTCCATGTCGCCGGTGGCCCGCATCTTGAGCGTGCGGCGTGGAAGCTTCGCAGGCAGTTCGGTGGAGTGAAGCGCGCGCAACCGGGCATAGGGTGAAAGCGGGCGCTCGGGCTCGTGGTCCAGCGCCTCGGCTTCGCTCATCGGCTTCATGTCCATCTCGTCCATGGCCGCCATGAGATGGTGATCCATGCGGTAGTTGTCCGGCTTCGGGATATCCGCGGCCGGATGCTCCTCCCCTTCACCAATCCACACCGACGAATGGCCGGAGCCATCCTGGGAAGTCGCTCGGATCTCCCACTTCCCGGAAGGCGGCACGGTGACGAGCACGTCATACGTCTCGGCCATGCCGGTGAGCAGTCGCTTCACGCGAATCGGCTCCACCGCGGGGCCATCAGCCGCCACGATCTTCAGGGGACCGGTGGCCGACTGCAGGTAGAAATACGTCGCGGCCGCCGCATTGATGAATCGAAGGCGCAGCGTCTCGCCGGGCTTGCCGGGCAGATCGATCGACTCGCGGCCATTGGCGAGGAAGGCATCGTACGCCACGTCGGAAATGTCCATCGCCGGCATGCGGCTCTTCTCGCGCTCGAAGAATTCCTTCAATGCCCCGGCCTTCGCGGCCCCCGTCAGACTCTGCATGGAGCCTTTCTTGAACGAATACCAATCCCTGCCGCTGGCCAGCGTCCGCATCACCTCGTCCGCGCGCTCGTGCGTCCAGTCGGAAAGCACTACGACATGATCGCGGTCCGCCTTCACCGGCTCGCCGCCCTGCGGCTCGATGACGATGGAGCCATACACGCCCATCTGCTCTTGGAGCGTGGTGTGGCTGTGATACCAGTAGGTACCGGCGTGCTTGATGGGAAACTCGTAGGTCAACGTGGTGCCAGGCCGGATCGAGGGCGTGGTCACACCGGGAACGCCATCCTGCGGATTCGGCAGGATCAAGCCGTGCCAGTGGATGGAGGTGTCCTCGTTCTTGAGCTCGTTGTGAACGCGGATGCGGGCGGTATCGCCGACGTGGAAGCGGATCGTGGGACCGGGAATGCCCCCATTAACCGTGATGGCCCTTGTCTCGCGATGGCCGGGCGGTGCCCAATTCCTTTCGGAGATGTGGAGATCGTATTCGACCACGCGCGCGTGGGCCGCCGTTAGAGTGAGCAGTAGCAGGAAGATGGATTTCATTTCTTGAAGCGATGCAATGCATGGGGTCCGAATGCGGGCACGAGAGTGCCCGGCAAACACACCGGCATAGCGCGGCGATGTGCCGCGCGGCATCGCTTCAAATCAGGAACCTCTGGAGCATCACGAGCCGTAACCGCGGTGGCCCGGTATCGTGGAAGAAATCCGGCTGCGGCAAATCACGCATCGGCACCGGCGGCAGCACGATCGCCGCCATGGACGGCAATACCGGTGGCAACTCTACCGCCGTAAACCCCGGAACCACCGGCGGATCCTGCACCTGCTTCTGGCTCTTCGCCGCACAGGCACAAGCTTCCTTGTCCGAGTGCTTCTCTTTCTTCGTCCCTCCGCAGCAGTTGCTGACCTTCGCCGTCGCATCCGCCCTCGTCACGGAGCAGCAACAGGCCGGATTCGCGATCACGATCGCGAAGAACACGGCGAGGATGCTGCGGAGCAGATTCATGAAACGGACAGGCAAATGTAGGAGACCCTTTACCAATGGACTATTCTCTTACTTGTTCAAGATCGGAAGCGTGCCCCAGCGACGCCTGCAAGGAGCCCCGTCGCCATTCGCGGCCACGCAGCCACAGGAAGATCACCGGTGTGACTATCAGGATGTGAACGAGGCTTGAGATCATCCCTCCGATCACCGGGGTGGCAAGCGGCTTCATCACCTCTGCACCCTGGCGGTGACTCCACATGATCGGCAGCAGGCTCGCCACGATGGTGGCCACGGTCATGACCTTCGGACGAAGCCGCAGCCGGGCGCCATCCTTCACCGCCTGGACCAGATCGGCGTATTCGAAGGACTCGCCCTTCTCCGCGAGCCGGGCTTTCACCGTCTCCTCAAGGTATACGACCATCACGACGCCGGTCTGCACCGCTGTGCCGAAGAGCGCGATGTAGCCGACCCACACGGCACCGTTGAAATTGTAGCCAAGCAGCTTTTGCAACAGGACCCCGCCGCTCAGAGCGAAGGGCACGGCCAGCATGACATGGGCCGCCTCCAGCGCGCTATGATAGACGAAATAGAGCAGCACGAAGATGATCAGCAGCACGATCGGAAACACGAGCTGCATCGTCTTCACGAAGCGGCGCTGGTTCTCATACTCGCCGGTCATCTTCCACGTCATACCTCCCCAATCGAGCTTGCCCAGCTTCTGCTCCACCTCCTGAACGAAGCCGCCAAGGTCACGGTTCTGGACATTGGCCTGGACGTAGGAACGAAGCAGTCCGTTCTCCGAGGCGATCTCGTTCGCGCCCACCTCACGCGTGATCTTCGCAACCATGCCAAGCGGGATGTAGGGAACCGTCGCCTCGGCTTCGCTCGACGGCGCGCCTGCCGCGGAAGCACTCGTTCCGCCCGCCATGCCACCACGGCCAGCCTGAGAGGTGGCAGCACTCATCCCCGGCCGGGCAGCGACGAGGATGCGGCTAAGTTTTTCGATGTCGTCGCGCTCGCTGCGCTGCACACGGATCTGGATCGGGAAACGCTGCCGCCCTTCGATGGTGGTGCTGACATTCTTGCCGCCGATGGCGACTTCCACGGCATCGAGCACATCCTTGGCCGATAGCCCGTAGCGCGCCATCGCCTCGCGATCGACCTGGATATTCAGGTACGGCTTCCCCTGCACTCGCGATGGCGACACGCCGGTGGAACCTTCGATGCCGCGGATGAGAGCCTCGACCTCGAATGCCTTCTTCTGGATCTTGTCGAGGTTGTCGCCGTAGATCTTCACGCCGACTTGGGCGCGGATCCCGGTGTAGAGCATCAGGATGCGATTCTCGATCGGCTGGAGAAAGGCGGGCACGTAACCGGGCACCTGCTTCATGGTTTCAGTGAGCTCGGCTTTCAGCTTCTCGACGGTCATCCCTTCCCGCCACTCGGGATTGCGTTTCACGCCAAAGTGGCCGGAGGGAATGTACTCCGGCTTGAGCATGATGGTCGTCTCCAGCATCTCCGTCGGCGCCGGGTCGGTGGCGGTCTCAAAGCGGCCGAGCTTGCCCGCGACCGATGCGACCTCCGGCACTTTGCTCATCACCTCGTCCTGCCACGACATGACTCGCTGGATCTCGGTCAGTCCGGTCTTCGGGATCATCACCGGCATATAAAGCAGGCTGCCTTCATTGAGCGGCGGCATGAACTCCTTGCCGAAACCGGTCACCAAATTCGCCGTCCGCGGATGGCCGGAGTCGCGAAGCCATTTCACGGTGTCCCGTGGCAAGCCGAAGGCAACCAGCAGCGAGAACGTCAGGATCAGCATCGCCAGCGCCACCACGGTCTTGCGGTGCTTGAGCGCCCAATTGAGCACCGGCTCGTAGAGGTGCAGCAGGAACTTCATCACCACATTGCGGTCCTCGGAATGGAAAGGTCCGCGCACCAGCAGCGAGCACAGCACCGGCACCAGCGTCACCGCGAGCAGGGTCGAGCCGATCATCGCGAAGGTCTTGGTGAAGGCCAAGGGGTGGAAGAGCTTCCCTTCCTGTCCGGTGAGTGCGAACACCGGCACGAAGGCGAGGATGATGATCGCCATCGCGAAGAAGATGGGACGGCCCACCTGCTTGCAAGCGGCCAGGGTCACCGCCCACGTCTCGCGGGCATCCAGCTTGCCACCCTTTTCATCCTCGGCCCGCTCGCAATGGCGGATGACGTTTTCCGTCACCACGATCGCGGCGTCCACCAGCACACCGATGGCGATGGCGATGCCCGTCAGCGACATGATGTTACTGGTGATGCCGAACTCCTTCATCAGCAGGAACGACACGAGGATCGAGATCGGCAAGGGCAAGGTGACGATGAGGATGCTGCGGAAGTGCCACAGGAAAATGACGTGAGCCAAGGTCACGAGGATGATCTCCTCAACCAACGCGTGCTTCAACGTGTCAACCGTGTGGTCGATCAACTCACTGCGATCGTAGAAGGAACGGATCGTCACGCCTTGCGGCAAACTCGGTGCGATCCGTTCGATCTTTTCCTTCACCCGCTCGATCACCGCCTTGGCATTCTCGCCGGTGCGCATGACGACTGTGCCTCCGACAACCTCCTTGCCATTCACGTCGAGCGCACCACGGCGGAAGTCACCGCCGATCTGCACGGTGGCGATATCCTTCAGGTAGACCGGAGTGCCTTCCACCGCTTTCACGGTTACAAGTTCAAGGTCTTCCTTCGACGTCACCAACCCGACACCGCGTAGCACGAACTCCGCGCCATTCTCTTCCACCACCTTGCCGCCGACGTTGAGGTTTGCATTTTGGACGGCGGTCATCACCTCCATCATGGTGACGTTCGCCGAACGCATGCGGGTGGAGGAGAGCTCGATCTGGTACTGCTTCACGAAGCCGCCGATGCTGGCGACCTCGGCCACGCCCTGGACGCTGGCGAGCTGGTAGCGGATGTTCCAATCTTGCAACGAGCGCAGCTCGGCGAGGTCGTAGCCGCCGTCCTTCGCCTTCGCGGGATCAACGTCGAGGTAGTACTGATACACCCAGCCGAGGCCCGAGGCATCCGGCCCGAGCTGCGGTGTCACCCCTGATGGCATCGTGCTCTGGAGGAAGTTCAGCCGCTCCAGCACCCGCGCCCGGGCGAAGTAGGTGTCGACGCCATCCTCGAAGAGGACGGTCACCAGCGAGAAGCCGAACATTGAATTCGCGCGCACCTCCTTCACTCCCGCCACCCCTTGCAGTCCGGTGGAAAGCGGGAAGGTCACCTGGTCCTCGACCTCCTGCGGACTGCGACCCATGTAGTCGGCGTAGACGAGCACCTGGTTCTCGGTGAGATCCGGGATGGCATCCACGGGCGTCAGCCGCACCGCGCGCACGCCCATTGCGACGACGAACAAAGCCGCGCACAGGACGATGAAGCGGTTCTTCAAGCTCCACTCGACGATCTTTTCAATCATGGCAGCTCAGGGTTGGACCTCCTTGCCGCAATTCGGCATGGACTTGCCGAAGTACGGGTTGCCGAGTGGCCGGTCGGCGGTTTGAAGCCAGCGCGCCTTCTTCGACACACCGGGAATCGCTTCATCCGCCATGGTGCACTCCCACACGCGGAAGGCCGGCATGCCTTCACCCTTGCGCAAGGGCTCGAGCACAGCCACCGCCGCCTGCGAGAAGCGGTGGAAGGCCTTGCGGGCGGCGGCGAGATCGTCGGAGCCGTGGAAATGCCGAGCGTTGTCGAGTTCCGCGAGTTTGCCGGAGCGACCCGCCAGGGCATTGGTCATCGCAGCCGTGATTCCCATCGCCGGCTTGCTCGCCTCATTGAAGGTGGCAAGGTCATCGGCTGCCAGGGCATCAGCCATTGCATCGGCGACCTTCAAGAAGGCGGCCACCGACTTCGTTTGGTTGTCATCGAGTTTTTCGACCGGTACCGTGGTTGCCGGAGTGGCACCCGCCATGAACGTGCGATTCATTTCAGCTTGCCCGTCGATGAGCAGGTTGCCGTTGGTCACCACGCGATCGCCTTCCGCGAGTCCGGAGAGAACCTCGATGCGTGCGTCACCGCGACGGCCGATTTTCACCACGCTGCGTTCGTAGGCACCGCCATCGCGATCGACATACACGACGGCTTCGGCTCCCATCTGGATCACCGCGGAACGAGGAACGCCAAGCACCGCCGGAGCCTTCACTTCGACTTCACCATCCGCGTAGAGGCGATGGAGCAACTCGCGACGACCATTCACCAGCGGGTTCGACAGCTCCACGCGGATCTTCGTGGACCGCGTGGCTTCCTCGAAGTTCGGATCGATGAAGGTGACTTTTCCCTCGAAGGATTTTCCCGGCAGCGCGGGCGTGGTGACGATGACCTTTTGCCCCAGTTCGATCCAAGGCATGTCCATCTCGTAGGCGCGGAACATGAACCACATCGTCGAAAAGTCGGCGATCTCGAAGAGCTTCTCGCCCATCGTGACGTACTGGCCTTCATACACGTTTTGCGAAACCACGGTGCCAGTCATCGGCGCGAGGATCTCGCTGGTGAGCGCTTCCGCGGGCTTCGAATCCACGGCGGCGACCTGCTCGCCTGTTAGACCGAGCTGCTTCAGGCGGAGCGCGGCACTTTTCTTCAGCTCGCCGCCGAGTTGCCGGTACTCGCGCTCGGTCTGCAGCAAGGTAGGGCTGTAGAAGTCGGCCAGCGGCTGCCCTTCCTTCACATCGGCCCCGAGGTAGTTCACATGGAGCTTCTCAACGCGGCCATCGACATAGGCGGAGAGCACCCGGTGCCGGGAGGCATCGTCATCCACCGTTCCAGCCACGCGCAGCGTGCGGGTCAACGGCTCGATCGTCGCGGCCGCGGTTTCGACGTGCAGCACCTGGACCTGGCTCTGCGTGAGGGCCACCACGTTTTCGCCACCGGCTTCATCGAAGCCTTTCTCACCCTCATAGACCGGCACCAGCTCCATGCCGCAAATGGTGCAGCGGCCGGGCCTGTCGCTTTTGATCCACGGGTGCATGGCGCTCTGGTAGTAGAGCACCTTGCGGCTTGCGCCGGCCGCCGATGTACCGACCCCGTCGTGGGGACGGACGACGAGCCAGGTCGCGGTGGTGGCGATCGCGGCACCGATCAGGAATGCGAGGAATGTCTTCATGGCTTGGCAGGCGTGCGGGCAGGCACGAGCAGGTTGAGTTCTTCCAAGGCGGCGAGTTGAAGGGCGATCAGGCGCCGCTCCTCAAGGTGCGAGGCGAGCAACATGCGATGCGAATCGAGCAGATCCGTGAGCATGGACTTCGAGTTGATCCAGGCAGCCTGGGCCGCGTCGCTGGTCTGTTGGATCTTCGGATGAATTTCGTCGATGTGGGCGCGAGCCTGGGCAGCAGCCGTGGCCGCCTCGGTGACGGCAGCCTGGACCTTCCCGGCAATTTCGAGCTGCATGCTCGCGACATCCTTCTCCGCCGCCTTCTCGCGGGTCTTCGCGGCATCGATCGCGGCGCGGTAGGACCGGTCATTGAACCACGGCAAGTTCAGCTTCACGCCGACTGTGGTGCTGCGGTAGTCGCCACCCGAGTACATCGCACTCTCGATTCCGACCGCCACGGAGGGCAGCCGCTCACGATCGGCGATGCGTGTCTCGGCATTGGCCGCCGCCGTCATTTCACGCATCGCGCGGACCTGCGGATTCGCGCGGGCGATGCGGGCAATCTCTGCCGAAGCAACCGGCACCGGCGGCGGATGGTCCGGCAAGGCGAGGGGTGGCCACGGTGATTCAAGGGCGCGGCCCAGCACCAGATTCAGCCGTGCGCCCAGGCCCTCGCGGGTGCGCTTGGCCCCCGCGAGCATCTGTCGTTCGCTGGCGAGCTCGCTTTCAAGGCGCAGGGCATCGACGCTGGTGGCAGCCGGATCGAGCGCGCGCTGGCGGGCGTTCTCGGCCATCTCGCCGAGCCACGAAAGCTGCTGTGCCTGGACTTCGATCGCCTCGTCGGCCAGCGCCAGCTCGATCGCAAGACGCGCCGCCTCCGCACCGATCTCGAGAGCGGAGCCATGGAACTTCTCGACCTCGGAGCGTTGCATTGCCTCCGCCTTCGAGCGCTTGGCGGCATAGAGCCCTGGCTTGGGCAGCGGTTGCTCGATGCCGACCAACACGTCGCCATCATCCCTGCGCATTTCGCGCGGGGCCGCCATGAGCGACAGGCCTGCCATGGGATCGTCCCACAGGCGCACGGTGCCGACGTCTTGCCCGGCCGCGGTGGCGCGCAAGCCAGCGGACGCCACCGCCGGATGATGGCGTACCGCTTCCGCGCGCATGCGCGCGAGGAAACCGGCATCCACCACCTGGGGCTCGGCCGCTTGCAAGCACCCCGATACCATCGCCAAGGCGATGAAGGTGCGGTTCATGGCGGATTCAGGGTTTGGGCGCTTCGAGCTTCGCCAAGTACTTCGCCGGGTCCTTCTCGAACTTCGGCTGGCAGTGCTCGCAGCAGAATTTGATCTCCTGTCCGTTGTGGACGATGATCACGGGTTCGCCCATGCCACCGAGCTTCTCGCCGGAAACGAGGCAGACATTGAGCGGATACGGCTTGGCCCCGGCGTGCGCGGCCGTGGGTGCCGGCGCGGGAGTCGTGGATGAGGCCGAGACGGCTTTCTCCTGCTTGTTGCAGGCGCTGAGGAGGAAGGCGAGGGAGCTGAAAATGAAAAGTGGTTTCATGATGATGATGAAATTGGAATCGTGATGGGAACTCAAGTGTCTCCGCCATCGCGGCGGAATACGGCCGGGCGCGGAGGTGCGTCGAATGGACGCGAAGCAAGCCAACGCCGCAGGGGCGCAAGCATTCACGATCCCGGCTTCAATTCAGCCACCGGGAATAACGCGCCAATAGCAGGCGCGGCGGGTCACTGCCGGTATACGGAGACCCGGCCAGCACCGGCAGGTCCACCGGTGACGGCGGCACCAGCCAGGAGAGATCTGGAACGACCGGCACGAAGGGAAGCACCGCCGCCACGGGCAGCGTCGGATTCTTCACCTCATCGCTCGGCTCCTTCGCCTTGCAGGCACAGGGACAGGGCGACTTCTCCTGCTTCCCGGAATCCTGGCTGTGCGCTTTTTCCACGCAGCACGGCCGGGCACCCGGTGCCTCCTTCGCCTCCGCCGAGCAACAGCACCATGGCACTGCGATCAGCAGCGCCATGAGGGTCGCAAGGATGGAGCGAAATGGATTCACCGGTCTTGGGAGACTTGAAGGCTCGGGATATTCCTAGCCGCAAGATGAGCGCGGGACAAGAGAAGCTTTGACGAGGGTCAGCCCCATTGATTGAGGAGCCAGGAAAGAATCAGCACCTGAGGCACGGTGAGCAAGGGAAGCGCGAGCGCGGCCTTCCACGACTTCGTCACTTCACGCAGCACCATGACCTCGGTGTAGTCGGTCGCGGCCCCGGCCATCAGAAAGGCGAAGGAATTGCCAGGGGCGGCAGCACCCTTGAGCAAATCCGCGGCGATCGGGCTGGAGCCTTCCGAGCAAACCTCGATGACAGTGGTGGCGATGAGCGTCAGCGTGAGGCCAAGCATAGTAGGACCGAACAACATCTTGAATTTTTCCGGCGGCACAAACGCCCGGATCGCCGCAGCCAGCACCACCCCGAAGAAAATCCAGCGCAGGATCATCCGCGATTCCTTCAGGCCATCGCGCGTGATCGCTTTCAGGTTCGCGACAGTCGGCTTCACCCGCGAGAACGCCTCACGAAAAGCCGGTCCCAACCTGAAGTCTTCGGGTAGCTCGCGATGATTCGGGTTCGCGGGCAAGACACCACGCTTCACCAAGCGATCGGCCAGCCAGCCAGTGAGAACCCCAATCACCATCGAGAGCGCGATGAAGATCAGCATCCACTTCCAGCCGATCAGCGAGGCAAGGATCAGCGTGAGCGAAAGCGAGTTCCACGGACTCGCCACCAGGAAGGCCAGCGTCTGCCCCAGCGAGGCGCCCTTCCGGTAGAGCTGTGCGCCCACCATGAGAATGCCGTGATTGCAGAGGTCGAGCAGCGTGCCCGCGAGCACCGCGCGAAGGATGCCGGTGAAGCTGCCGCTCTTCCCTAACAACCCGGACACCAGTTCCTGCGGTAGCTGTCCGATCACACCGACCGCAACGATTCCCGCGAGCAGTCCCCACCAGGACTTCGACATGAACTCCCAGCTCCCGTGCGCGAACGTGCTCCAACATTCCGGGCCTGTTCCGATGAAATGCCCGGCGATTCCGAGAGCGACGAGCACCAGCGAGCCCCACAGGATCCAGTCGATCTTGCGGCCGCTGGGAGCACAGCAAGAGGCAGCGCTGTCATCGCCACCACCGCAGCACGAAGGCTTCGTCTCATCCACCGGCGCGCAGCATGAGGGCAGGGAAGCAGCCCGCTCTGCTGGCTTCAGTCCGGGCAGACGCCGGATGGCTGGGGCAGCATCAGGCTCCTTCTCCGGCAAATCGGGATCACAGCAGGACTTCATGGCGATCAGGCGAGGCGGCGTTTGTAGAGGGCGACGAGTTCTTCCAAGCGGCGGTCGAGCTGCTTGGGATCCGAGGCGGCTTCGGTCACGCAATGCGTCACGTGATCCTCCAGCAGCTTCGCCTCCAGTGCCCGCAGCGCTGCATGGACGGCGGAAATGGTGTTCAGGACTTCCGGGCAATCGCGGTTCTCCTCGATCATCCGGCCGATCCCCTGGACTTGCCCGACAATGCGGTTCACCCGCCCCAGCAGGGGCTTCGTCTGGCAGCAGTCGCGTTCCATGAACATACCCCTAGGGGGTATTCTCATAAGCGCAAACCGTTTTTTTTACGCCTACTGATCCACCAGACCGAGTAGCGGTAGGTCACGGTCTTTTCCTCACCCGCTGCCAGCTTGATCGTCCACGCCAGCTCCCGCTGCGGATTCACGCTCGTGACGCCTTCGGTGCGCAGCCGGGTGACCGGCTTGCCCTCCGACTCCAGCATTTCACCGGAAAAGCCCGCCCGGATATCGAGCGTCACCTCCTTGTTGCGGAAATTGTGCAGCTCCAGCGTGCCCTTCACTTTGGTCCGCCGGTAGTCGTTGCCGCCCACCCACACCACTTCGCGCTGTCCCTCTTCTTCCATCTCCGTGGAGCGGGTCTGCAGGCTGAGTGCCTTGGTCACGCGCAGGCAGGTGGATTGGCCGGGGTTGACCCATTGGCTGAGACTCTGGCCACGAAACCGACCGGCCTCGGTGATCACGACCGGCGTGGTGGTCAGCGGGAAGTCAAAGGGATTGGTGAACTTCAGCGCGTCCCAAGGCTCGTTGCCCTCTTTCTCGGAACGCGAGAGATAGTGCCCCCTGCCGTCCCGGGGATCGGTCACCACCCACTCGACCACCCGCTCGCACTTCGTTTCCGCCGCGGGCAACTCGAGCGAAAGCGAGTCACCCGGCTCCAGGCTGCGCTTGCCGACGGACTCGTAGTAAAGGTCATCGCCCGCGCCCTTCTCTTGGAAATCCGGCAACGTCGCCGCAGCAGTTGGAGCCATCGAGTTGTACATCACCAATTGCTGGGATGCCGCACCAACGCCACTGCCCGCGGGCTGGCCGAGCTGCTGGAAGAAAGCCGCGAGCGTTGCCCCTCCCCACAGCGCGGAATCGACGTGCGCGAACTCGATGTTCGGAAAGCCGGAGATGAGCTGCACCTCGGTATCCTGAAGCACGATCAATTCGTTCCTCACCACCGCGCTGCGGCGGATTGCCAGCTTGCCTCCTTCTTTCAGGTCCAGGCGGTACGAGGGAGCCCAGGCGAGACCACGGGCCAGATAGGAGATGCGCACCCGCCCGCCATCCTTCGGCGGCTCCGCCACCTCGAAAACCATCACCGGTTTCTCCACCTTGCGGGTGGCCGGAGTCTCCTCGCCATCCACCGAAAAAGAGGCGATCGAGCCAAGATCCACGAACTGCCGTCCTCGCTCGCCCTCCAGCACCAGGAAATTTCCAGTGCTCACCGGTAGCTCCATCCGCGCGCCCTGTGTCACCGACAGCCACGGATTCGGCGGGCTTGAGAAGGCACTGTCCCATGTCTTCTTCGCCGGCTGCTCGGGCAGCGTCCATACCTTGCCCGATATTACCGGGGATTCGCCACCCTCGCTGCCTTTCTTCAAGCGCACCGTCAGCGTCTGTCCCGCCAAGTCACGCTGGAGTTGGCCCGTGGGCCCGGCAGCCGGCTCGGCAACCATCCGGGTCGTCGCACGGACGCTCACCACGCCGTCACTTTCGACCCAGAAGCTGCCGTGGATGCTGCGCGGAAGATCTTCCCATCGATAGCTGCCGGCTTGCTTCGCCTCGAAGGACGCGCGCACCACGGCCACGCCGTTCTTGAACAAGCCGACCGACTCGATTCGCGGCACCACCGGCAGCTCCTCGGCGGCGTGGAGGGCACATGCAAACAGGAGCGCGATCGAAGGAACGAGTTTCATCAGCCTCGGAATAGCGTGTCGCCCGCCGTCTGTCCGTAAACGCTCGGTAAATGCCCCGCTCCCCCGGAGCGGTCCACCGCGACACGCTCCTTGACTCCCCCCGCCAGCGCCCGCACCGTGCCGCCGCTTATGGCTGAACACCAAACCGCCGACCTCTCGGCGCTGGATACGGACGCTCTGAAGAGCCGTCTGACCCAGCTCGGGAGGTATCTTTGACGTCCCCACCTTGCAGCGCGAAATCGCCTCGCTCGAGGCCGCGATGGGTGATCCGAATTTCTGGAACAATCAGGAAAAGGCCCGCGCCACCAACACGCGGATCGCCAGCCTGAAGAAGAAAATGGGGGCCTTCGACAAGTTGAATGGCCGCTACGACGACCTGCTCGCGGGCATCGAGCTGGCGAGGGAATTCGACGACGACGATGCCAAGGCGGATGCCTTCAACCTGGCTGATGAACTCGACAAGGACATCGCTTCCTTCGAGCTCATCACCCTGCTGGACAAGCCGGGCGACATGGCCTCGTGCTACCTCATCATTCAGGCTGGTGCCGGCGGCACCGAGGCCTGCGACTGGGCCCAGATGCTTTACCGCATGTACCAGCGCTGGGCGGAGCGAAAGGGCTTCGCCTGCGAGACGGTGGACTGGCAGGACGGCGACGGTGCCGGACTGCGCGGCGCGACGATGAAGATCACCGGCGACTACGCTTACGGCTACCTGAAGAACGAGCGCGGCGTGCATCGCCTGGTCCGCATTTCGCCCTTCGATTCCGCGGGTAAACGCCACACGTCCTTCTCCTCCGTCGATGCCACTCCCGAGGTGAACGACGAGATCAAGATCGAGATCAACGACAAGGACATCGAGATCACCACCATGCGCTCCGGCGGCAAAGGCGGCCAGAACGTGAACAAGGTGGAAACCGGCGTGCTCTTGCGTCACTTGCCGACCGGCATTCTGATCCGCTCGACCAATGCGCGCTCGCAGGGAGCCAACAAGGAACTTGCTTACGAGATCCTCAAGGCGAAGCTGTTCCAACTCGAGGAAGACAAGCGCAAGGCCGAGTCCGAGCGCGCCTACGGCGAGAAGGGTGACATCGGCTGGGGCAACCAGATCCGTTCCTACGTTTTCCAGCCGTACCAGAAGGTGCTCGACCTGCGCACCGGCTACGAGTCCGGCAACATCCAGAACATCATGGATGGCGACATCGATGGCTACATCGAGGCCAAGCTGCGCGGCAAGGTCCGCGTGAAGGGTGGCAACAACGACGACGAATGATCGTGGAGGCGGCACGGCCTTCGTGCCGCCAGCTTCCCTTCCTCAATCAATACTTCGGCAGGAGCGGCGTCAGCAGCTCCTTCCAGATCGCGTAGCCGGCGTCGCTCATGTGCAGGCCGTCGCCGACGAAGAGTTCGGGAATGGCGGTGCCGTTCTTGTCCACGAAGCGGTCGCAGGAGCCGGCCACGTAGGTGATGCGCTTGTCGGTCTCGGCGGCTTTCTTGAAGCGGGCATTCAGGTCAGCCTCCTTGTCGCGGATCGAGACACGCTGCGGGCTCGGCCGCACGGCCATCACGATCAGCTTCGCCTGCGGGCACTTCTCGAACAGCCGGCGCTGGAACTCGGCGAAGTCCTCCTCCACCTGCTCCGGCGACTTCTTGTCCCAGAGGTCGTTTCCCCCGCAGTAGAAGATCACCAGCGACGGCTCGTAGCGCAGCAGGCAGCGGTCGAGGTAGTGGTTCACGTCCGAGATGTGGCTGCCGCCGAAGCCGCGGTTCAGCGCCTTCAGGCCGGGGAATACCTTCTTCAGGTCCAGCAGCCGGATGCTGGAGCTGCCGGTGAAAACGATTCCGCCCTTCTCCGGCGGAGTCTTCGCGTCCGCGGCATCGAAGGCCACGATCTCCTTGTCGAAGCGGGCCGGATCAGGGTCCGGGCCGGCGAAGGCAAGGACGGGAAGGAACAGGGAAAGGAGGAGGAATAGCAGGCGCTTCATCGCCTCCCGTTACCGCCGCTCCGGCTGCTTTCCATCACCGGATCCGGTCATAGCGCGTCCGCGCCACCCGTACACGAAAAGGGGCCGCACACTCATGCGGCCCCAATGAATTTCGTCATGAAATTTTCATACCCTGAAGGCCGGAGCCCCTTCGGATGTGAAGACTCTGCCCGAAAATGCGGGATCTGTCATGTCCCCAAGATTTGGGACACACGCGAGAAAGGCACCCGTGAGCCGGGATCAGCGGCGGCGGCGGAGCAGGCCGAGAGCACCCAGGGCACCAAGAAGAGCGATCGAAGGCTCAGGAACGAGCTGGAAGCCGGAATTGAAGCTACCGTTATTCTGTAGGAGCGAAGTTCCCTTGAGATCTTCGATCATGGTGGTCGCGTTCATTGTGATGGCACCGAGAGCAGGAACGGAAGGTCCTTGGTAGATGCCAATGCCGTCGGCACCCTCAAAAAAGAGATAGGTTTTATTGCCGACGGCGCCCATTTCTGTGGCTCCGGAGCTCACAAGAGTTCCGTTCGTAAAGGCAACGGCACCCCGGACTAGACCGGGATCGGCGGTAAGCAACGCCTCAAAGGCGGCGCGGGTCGTGACGCTGGCGACCTGGGCGGCATTGAGATCGACCGAAGACGAATAGAAATAAGCCGAACCACTCGCTAGAGTGGTCGTTCCATAGGTGATAAAGCCCGTCGGAGTATTGGCGACTCCAACGAGGGTCACGGTAACGGCATTTACGACGCTGAGGGAGGCCGCGACGATGGCGAGGGGAGCAATGATTTTCATATGAGGTATCGAGCCCACTATCAGTCAGGACAGTTCCGTCAAGATCATGGCTGAACTCACCCGGAGTCGCCGCCCCCCCTTGTGGCCCCATGATTCAAGAGACCTGCCGGAGCTACCAAAGCGCGATCCGGGCAACGAAAAGGGGCCGCACACTCATGCGGCCCCAATGAATTTCGTCATGAAATTTTCATACCCTGAGGGCCGGAGCCCCTTCGGAT